>DBUL01000070.1:0-230 GCA_002307905.1 Rhizobiaceae bacterium UBA1291
CGGCGCCGTTCGGGCCGATGACGCCGACGATACCGCCCGGCGGCAGCTTCATCGTCAGATCCTCGATCAGCACGCGATCGCCATAGCCCTTGGTGACGCCGTCCAGCTCGATGACCACCTGGCCGAGACGCTCGCTGACCGGAATGATGATCTGCGCGTCGCCGGGACGAACGTTGGCAGCGGCTTCGACCAGTTGCTCGTAGGACTTGATACGCGCCTTGGACTTGGCC
>DBUL01000070.1:494-17272 GCA_002307905.1 Rhizobiaceae bacterium UBA1291
TCGATGACGTCCTGGAGCCTGGCGCCCTCGTCCGCCGTCTCGTCGGAATAGTTCATCATCAGTTCGTTGTAGCGTTCGAGGATCGCCGTCTTCTTGGCGACGCCTTCCATGACGTTTTCGAACACGGTCTTGGTCGGGTCGAGATGCGGCTCCTGCTCGAGATAGCCCAGCGTCGCGCCTTCGGCCAACCAGGCTTCGCCGGTATATTCCTTGTCGAGACCGGCAATGATCTTAAGAACCGTCGACTTACCAGCGCCGTTCGGACCCAGGATACCGATCTTGGCATCCGGATAGAAGGACAGGTTGACGTTTTCGAGGATCTTCTTGGCGCCAAAGGCCTTGTTGAGGCCGGCCATGTGATAGATGAACTGACGTGCCATCGTGTTGAATTGCTCCGCGGGCGTGAAGGGGATTTGCCGCTATGTAGGCGAAAGCGCCTGCGGGGGCAATGCGGAAGGCTGCGATACCGGGCTCTTTTCTGGCCTGACCTGTCACCCAGCGGCCTGTATCTGCGCCATGCGAGCACTCTGCTCACCACCAGCGCCTCGTCCTCAGGTCCCGACATGAATATTTCCTTTGCCGCCCTTGACGATGCCATTTAACCCTTGGTGCGGCGAGGGAGAACGAGAATGCCATTTGTAAACGCCCACCGGCTGGCCACGATCAGCGGCGCGCAACTGACCTATCATCATCAGGCGGCATCCGCGCCGGCAAAGGGCATCGTCGTCATCTGCCACGGCCTGGCCGAGCATTCGCGCCGTTATCAGCGTTTTGCCGAGGCGCTCTCCGTGGCAGGCTATCACGTCTTCGCCCACGACCACCGTGGCCATGGCGAGACGACGGCGGTCGACGCGCCGATCGGCCGTTTTGCCCGGCGCGAGGGATGGAGGCTCGTGATTGCCGACACGCTGGCCATGCGCGACTTCGCCGTCGAACGATTTCCGGGCCTTCCGGTGATCCTCTTCGGTCATTCCATGGGCGGGTTGATCGCGCTCAATACGGCAACGGACCATCCGGACGCTTTTGATGCCTTGGCCGTGTGGAACTCCAACTTCAATCCAGGAACTGCCGGTCGCATCGCCCAGATGGTTCTGGCGCTCGAGCGCATGCTCAAAGGCTCGGATGTGCCGAGCCTCATCCTGCCGCGAGCGACCTTCCTCGCCTGGGGCAAGCGAATTCCCAACCGCCGAACCGATTTCGACTGGCTGTCGCATGATGCGGCCGAAGTCGACGTCTATGCCCGCGACCCTCTCTGCGGCTTCGACGCAAGCGTCGCGATGTGGCGCGACGTGTTCACCCTGACCTTCCGCGGCGCCTCGCATGCACAATTGAACCATCTGCCGAAATCGATGCCGATCCATCTGGTCGGCGGTGGAGAGGACCCTGCGACCGACAATGCCAAAGCCATCCAGTGGCTGAGCAAACGGCTCAGCGGTCTTGGTTTTGCTGCGGTCACCACCCGGATCTATCCGGACATGCGCCATGAAACTCTGAACGAGATCGGCCGCGAGAAAGCCATCGCCGACTTCATAAGCTGGTGCGACAGCATCACCGCCCGAGCTGCAGCGCGGCTTGCCTGAAGCCCTCGCGATGCCGAAACGGAATGATCCCATGAGAGAAATTCAAGTGCTTACCATCAAGGCCGAAGCTATAGGTAGACCAACAGGATTCTGTTCGTGAAACCGCGAGCGCACGGCTAGCCGCGTTCCGCACCGCAAAAGAGCATAGCCCGCGATGACCACCCCACCCGGACACCCCGCGCAGGCCCTGCCCGCCCCGTCCGCGGATGTGACAGTCGGTCTCCTTCTCATGGTCGCAGCGGTGCTGATCGCTCCCTTCATCGACATCTTCTCCAAGCTCGCCACCGAGACCACATCGCCCATGGAGATCACCGCGGTGCGGTTCCTGCTCCAGATGGTGTTCATGATGCCGATATTTTTCTGGCGCCGACGCCTGCCACGTTTCTCCATGGCCAATACCGGCTCTCATATCGCCCGCGGCGGTCTGATCGCGCTCTCCATGGTCTGCTACGTCACAGCGCTTGCGGTCATGTCGGTTGCTGACGCCCTGGCAATCTTCTTCATCGAACCGATCATCCTGACCGTGCTGTCCAGCATATTCCTCAAGGAAACCATCGGCTGGCGCCGCTATAGCGCCTGCGCCGTCGGTTTCGGCGGAGCGCTTTTAATCATTCAGCCGACTTTCAAGGAAGTGGGCTTCATCGCGCTCCTTCCGGCCGTCTCCGCCTTCTGCGTGGCCGTGTTTGCCATTCTGACACGTAAGCTTGCCCACCGCGAGGATCCCTGGTCGATGCAGATCGAGACTGGCTTCTGGGGCCTGGTAATCTCGCTGGCGGCGATAGCCCTCTTCGGCCGGAGCATGCCTGCGATATTTGCCCCGAGCCTGCCGGATCTCACCAGCATGATGTGGATGACCGGCGTCGGCCTTGCCGCAGCGGTCTCGGNNTCCGCTGCAATATCTCGAAATCGTCACCACGACGATCTTCGGCTGGCTGGTGTTCCGCGAATTCCCCGATGCCATCAAATGGCTGGGTATTGCCATCATCATCGGCTCCGGCCTCTTCATCATCTGGCGGGAGCGCCGCTTCACCTCGAAGCCGGTCTCTGAAAACGCCACGCTTGCGCCATGACAGGACATTCCATGACCGATACGCAACCGAAGAAACCGCCGCTCGCCGGCATCCGCGTCCTTGAACTGGCCCGCGTTCTCGCCGGTCCCTGGGCCGGCCAGATGCTCGCCGACATGGGCGCTGACGTGATCAAGGTGGAAAACCCGGACGGCGGCGACGACACGCGCGCCTGGGGCCCGCCCTTCGTCGAGGGCAAGGACTTCGAAAACCTGTCGGCCGCCTATTACCATTCGACCAACCGCAACAAGCGCTCGATCGCCGTCGACCTGAAGACCGAGGAAGGCCAGAAGATCGTCCGCCGGCTGGCCGCGACCTCCGACGTGCTGATCGAGNNACTTCAAACTCGGGGGCCTGAAGAAATACGGGCTCGACTACGACAGCCTGAAGGCGGTCAATCCGAAGCTCATCTACTGCTCGATCACCGGCTTTGGCCAGAACGGCCCATATGCCGAATTCGCCGGCTATGACTACATCGTCCAGGGCATGTCGGGCTTCATGTCGATCACCGGCGAGCCGGACGGCCAGCCGATGAAGGCAGGCGTGGCGATCGCCGACATCTTCACCGGCATCTATGCCGTCACCGCCATCCAGGCCGCGCTGATCCACGCATTGAAGACCGGCGAAGGCCAGTTCGTCGACATGGCGCTGCTCGACGTCATGTCGGGGGTGCTCGCGAACCAGAACCTGAACTACCTCATCTCGGGCAAGGCCCCGGTCCGCCTCGGCAATGCCCATCCCAACATTTCGCCTTACGAGGTCGTGCCGACTGCCGACGGCCATCTGATCCTTGCGGTCGGCAATGACGGCCAGTTCAAGCGGCTCTGCGCCATTCTCGGCATTGCGGGGATCGCCGAGGACGAACGCTTCGCGACCAACAAGGCCCGCGTCGCCAACAAGACCGAGGTCCGCCGGATCGTCACCGCTGAGACGGCGAAGTGGATCAAGCGTGATCTCCTGACCGCCTGCGAGACCAATGCCGTCCCGGCTGGCCCGATCAACTCGATCGCCGAGATGTTCGATGACCCGCAGGTCAAGGCCCGCGACCTGCGCATCGAACTCGAGGATGCCGACGGAAACGTCATTCCGGGCGTACGCACCCCCATCGTGCTGTCCGAGACGCCGCTGCGCTACGAGCGACCGAGCCCACGGATCGGGGAACACCAGCAAGAAATTCTCGCCGAACTGGCAGAGATCGAAAGGGAGAGGAACCAATGAAAAAGACTGGCGGGGAACTGATCGTCGAGGCACTGAAGGCCAACGGCGTCGAACGCNNTTGCGCATGAGAAAATCCCCGAAGATAGAATTGGCGCTTCAACGTGAAGCTTGGCCATAAGGTTGCATGGCCAAACGAACCTGTACTCTGCTAACGGCGAACATATGACGCAAGCTTCCGGAACCGCCGCCCGCCGTTTGGTCGAAACCCGGGTGATGAACGGGATCGACAGGGTCTTCTGCGTGCCGGGCGAAAGCTATCTGGCCGTTCTCGACGCGCTGCGCGACAGCGGCATCGAGACGCTCGTCTGCCGTCAGGAGGGTGGTGCTGCGATGATGGCCGACGCCTGGGGCCGGCTGACCGGCAAGGCGGGCATCTGCATGGTGACCCGCGGTCCGGGCGCGACCAATGCCACCGCCGGCCTGCACATCGCCAAACAGGATTCGATCCCGATGATCCTGTTCATCGGCCAGGTCGGTCGCGACATGCGCGAGCGCGAAGCCTTCCAGGAGGTCGAGTACCGTCGGGCCTTTACCGAATTCGCCAAATGGGTCGGCGAGATCGACGATGCGCGCCGCATCCCGGAATTCGTCACCCGCGCCTTTGCCGTCGCCACCTCCGGCCGCCCCGGCCCGGTCGTGCTCTCTCTACCGGAAGACATGCTGGTAGACGAGGTCGAGGCGCTGGCCGCCAAGGCCGCCATGCCCGTCGAAGCCCATCCGGGCCCCGCGCAGATCGAGCGGTTGGGCGAGATGCTGAGCACCGCCAAGCGCCCGATCGCCATTCTCGGCGGCACGCGCTGGACCAAGCAGGCCGTTTCCGAGTTCGAGGATTTCGCTAATCGCTGGAAACTGCCGATCGGTTGCTCCTTCCGCCGCCAGATGCTGTTCGACCACCTGAACGCGTCCTACGCGGGCGACGTCGGCATCGGCATCAATCCGTCGCTGTCCAGGGAGATCAAGGAGGCAGATCTCGTGCTCTTGATCGGCGGCCGTTTCTCGGAAATGCCCTCCTCCAGTTATACGCTGCTCGACGTGCCCTATCCGTCGCAAACGCTCGTGCATGTCTATCCGGATCCCTCCGAGCTTGGCCGCGTCTATCGCCCGGACCTCGCCATCTGCGCCGCGCCGGTCGAGTTCGTCGGCGCGCTGAAGGCGCTGAAGGCGCCGGAACAGCCAATCTGGGCCGCCCGCACCGAGGCCATGCACGCCGCCTATCTTTCATGGTCGACGCCGCCGACCCAAGGCCCCGGCCCGGTCCGCATGGGGCCGATCATGGACTGGATCGAGGCCAACACGGCCGAGGACACCATCTTCACCAACGGTGCCGGCAACTACGCCACCTGGGTCCACCGCTTCCACCGCTTCCGCGACTTCGCCACCCAGGCCGCCCCGACGTCGGGCTCGATGGGCTACGGCCTGCCCGCCGCCGTCGCCGCCAAGGCGCTGCATCCGGACCGTGAAGTCATCTGCTTTGCCGGTGACGGCTGCTTCATGATGCACGGGCAGGAATTCGCAACCGCGATCCGCTACGACCTGCCGATCATCGTCTGCCTGGTGAACAACGGCATCTACGGCACCATCCGCATGCACCAGGAGCGAGAGTATCCGGGCCGCGTCAGCGCCACCGACCTCACCAACCCCGACTTCGCCGCCTTCGCCCGCGCCTATGGCGGGCACGGCGAAATCGTCGAGGCGACGGAAGACTTTGCTCCCGCTTTCGAACGCGCCCGCGCCTCCGGCAAGCCTTCGATCATCGAGATCAAGCTCGACCCGGAGGCGATCACGCCGATGAAGACATTGACTCAGATTCGCGAAAAAACCTGATAAGCCATTCGGATCAAACGAGAAAAGGCCGGGAGCGATCCCGGCCTTTTCTTTATTCTGAACATCAAGCGCTTATCAGATCGCAGCCGTGACGATGAACTCGACCTTGTAGTCCGGGGTCGCCAGCGCTGCTTCGCTGGTGGCGCGGGCCGGCGGGTTCTTCGGGTCGATCCAGGCTTCCCAGACGGCGTTCATTTCGCCGAAGGTCGACATGTCGGAGAGGTAGATGATGGTCTGCAGGATCTTCGACTTGTCGGTGCCGGCAGCGGCCAGCAGGCGGTCGACTTCGGCCAGAGCCGACTTCGACTGTTCGGTAACGGACGTGCCTTCACCGACCTGGCCAGCCAGATAGACGGTGTTGCCGTGGACGACAGCGCCGCTCATGCGGGCGCCCGGCTCGATACGCTTGATGGTCATGGGAAATACTCCTGTTGGACGTGATGGGACGGAAAGGGAGAATGGCGAGCGAAAGTCGCGACGGCTTGCTCAGCCGCGCAGGTGCTGGCTCTTCTGATAGGTCGCGGTCGAACGCGCGCCGGAACGGCAATAGCCGAGCATCGGCCGGTCGAAATCGTCGAGCGCATCGACCATGCCGGAAATGGCGTCGGGCGTGACGCCCATCGGACCGACCGGCACATGGGCGATCTTCAGGCCAAGTTCCTCGGCGCGCGCCGCGATCTCGGCAAAGGTCGGCTGGCCAGCCTCCTCGCCATCCGGGCGATGGCAGACGATGGACTTGAAGCCGAGCGCCTTGATCGTGTCGAGATCGGCAACCGAGATCTGGCCGGTCACGGAGTATTCATCGTTGATCTGCGAAATGTTCATGGCGTGCTCCCTGCTTGCGAGGGGCAAACATCTACGATGGGCGTGCCCGGTCGTCAATCGCCGAGCAACCCGTTCCACGGCCCATGGCAGCGTCAGACGAAAGCGAAGGCGAGCCCGTATTCCCGGCTCTCGCCCGGCGCGAGATCGACCATTTCGCCACGCTCCGCGAGCTTGGCGCGCGGCTCCCAGCGATGCGAGACCGGCTCGAGGCCGAGCACATGAGCCGGCGCCGCCTGATTGCGCCAGACCTGCAGGAAGGGCAGCGTGTCGGTGCGAAAGCGCACCAGAAGGGTCTTGCCGCCGATCGCTGCGATCGGACCGAGACGGACCTCCGCCCATCCGCCCTTGCCGGCCGGAACGCAGAAGACACCACCATCGCCCTCACCGAAAGCCCAGGGGAAGCCGCCGCCGTCCAGCATGGCACCCTCGAGCCGCACGCCGTCGTCGAAATGCCTTGCTCCGAGGTTCATGTGGTACATGAGGAAAGCCGGGAAAGCCGTCGTGCCGATGTTGGTCACGATATCGACAAGGCTCACCTCGCCGCTCTCGCCATGGATCCTCCAGCAGCGCTCCAGCCGCGCCCGGCCGCCGTCAGCCAGCCTGACGTCGACGACAGCGCGGCATTCGGCGTCACTCCCCTCACCCGACAACGCCACATCGCGTGCCGGATGCGACGAGAAGGAGCCGTGCAGCGGATACATTCCCACCTTACCCCCGCCGATCGGTTCGGGATGGCGGATATGGTCTGGACCGCAGGTGAACAGAAAGCCTTCGAGCGAATGATCGATGCGCGGATCGCCATCGTCCGGGATCGCCCGACCGGGCGCCAGATCCACGCCACCGACGACACAGGAACCGACATCCAGAACGGAGCCCTCGTCCAGCGTCAGAATCGGTCCCTTGCGCCCCTTGAACTCCATCATGCCGCGGTCTCCTCGTTCAATGGCGGCGGCGTCATGATCTGCCCGCTCGACATCATCCCCTCCACGCCGGACAATCCGTCGTCGACAGCCTTGAGGTACGGCAAATCGGTCGCGCTCTCAAGCCAGCACCGGTAGCCGGCAGCGCAGGACTCGAGCTGGGCGTAGTTCTCCATGCCCGACATCCTCGGCGCCAGCAATCGAACTGGCCGACCGTCACCCCAAGCGACCAGGGAACAATGGATCGCGCCACCAGAAAATCCTCCCGCTAGCGCAGCTGAACACAAGAAATGTGCACCTAGTCGTTTGCCAAGACAGCCGAGCCGGCATGTCCCCCGGTGCCGGAATTTAAATCAATATTCATCATGAATTCACCTCTTCCACACTAGTGTCAAATTTGTCGCGTTTGTCGAATGGGCAAAAGAAGGAGCGAATCTTGGTCGACATGCTGAAAGCGGGCGTGATTGTGGTTTCCGTCGCGGCTCTGCTGGCCGGTGCGAGCACATCTGTCGTGGCCAACGAACCCTATGGCTACCGCAACAATTCGGTACTGCTGGTTTCGCCGGACGGCGATCTGCTCGACTTCACGCCGGAAGCGGGAGAAGTCGTGATCAGTCGCGACCGGATGGGCCGGCGCGTCCTGATCGATCGCTACGGCAATCTGGTGGCCACCGAAGTGCCTGCCGAAACCTATTTTCCGCGCCAGCGCGAGGCTCGGGCGCCCGTCTACGACGACTTCGGTTCCCCGCCGCCCGGATGGGAGGACGACGGAATCGTGCCCGGCACAACCCCCCCGCCGAACGTGATCGATCCCCAGCCGCTCGACGAGCCGATGCCAGACATGCCTTACGGTGGACCGGACATGGCGCCTCCGGTGGATCAGACACCCCAGCGCACCGTCACGCCCGATATTCCGGTCAAGAGCAACCTGTCGCAGCTGGAAATCACCGCGCTGCAGGTCTTTCTCGACCGCGAGGGAATCTCGCCCGGCGTGATCGACGGCAAGATGGGTCAGAACGTCAACAAGGCCCTGGTCGCCTGGCAGGAAATGACCGGGGAGACGATCGACCCGAACAATGCCGAGGACGTCCTCGAGCGCCTTCGCCTTTCCGGCGGACTGGCGATCACCTCCTACACCATCACGCCCGGCGATGCGGCCGGTCCCTTTGTTGCCGCCATCCCGGAAGACTACGCCCAGAAGGCGCAACTCCCGGAACTCTCCTATACCTCGACGGCGGAAAAGCTGGCCGAGAAGTTCCACATGGACGAAGCCTATCTGCGCGCGCTGAACCCGGGCGTCGATTTCACCATACCGGGCACGATCATCAAGGTCGTGGCCCCTGGCGAGGCGAAGAAGGGCGAAGTGGCAAGGATCGTCGCCAACAAGGGTCTGAAGCAGGTCTTTGCCTACGGTGCTGACGGTGCGCTGATCGCCGCCTACCCGGCCAGTATCGGATCCGCCGACACCCCCTCGCCGTCCGGCATCGTCACCGTCGAGCGTATCGCCTTCAATCCGGGCTATACCTACAATCCGAAAATCAACTTCCAGCAGGGAGCGAACGACAAGATCCTGTCAATTCCGCCAGGCCCCAACGGCCCAGTCGGTACGGTGTGGATGGCTCTCTCAAAACCGACCTACGGCATCCACGGCACACCCGAACCGTCCAAGATCGGCCGCACCCAGAGCCATGGCTGCATTCGCCTGACCAACTGGGATGCTACGGAACTCGCCAAGATGGTGAAGCCCGGCGTGACGGTAGAATTCATCGACTGAACGGGCGAGAGCCCCGACGCACTCCACGCTTTCCCAAACGAAAAGAGCCGCCGGATCGAAATCCTGCGGCTCTTTCACTACGCTGCTCGGGAGGAGTGGGAGGAGAACTAAGCAGCGTTTCGAACGAGACGGAGCAGACGGCGCGGTTCCTGGCTCCGGATGACCTTGATCGGCAGCAGGCGACGCACCTCTGCGGCGAAGGCCTGCGCATTCTCATGAGCCTTGTCGAGATTGCTAATTCGCGCCGCATCCATGCTGTAGAGCGTGCCGCCGCAGTCGAAGATCTCGCGAAAGGCGCTACGTTCAACGATTGGCGTATCCATGACATTGACCCCGCGCGCGGAGAGCAGGCCCTTGATGGCGAGGAGCGCGCGCGTCGTTACCATCGAGGCTACGCGGGTCAAGACGACCGAGTGGGCAATCTTGAGACGGCCCGCGCTTTCCATCAACGCGATCAGATCGAGGATCTGCGCCGCACCCTTGGCGTCCATGGCGCAGCCCTGCACCGGAATCATCACGTGGTCGGAAAGTCCGATCGCGGTGGTGACGATGGCATCTCGGGCGCCGGCGAGATCGATGATCGTGTAGTCAGCGGTACGCGACAGTTCGCGCAGATGCCCCTGGATCGATGCGACCGAAACTTCTGAAATCACCTCGATATTGTGCTGCGGCCCGGAGCTTTCATGCCATTGCGTGATCCAGCGCTGCGGGTCGGCATCGAGGATACCGACGCGATAGCCCTGATGGGCAAGTTCGGTCGCGAGCAGCAGGGCGGCCGTGGTCTTGCCGGCTCCGCCCTTGGCATTGGCAAATGAGATGACTGGCATGCTGTTTCCTCGAAAGGGTATGAACTGAGCGTCTCATCGCTCTCGCCGGCACCTTTGGCTCATGGTGTCAGTAAATTCATCCTTGCTAATTATAGTTAACAAATCGAAAAGAAATGGCCGTACCCACCTCCCCAAAAATGGTAGTGCGGCCTCTTCATCCTCCTGATCGGCATAGAAAAAAGCCCGCAGCACTGTCGATGCCGCGGGCCTTGACATTTATTGAACTCCGGTCGCTCAGAAGCAGTCGAGGAACAAGGCCTTGGTGTTTTCCAGCGTCATCTTCACCGGATTGCCACCGCAGCTCGGGTCCTCGATCGCCATGGCGGTTAGTTCATCGATGCGATCGGACTTGATGCCCATGGCGGTCAGGTTTTCCGGTACACCGAGTTCGGCCCGCAGCGACAGGACATAGTCGTAGAAGCCGTCGAAACCTCCGGCAATGCCGAGATAGGCGGCCGCACGCGCAATCTTCTCTTCGATCTCGGGGCGGTTGAAGCGCAGCACCGGCGGCATGACCACGGCATTGGTCATGCCGTGATGGGTGTTGTAGACCGCACCGATCGGATGCGAGAGCGCATGGATCGCGCCAAGCCCCTTCTGGAAGGCGACGGCGCCCATGGCCGCGGCCGACATCATATTGGTGCGTGCCTCGATGTCGGTGCCGTCCTTGTAGGCGCGCGGCAGGAATTCCTTGACCAGACGCATGCCCTCGAGCGCAATGCCCTGGGACATCGGATGATAGAAGGGCGAGGAATAGGCTTCCAGGCAATGGGCGAATGCATCCATGCCAGTGCCGGCGGTGATCATCTTGGGCATGCCGACGGTCAGTTCCGGATCGGCGATGACGACGCCCGGAAGGAACTTCGGATGGAAGATGATCTTCTTCACATGGGTCTTGGAATTGGTGATGACCGAGGCGCGTCCGACTTCAGACCCGGTACCGGCCGTGGTCGGCACGGCGACGATCGGCGCGATGCCGTCGGAATTGGCGCGGGTCCACCAGTCGCCGATGTCTTCGAAATCCCACACCGGACGCGTCTGCCCGGCCATGAAGGCGACGCACTTGCCAAGATCGAGACCCGAGCCGCCGCCGAAGGCGACGACGCCGTCATGACCACCGTCCTTGTAGGCCTTGATGCCGGCTTCGAGATTGATCTCGTTCGGGTTCGGATCGACGTCGGCGAAAAGCCCACGACCGAGGCCGGCTTCTTCCAGCACGTCGAGCGCCGCCTGGGTGATCTGCATCGGCGCGAGACCCCGGTCGGTGACTAGAAGCGGTTTCTTCATGCCAAGCGACTTGCAGGCGTCCGCCAGTTCCTTGATGCGGCCGCGCCCCATCTTGATGGCGGTGGGATAGCTCCAGTTTGCGACGATGTTCATTTCGTGACCTTCTTGAGGTGGTAGGATTTCGGGCGGGTGAGGTTCTGGAAGCCGAGGACCGAGAGCGAGCCGCCCTTGCCGGTCTCCTTGCAGCCGGTCCAGCACAGTGCCGGGTCGAGATAGTCGGCCCGGTTCATGAACACGGTGCCGGTCTCGATGTCGTGGCCGATGCGGGCGGCCCGCTCGGGATCCTGCGTCCACAGCGAGGCCGTCAGACCGTAGGGGCTGTCGTTCATCAGCGAAAGCGCTTCCTCGTCATTCTTGACCTTCATGATGCCGACCGCCGGACCGAAGGTTTCGTCCTTCATGAAGGACATGGAATGATCGACGTTCACCAGGATCTGCGGCATCAGATAGGCATGCCCATCATCCTGCGGGAAGCGCTTCGGATCGACGAGCGTCTTCGCACCCTTGGCCACGGCCGCGGCGATCTGCTCGCGCACATGCGCGGCAAAACGGCGGTGCGCCATGGGGCCAAGGGTCGTTTCCGGATCGAGCGGATTGCCGAGCTTGTAGTTCGACACCCAGGCGACCGACTTCTCGACGAAGGCGTCGTAGAGGTTTTCGTTGACGTAGATGCGCTCGATGCCGCAGCAGCACTGGCCGGAATTGTAGGTAGCGGCATCCATCAATGTATCGACGGCGGCGTCGAGATCGGCGTCCTCCATCACATAGCCCGGATCCTTGCCGCCGAGCTCAAGCCCGATGCCGGCGAAGGTGCCAGCCGCGGCCCGCTCGATGGAGCGGCCGCCCTCGACCGAACCGGTGAAGTTGATGAAGTTGAACTTGCCGGTGGCGATCAGCGCCGAGGTGGTGGCGTGATCGAGGAACAGGTTGACGAACACGTCGTCGGGAACGCCGGCCTCGACGAAGGCGCGCACCATGCGCTCGCCGACCAGCAGCGTCTGCGTGGCATGCTTGATGACGACGGTATTGCCGGCCATCAGGGCGGGCGCCACCGTGTTGATCGCCGTCATATACGGGTAGTTCCACGGCGCGATGACGAGCACGACGCCGTGCGGCTCGCGCTCAATGCGGCGCTCGAAGGTCGCGCTGTCTTCAACCACCAGGGGCGCAAGGGAATCCGCCGCGATAGATGCGACAAAGTTCGAGCGCTCATTAAAGCCCTTGAACTCGCCACCGTAGCGCACCGGACGGCCCATCATGTGGGCAAGTTCGGGCACGACCTCGTCCGCCATCTCGTTAAGGCGGGCAACGCCTTTCAGCACGAGCTGGACGCGCTCCTCGAGCGGACGACGCGCCCAGGCCTTCTGCGCCTTGCGGGCGCGCGCCACCGCCTCGCTGGCCGCTTCCAGCGACATGGCCGGACGCTCGGCGTAAACCGATCCGTCGATCGGCGAAATGCATTTGATCATGGTCATTTTCAGTTGCTCCTTGAAAGCCTCGCCAGCCAGTAGCGCGAAGTCGGATCACGCGCCATCTGCCAAGATGGCGCAACCGGCTCGCCCCGACCGGACGGCGCTCACGCATGTCCGGTGCTTGCTGGCACGAACGCCCTCCCCGGTCGATCCGTGAAGGGCCGTGAAATTGTCATACTGCCAATCGTGCGGCAGGAATATCACCCGAAAGGGATAGGCGGCCAGCCAGCTCCGTGCTGCCGGCCGCGCCGGATCAGGCGCGTTCGAAACCCCTCGCCACCTCCCAGTCGGTAATTTTGCGATCATACTCCTCCTGCTCCCATTCGGCGGCGCGCACATAGTGCTCGACGACATCGTCGCCGAACGCCTGCCGCAGCAGTCCCGATCCGTTCAGCGCAACGGCCGCCGAACGCAGCGTGCGCGGGATCTCGCGAACTTCGCGGGCGCCATAAGCATCGCCGACGAAGGCCGGCTCAAGCGCCAGTTTGCGTTCGATCCCGTCGATGCCGGCGGCCAGCAGCGCCGCCATGGCGAGATAGGGATTGATGTCGGAACCGCCGACGCGGCATTCGACGCGGATGGCCTTGCTGTTCTCGCCGCAGAGCCGGTAGCCGGCGGTGCGGTTGTCCTTCGACCAGATTGCCTTGGTCGGTGCAAACGTGCCCGCCATGAAGCGCTTGTAGGAGTTGATGTAGGGAGCGAGGAAATAGGTGATCTCGCTGGCGTGCGACAGCAGGCCCGCCATATAATGCTTCATCAGCCCGGACATGCCGTGTTCGCCGTTGTCGTCAAAGAACAGCGGCGTCTTGCCGTCCGCGCTCCACAGCGACTGGTGGATATGCGAGGACGAACCGGCGGCATTATAGTGCCACTTGGCGAGGAAGGTGATCGCCTTGCCGCGCTGCCAAGCGATCTCCTTGCAGGCATTCTTGATGATGACGTGGCGGTCGGCCATTGTCAGCGCGTCGGCATAGCGCACATTGACCTCGCCCTGACCCGCCGACGCCTCGCCCTTGGTGTTCTCGACCGGGATGCCGGCGCCCTGCAAACCGTTGCGGATCGCCCGCATCACGTCCTCTTCCTTGGTCGTCTGGAAAATGTGGTAGTCCTCGTTATAGCCGGAGGCGAGTTGCAGGTCGCGATAGCCGGAGGCGCGCGCATCGTCATAGGTCTGGTCGAACAGGAAGAACTCCAGTTCGGTCGCCATGAAGGCCTTCAGTCCCATGGCTTCGAGCCGCTTGACCTGCTTCTTCAGGATGGCGCGCGGAGAATGGGGAATGTCCTCGTGGGTGTGGTGGTCCAGCACGTCGCAGAGCACGAGCGCCGTGCCGTCGAGCCAAGGCACGCGCCGCAGCGTCGAAAGGTCGGGCTTCAAGGCATAGTCGCCGTAGCCTTTCTCCCAACTCGTCGCCTTATAGCCCGGCACGGTTTCCATTTCCATGTCGGTGGCCAGCAGGTAATTGCAGCTGTGCGTTTCCTTCCAGCCGCTGTCGACGAAAAATTGCGCGTGGAACCGTTTGCCCATCAAGCGGCCCTGCATGTCGACCATGCAGGCGAGAACGGTGTCGATGCGGCCTTCGGCAACATCCTTCTTCAGATCGTCAAACGTGTACTGCGCGGCCATCGGAAAATCCTGGTCTCAATCTGACCGGGCGCCAGCCCGGAATGGTTCTGGTTTGGCGTGATCCGGGGAAAGCAGCCCCGGATCACGGTCTTTGGTGCCTGCTCGATCAGCCGTAGCGGTAGGGCTTGCCGGCCTTTTCCATGTCGGAATTGTACTTCTTGAGGATCTCGACGACCTTGCCCGTGCGTGGCGTCTGCTTGGCGACCTCTTCCCAGAAGACATGCGCGGCATCCTCGACCGTCTTCCACTCGGCATCGGGAATGCTGGTGAGTTCGAGACGTCCGCCCTCGGCACGAAGCTTCGCCTCGCCACCCCAGTACCAGTGCAGGCGGTGATAGTGCGAGCTGTCCATGCACAGGTTGAAGAGCGTCTTCAGATGTTCCGGCACCTCGTTCCACCGATCGGCATTGGCGAAGAAGGAGCCGGCCCAGCCGCCCGAGACGTTGTTGGTGAGGAAGTACTTGGTGACGTCCACCCAGCCGGAGGTGAACACTTCGGTGATGCCCGACCAGGCGATCGCGTCGATCTCGCCGGTCTGCATGGCGACAGGCACGTCCTCGAACGGGATGGTGACGGGCACGATGCCGAACTGCGACAGGAACTGACCGGCAGTCGGGAAGGTGAAGACGCGCAGTCCCTTCAGGTCGTCGAGCTTGGTGATCGGCTTGTTGGTGGCGAAGTTGCACGGATCCCAGGCACCGGCCGAGAGCCACTTCACGCCCACTTCCGTGTAGGCCTCATCCCAGATCTCGGCGAGGCCGTATTCATAGAACAGGGTCGGCACATCAAGGCTGTAGCGCGAGGCGAACGGGAAGTAGCCGCCGAATACCTTGATGTCGACCGGCGAGTTCATCGAGTCGTCGTCCGACTGCACGGCATCGATCGTGCCAGCCTGCATGGCGCGAAACAGCTCGCCCGTGGGGACAAGCTGGTCGGCAGTGAAGAGCTGGATTTCCATCTCGCCATTGGCGGCCTTGTTGAAGGCGTCGACCGCGGGACGAACGACGAATTCGGCAAGTGCTGCACCTGCATAGGTCTGGAGACGCCAGGTAATCTTCTTGTCCTGCGCCCGGACATAAGGCGCGGCGAGCGCGACCGGCGATGCGGCGGCGACCAGCCCGGCCTTTTTGAGAAAATGTCTTCTGCTGTTCATGTCTGTTTCCCTCTTCTGCTTCTTTGAACCGTGACCCGCCGGCCATCGGCGGATCCTGTAGGCAACGGGGCCGTTCAACCGGACCTCTTGGATTGTTGATTTCCACTCACCCCCGGACGTAGACGTGCTGCGGCAGCCACAGCGCGATCTGTGGGAAGGCCATGATAATAATCATGCCGATGATCATGATCGCGACGAACGGGAACACCGAACGGTAGATGTCGACCAGGGATATCTCGGGCGGGGCCATGGCCCGCATCAGGAACAGGTTATAGCCGAATGGCGGTGTCATATACGCGATCTGGCAGGTGATCGTGTAGAGCACACCGTACCAGATCAGGTCGAAGCCAAGCTTGCCGACCAGCGGGATGTAGAGGGGCGCGACAATGACCAGCATGGCGGTATCGTCAAGGAACGCCCCCATGATCAGGAAGGAAAGCTGCATCAGGATCAGGATCTGCCAGGGGCTCAGCCCCATCTCGCCGACCAAAAGCCCTTCGAGCGCCCTGACGGCACCCAGTCCGTCGAAGACCGCGCCGAAGCAAAGTGCGGCGAGAATGATCCACATGAACATGCAGGTGATGCCGAGCGTCTGCTCCAGGACGCGGTTCCACACCGCCCATGTCAGGCGACCTTTTACCCAGGCCGCGAACATCGCACCGAGCGCGCCGACGGCGGAACTCTCGACGAGGCTGGTCACGCCCATGACGAACAGGCCCATCATCAGGAAGAAGATGAGAAAGGGCAGCACCCCGGCACGCGCAAGCTTGAGCTTGTCGACAAGCCGCATCTCCCGTTCCTCTTTGGGAAGGGCCGGCCCGAGGGCGGGATTGATCTGGCAGCGGATGATCACGTAGACGNNGGCAAGCCACAGTTGGCCGACCGGCTGGCGGGCGATCATGCCGTAGAGCACCATGACGACGCTGGGCGGCACGAGAATGCCGAGTGAACTGCCCGCCTGGATGACCCCGGACACCATGATTTTGTCATAGCCGCGGCGCAGCAATTCGGGCAGCGCAATGGTCGCGCCGATCGCCATGCCGGCGACCGAAAGTCCGTTCATCGCGGAGATGACGACCATCAGGCCGATAGTGCCGAGCGCAAGCCCCCCACGCAAACCGCCGAACCACACGTGGAAGGCCTTGTAGAGGTCTTCGGCGATGCCGGATTCGGACAACATATAGCCCATGAAGATGAACATCGGCAG
>DBUL01000016.1:0-16490 GCA_002307905.1 Rhizobiaceae bacterium UBA1291
TTTCCAACTGCATCTTACCGCTCCTGCACAGGCATAGCGCGAACGCCGCGACTCGCGGCTATTTCAACGATTTGCACCGGAAATTTCAAGCTGCCCGAAAGGCTGAGCGAAGCGCTCCACGGTTTTCGTGGTCAGGCGACCGGATTCTGCGGCTTCTGCTTTGCCTTGCGCTGCAGGTGCGAACGCAGAATGCGCTGCTTGAGGACATTCGACGCCTTGAAGGTCATCACCCGCCGTGGCGAGATCGGCACTTCCTCGCCGGTCTTCGGATTGCGGCCGATTCGCTCGTTCTTCTGACGCACCTGGAAGGTCGCAAAAGAGGAAAGCTTAACCATTTCGCCNNATCGCGTTGCAGATTTCATCGATCACCGTCTCGACCAATTCCGCCGACTCGGTTCGAGAGAGGCCCACCTTGCGAAAGACTGATTCCGCCAAATCCGCTCGCGTCACTGTCTTACCGGCCATGGCTCTCGTCCGCTTAAATCAATGATCTTGTTGAATTCGCCAGAGAGTATTGCCCTTGGGCTTGACGGTCAAGCGCTTGTTACAAATCCTCTATTTCGCGTCGTGCGACTACCAGCGTAGGAGTACGGCGCCCCAGGTGAAACCACCACCCATCGCCTCGAGCATAACCAGATCGCCCTTTTTGATGCGCCCGTCGCCAGCCGCAACGGAAAGCGCCAACGGAATGGACGCCGCCGAGGTATTGCCGTGCAGATCGACCGTGACGACGACCTTTTCCAGCGGAATGCCGAGCTTCTTCGCCGAGGCATCGATAATGCGGCGATTGGCCTGGTGCGGGACCAGCCAGTCGATGTCGTCGGCAGTCGTGTCGGTTGCGGTGAAGGCCGCCTCGATCACGTCGGTGATCATGCCGACCGCATGCTTGAAGACCTCACGTCCTTCCATACGCAGATGGCCCGCTGTTCCGGTCGTGGAGGGTCCGCCGTCGACATAGAGCTTGTCCTTGTGGATGCCGTCGGACCGCAACTGTGAACTCAAGACGCCGCGATCGGCGGTCGTTCCTTCGCCCGTGGCCGCTTCCAGAATGACAGCGCCGGCGCCGTCACCAAAGAGCACGCAGGTGGTGCGGTCCGTCCAGTCGAGGATGCGCGAGAAGGTTTCGGCGCCGATCACCAGGACGCGCCGAGCCATGCCGCAACGGATGTGCAGGTCGGCGGTCGAGATGGCGTATACGAAGCCTGAACAGACGGCCTGAATGTCGAAGGCAAAGCCGTGATGCATGCCGAGTCGGTTCTGAATGTTGACGGCGGTCGCCGGGAATGTGTTGTCCGGCGTCGAGGTCGCACAAATGATCAGGTCGATGTCCGCCACCGTGAGGCCCGCATTGTCGAGTGCCTTCTGCGCGGCTTCCGCGCCGAGCGAGGCGGTGGTCTCCCCCTCGCCGGCGACGTAGCGCTGGCGAATGCCCGTACGCTGCACGATCCACTCGTCGGAGGTGTCCACCGTCTCCTCCAATTCGCGATTGGTCACCACCCGCTTCGGGAGCGCCGCCCCAAAACCGCGAACAACAGAACGGATCATTTTCTTCCTACCCCCGTCGATCATGCCGCTTCCGGCCCCGCCGAAGACGGATGCCGTGCATGATAATTCTTCAGATCGTTTTCGATTTTCTGCGTCAGCCCATTGCGGGCCATGTCGTAGCCGACATCAATGGCAGCTGCGAAGCCTTCGGCATCAGTCCCGCCGTGGCTCTTGATGACGATACCGTTGAGACCCAGAAACACTCCGCCGTTCACTTTGCGCGGATCCATCTTCTCGCGCAACTGGTCGAAAGCGCCCTTCGCCAGCAGGTAGCCGATCTTGGCCAGCAGTGTACGAGACATCGCGGCGCGCAGGTATTCGGCAATCTGGCGAGCCGTGCCTTCGGCGGTCTTGAGCGCGATATTGCCGGTGAAGCCTTCGGTCACCACGACATCGANNATCGACCGTGCCCTTGCCGAGGTCGTCGCCCTCGACGAATCCGTAATAATCCATCGTATCGAGACCTGCCTCGCGCAACATGCGTCCAGCTTCCTTGACCTCTTCCTGGCCCTTGATTTCCTCAACCCCGACATTGAGCAAACCGACCAGGGGACGCTCGACTTCAAACAGCGCGCGCGCCATTGCGCCGCCCATCAGCGCGAAATCGAGGAGCTGCTGAGCGTCGGCCCCGATCGTCGCGCCGACGTCGAGCACAATGCTCTCGCCCGACAGCGTCGGCCAGATGGCGGCAATCGCCGGGCGTTCGATCGTTGCCATGGTGCGCAGGCAGAACTTGGCCATCGCCATCAACGCGCCGGTATTGCCTGCGGAGACGACGACATCGGCCTGGCCGGCCTTCACTGCCTCGATCGCGCGCCACATGGACGAGATGTAGCGGCCACGGCGCAGAGCCTGGCTCGGCTTCTCATCCATGCCGACGGCCACATCGCAATGATGGAAAACCGACTTTTCCTTGAGCTTTGGATATTGGGCAAGGAGCGGGAGACAGCGCTCCTGCTGGCCAAAGAGAACGAACTGGATGTCGGGATGCCGCTCCAGCGCCTTGGCCGCACCGGGAATGACGACTTCGGGGCCGAAGTCGCCCCCCATGACGTCAAGAGAAATTCTGATCACCTATGCCTGGTCCTTCTTATTCGCTGCCCGGCGAAATTTCGGCCAAAATACCGGTTTCGCTGTACCGCACAACCCAATTCGCCGACGTTGTGACTGCGATCAGTCCTTTTTCCAGCCCTTCAGCACGGCAAAAGGCGACGGTGGCCGATCCTTGGCATCATCGCTCTCGATATGACCGGCAAAATGCGCGCCCGGCTTCTTCGGATAAGGATCGATGCCGAGGGCAGCAAATTCCGCGACCACCGCACCCGCGTCGATCGTGTCGCCGACGAAGGTCTCTGGCAGGTCGGGCCCGTCCGGATCGAGAACCATTTCGCCCGCCTCATCCGTGACAATCCGAGCGAGCTTCGAGCCCTCCGGAACGAAAATTTGATCGATCTCCTGCCTGATCTCGGAGACCACCGGCTCAAGCGTCACAACACAAGCCTGCACGATCTCGCCTTCGACCCGGCCCCAAATGCGGATGCCGTCCTTCTTCCAGCGATTGATCTGCAGATCGGCAGTGAGCCTATTGACCGCTTCCACCTGCCACAGTTCTCCGAGCGCAGCGCGCTCGCGCGCATCGGCCTCGACGTGCACCTGCACAGGATTGGCCGAGACATGGCCGACCTTGACCCGGTAGGAAAAAGCCGAGGCATCGGCATCCTTGTTGTGCGAAGTCATTTCAGAGCGAGCCTCCGGGAGGATCGAGCCGGACGGTGCCGGTCTCGACGATCTCCTCATTGAGGGCGTGGAGCCTGCGCTCTACGTCCATCATCCATTCGGCGAGACGGGCCATTTGCGGCGCGTCCTCACCCATCTCGGGATATATATTGCGCCGAAGGGCGGACGCCAACAGGTCAAGGTCAACTTTGTCGAGCGCGGCAGCATAGGACTCCAGCCGGCCGTAGAACATGCCGGCGAGCTTCTTCATCCGCTTTGGTACGCCCTGGTCGCCGATCCCCAGCTCCCTGATGGAATGATCAACGTCCTCGAAGAAGGCGTCGACGATTTCCTGCGCGATTTCCTGGCCGCTGCGTGCCGATTGGCGTGTACGGCGGAAATAGAGAATCAGGACGATCGACAGCATTTCGAAACGGCCCATGACCGTGTCGGGCATGCCGAGTTCGGCGTAAAATACGGGCGTCCGCGCGGTGGCGGTCAATGCCTCGTATTGACGCTCAACGATGAGCCGATTGTGCTTTTTCTGCCGGAAAAACCCGAATAGCATTCATTTCACCAAAAAGAACCGAGCGAACCGGTTCGTCTGCCCTGGGTCGTGTTGCATGATTGCGAAAGCTGGTTTACCGAAGCAGACGTGAATTGCAATGCCGTTTCTGCCGTCTGGCCCGATCCTTTGGGCCATCGCGGGGCAGCCGGCCGCTTCGTCCGGACAAGGTCAAAGCAGCTGAGGCTTCGACCCCGGAAAGGCCACAATGGTATGCGCATCAGATTGCGGCGACCCGGTCGGGTGGCCTCGTAGAGTCATTGGAGACGTGTGGTTGGAAATGCGGTATCTCGGATCGGACAGAAAAGTTCTCGGCTGCACTGCCCTCGCCCTCGCCCTTTCGGTAGCCAGCCTCTCCGGTTGCACCACCTCCGAGGTCTTCCATAACGGATATGTCGTCGACCAGGACGCGCTCGAACTGGTACCGGTCGGCTCAAGCCGCGAGCAGGTACTGCTATCGCTCGGCACCCCGTCGACCACAGCCACCTTCGACGGCGAGGTCTTCTATTACATTTCCCAGAAGCGCACCCGTTCGGTCGCCTTCATGAAACAGAAGCTGGTCGAACAACAGATCCTGGCGATCTATTTCGACAAGGACGGCGTCGTCGCCCAGCGCGCCAACTACACTATGAAGGACGGCAAAGTCTTCGACATGATCTCGCGCACGACGCCCACGGGTGGCAAGGATCTTACCTTCCTGCAGCAAATCCTCTCCGGCGGCGGCGGCGCGGCCAACAGCGTCAAGAACATCCTCGGCGGCCTGTAACAACTGCCCTCCAATAGACAAGAAAACCGCGGAAGCCTGCTCCCGCGGTTTTTTGTTTATCCAGCGATTGCTCGCCCGGCGTCAGCCGGCCAGAACGGCAAGCAGCAGCAGAGCAACGATATTGGTGATCTTGATCGCCGGGTTTACGGCCGGGCCTGCGGTATCCTTGTAGGGATCGCCGACGGTATCGCCCGTCACCGATGCCTTATGCGCGTCCGAGCCCTTCAGATGCTTGACACCGTCTTTGTCGACGAAGCCATCCTCGAAGCTCTTCTTGGCATTGTCCCAGGCACCACCGCCCGAGGTCATGGAAATCGCCACGAACAGGCCGTTGACGATGACGCCGAGCAGCGAGGCGCCGAGCGCCGCAAAGGCCGAGGCCTTGGAGCCCGAGAGCAGCAGCACGCCGAAATAGACGACGAGCGGAGCGAGGACCGGCAGCAGCGAGGGGACGATCATTTCCCGGATCGCAGCCTTGGTCAGAATGTCGACGGCGCGGCCGTAGTCCGGCTTGACCGTTCCCAGCATGATGCCCGGGTTTTCCCGGAACTGGCGGCGAACTTCCTCGACGATAGAACCGGCTGCACGACCGACCGCGGTCATGGCGATGCCACCGAACAGGTAGGGGATAAGACCGCCGAAGATCAGGCCGGCCACCACGTAAGGGTTTGACAGGCTGAACGAGATGTCGCCCATGTTGGCGAAGTACGGATATTTGTCGCTGTTGGCGGCAAAGAACTGCAAGTCGTTGGAATAGGCGGCAAACAGCACCAGTGCGCCGAGACCTGCCGAACCAATCGCGTAGCCCTTGGTGACGGCCTTGGTCGTGTTGCCGACCGCATCGAGCGCATCAGTCGACTTGCGGACTTCGGACGGCAGGCCGGCCATTTCGGCAATGCCGCCGGCATTGTCGGTGACCGGACCGAAGGCGTCGAGCGCCACGATCATGCCGGCCAGGCCGAGCATGGTGGTGACAGCAATCGCCGTCCCGAACAGGCCGGCAAGCTGGTAGGTCGAGATGATCCCGCCGACGATGACGATCGCCGGGAGTGCCGTCGACTCCAGCGAGACGGCAAGGCCCTGGATCACGTTGGTGCCGTGGCCGGTGACGGAGGCCTGGGCGATCGAGTTGACCGGCCGCTTGTTGGTGCCGGTGTAGTATTCGGTGATGACGACGATTAGCGCGGTGACCACGAGGCCGAGAATGCCGCAGATGAACAGGTTCCAGCCGGTGATGTCCATGCCGGCGACGGTACCGATGGAACCCCAGCCGACGGTGAACGAGGTGGCCGCGGCGAGGCCTATGATCGAAAGCCCTCCGGTGACGATGAGGCCCTTGTAAAGGGCGCCCATGATCGAGCCATTGGTACCGAGCTTGACGAAGAAGGTACCAATGATCGAAGTGATGATGCAGGCGCCGCAAATGGCGAGCGGATAGACCATCACGCTTTCGAGGACCGGCGCACCGGCGAAGAAGATCGCTGCGAGCACCATCGTCGCGACGACCGTCACCGCATAGGTCTCGAACAGGTCGGCGGCCATGCCGGCGCAGTCGCCGACATTGTCGCCGACGTTGTCGGCAATCGTCGCCGGGTTGCGCGGATCGTCTTCCGGAATGCCGGCTTCGACCTTGCCGACCAGGTCGCCGCCGACGTCCGCGCCCTTGGTGAAGATGCCGCCGCCGAGACGGGCAAAAATCGAGATCAGCGAGGCACCAAAGCCGAGCGCGACGAGCGAGTCGATCACTTCGCGCGATCCGCCCTCATGGCCAAGCACCACGGTCAGGATATAGTAGTAGATCGACACGCCGAGCAGCGCGAGACCAGCCACCAGCATACCGGTGATGGCGCCCGACTTGAAGGCGATGTCGAGACCGGCGGCAAGGCTCTGTGACGAAGCCTGGGCGGTGCGAACATTGGCGCGGACCGAGACGTGCATGCCGATAAAGCCGGCAGCACCGGACAGAACCGCGCCGATCAGGAAGCCGATCGCTGCGGCAGCAGAAAGCAGCAACCAGGTTGCGATGAAGACGACGACGCCGACAATGGCAATGGTAAGGTACTGGCGCGCAAGGTAGGCCTGCGCCCCTTCACGAATATAACCCGCAATTTCCTGCATGCGAGCATTGCCCTGATCGGCGGCAAGCACCGAGCGCGTCGCCCAGACCGCATAGACCACTGAAAGCAAACCGCAAAATATGACGCCTAAAAGCACTGTCATTCGCAATACCTCCCGTATTGCCCGCGCCTCACTCCCCGCGGGCGGTGACGTCCGGCTCGGCCCCTCCTCCGGAAGCTGCCCGACTTGCGGCGAGATTGCGTTGCGGATTCCCTAACGTCAAGCCCCGGACGTATCGCAGGAAAAAGGCGTCAGCTACGCTCCTTGCGCGCGGCGGCACGCATTTGCAGGACGATCAGGATCAGGCAGACAATGGTCACGGGCCAGATCACGAGGTTCATCACGGACCAGCCGAAGGCCGAGAAGACCTTGCCCGAGGAAAAGGACGAAAGAGCCACGGTGCCAAACAGGATGATGTCGTGGAAACCCTGGACCTTGTCGGCCTCATGCGGGCGATAGCTCGAGGCGACGATCGCGGTTGCGCCGATGAAGCCGAAATTCCAGCCAATGCCGAGCAGCACCAGGGCGAGCCAGAAATTCCACAGCTCGACGCCCATATGCGCGACGATGGCGCAACTCATCAGGATCAGCAGACCAGCAGCGACGACCTTTTCGGTGCCGAAGCGCGAAATCAGCATGCCGGTGAAGAAGCTCGGCGCAAACATCGCGATGACGTGCCACTGGATACCGAGAGTGGCCAGATCGGAGGAAAAGCCGCAGCCGACGACCATGGCCAGCGGCGCGCCAGTCATCATGAAAGTCATCAGGGCGTAGGAACTGATGCCGCAGATCATACCCGTCGCAAAGCGCTGCGTCATGACGATCTCGCTCAGCGGACGCGCCGCCTCGCCATTGACGCCCGTTTTGGAGGAGGCGTCGGGCAGCTTGAGAAAGAAAAGCACGACGATGGCGAGCAGCATGAGCGGAACTAGGCCCATGAATGCACCAGCGAAGGTCACAGGCTCCATCCAATCCTTGAGCCAGATTGCCAGTTGCGGGCCGACGATGGCCGAAACAATGCCGCCGGCGAGGATCCAGGAAATCGCCTTGCCCTTGTAGAAGGTCGGCGACGCATCGGCGGCCGCGAAGCGGATCTTTTGGGTAAAGCCTCCGGAGAGACCGATCAGCAGAAGGCCGAAGGCGAAAAGCCAGAAATCGGAGCGGAAGAGAGCGAGTGCCGCCACGGCCCCGCCAATCGCCCCCATCAGCGCGCCGACCATGAAGCTTTCGCGCCGGCCGAGGAAGCGTGACGCCACGGCAACGACGATGGCGCCGAGCGCGACACCGACATTGAAGCCGGTGAGAGGCGCCGTCGCCAGCGATTTATCGGCGCCAAGCAACTGGAAGCCGGCCAGGCCGCCGACGGAGAAACTCAAGGGAGCCGCCGATCCGAGGATGGCTTGAGCGACCGTCAGGAGGGATACATTACGCTTGGCCGTGCGCAGTTGGCCGTCCAAACCTTGCGACTCGTGAGCGGCCATGACGTGTTTCCCGGAATTATTTCTTGGTGATGCCGCGGACCTGCTTGGCGATCCGGTCGAGGACGGCGTTGACGAGCTTCGGCTCCTCGTCCTCGAAGAAGGCGCGAGCGATCTCGACATATTCGGTGACGATGACCGGAACCGGAACGTCCTTGCGCTCCAGCAATTCAAAGGTGCCGGCGCGCAGGATGGCTCGTACCGTCGAATCGATCCGCGAAAGCGCCCAGTCGTCCTGCAGGGCACCAGCGATCATCGGGTCTATAAGCGTCTGGTCACGCACCACGCCGGCGACGATCGAACGGAACCAGGAAGCATCCGCCTTGAGGTAGGTATCGCCGTCGACTTCCTGCCCGAGGCGATGGGTCTCGTATTCGCTGACGACCTCCAGCACGCCGGTACCGCCAATATCCATCTGATACAGAGCCTGTACCGCTGCCAGGCGCGCGGCGCCCCGCTGGTTGGCTGTCTTGACCGGCTGTTTGTCTTCCGTCGACATGTTCGTCAGTTACCCAGTTNNCTTCTTGAGCGCAATCATCGTGAGCGCAGCGCGTGCGGCAAAACCGCCCTTATCCTTGTCTGAGCGGCGCGCACGCGCCCAGGCCTGCTCTTCGTTTTCAACCGTCAGGATGCCGTTGCCGATCGCGAGGGATTCGGAAACCGCGAGATCCATCAGCGCGCGGGAGGACTCGTTCGAGACGATTTCGAAGTGATAGGTTTCTCCGCGGATGACCATGCCGAGCGCTACGAAGCCGTCATAGTGCACACCCTCTTCGTCGGCGGCATCAAGTGCTATCGAGATCGCCGGCGGGATTTCTAGGGCACCCGGCACGGTCACAACATCATAGGTCGCACCCGCTTCGTCGAGGGCTGCCTTGGCGCCATCAAGCAGGGCATCGGACATGTCGTCATAAAACCGAGCCTCAACGATCAGGAGATGCGGTGCAGATTTGTTCTTAGCCATGATCTCGACCCCGGTTTTCAGGAGAATTCGGCGCAATGCCGGATGAAGCGCGGTCAAACCACGGCGCACCGGGCTTGGCAAGTGTTTTTCCGCCAGAGCGCTTCGAAGGGGCCCGCGCTCCCTGCAAATGACAGCCGGATACCGTCCTTGTCACAGCCGGGGAACAAAAAACGCCAGCCAGTGTTCTACCGAGGACCGCCGCGTCGGGTCGTGGGCGGGAAACAAACTCGAATTCGGCAAGTCCGACAGGAGGTATATCATGGGTCGCGGTATTCTGCTTTGGTTTCTCGGGGTTCCGATCCCGCTCATCATTCTGATCATGCTGTTCTGGCGCTAGGAGGCAGGATGTCCATTCCCGTCGCGCCCTCCCCCGCGTTGATGCCGATCGAATCCTCGGCATCCGCAGTCTCCCTGAGGTCGATCTTCGCCGGTGCGCTTGCCGCTTCAGCCATCACCCTCATTCTCACCCTGATAGGTTCCGGCCTCGGCCTCACCATGGTCTCGCCTTGGGCAGGCGAGAGCGTCTCGCTTGAAGCCATCGGCTGGACCACCGTGGTCTGGCTGATCCTCGTCCAATGGCTGTCAGCCGGGTTCGGTGGCTACCTCACCGGTCGTTTGCGCACGAAATGGGTCGGCGTCCACACAGATGAGGTCTTCTTTCGCGACACGGCCCATGGTTTCCTGTCCTGGGCGCTTGCAACGCTTCTCGTTGTGGGTCTCCTCGGGTCTGTGATCAGCTCCGCTGCGGGAACAGTCGCCAGCGCCACGGCGTCTGCGGCAAGCGCAGCCGGCGCCGCTGGCATTGCCTCCGCCTCGAGCACCCAGGACGAAGGGGCCGGTTTCTCGGTCAACTATTTCGCCGACGCCATCCTGCGCCCGGCCGATCCGGCAACTCCGCCCGCGGTACAGAGCGACGAACGTGTCACGGCAGAGGTGTCGCGGATCCTCGTCAATGGCGCCATTCGCGGGGAAATGCCGGCCGATGACCGCGCCTATCTGGATCGTGTCGTCGCGTCGCGGACCGGTCTTTCGGAAGCGGATGCGAAGGTCCGGGTTGACCAGACGCTGGCCAACATCGAGACGGCCAAAACCGAAGCTCAGGAAGCGGTGGACACCGCCAAGCAAGCGGCCACTGCCATCGCGCTCGCCGGAGCCGTTTCGCTCATGATTGGCGCCTTCATCGCCTCTGTAGCGGCAGCCCTGGGAGGCCGCCAGCGAGACGAGGAAGATGACCTGATCGCTGTGGTCTGATATCATTGGCACCAGGAAAAGAGCAGAGCCCGGCTGTCGACGTAGCCGGGCTCTTTATTTTTGACGCATCAAGCTCGTTCAAAGACATCCAGTCGATCCGGTCCGAAGCGTAACGAGTGCAGGGCACGGAATGCCGGCGGAATTGATTCCAGTGTCACGGGCGCGGCGATTCCGTCGTCGCCCACGACCACATCACCTCGGTAGAACTGGATCTCATCGACAAGATCAGCGGCGAGGAAATCGGCGGCAACGCGCGCCCCGCCCTCGACGACGAGCGACGAAATGCCTCGACTGGCGAGGGCGAAAAGCAGGCTCTCGAGATTCGACGCTTCCAGCACCTCCACGCCCCTCGCCGCAAGCGCTGCTCGTCGCGTCGCCAGAGCGTCGACGCCTTGCCCGCCTTCGCCGCTTTTAGATACGGCCACTTGCGGCGCATCGCAGACAACGATCAGCGGAATATCCCGCGCTGTTTGCACGAGCTTCGAAGTTAACGGCAGAGCCAGATCGCGGTCGAGAACGATACGGACCGGAGAGCGTTGTTCCAGCCCTTCGAGACGAACGGTGAGCTCGGGATCATCGGCCCGTGCAGTGCCGATGCCGACAAGGATCGCATCTGTCTCGGCCCGCAGAAGCTGCACCTGACGTCGGGCGAGTGGTCCCGTAATGGCCACCTGGCCGTTGCCCTTCCGGCCGATCATGCCGTCGGCCGAAACGGCAAGCTTTAGAATCACATAGGGGCGGCCCTTCGTCTGGCGGGTGAGATAGCCCGCAAGTGCCCGGCGAGCCTCGGCCTCGAGAACTCCCATTGTCACCTCGATCCCGGCATCCTGCAACATCCGAAGGCCCCGGCCCGACACGCGCTCGTCCGGATCGGTGACGGCAACGACAGCGCGGGCGATACCCGCCGCGATAAATGCGTCGGCGCATGGTGGGGTCTTGCCGTGATGTGAACAGGGCTCAAGGCTGACATAGGCGGTCGCCCCCCTCGCCTGTTCGCCTGCTTCGGCCAGCGCCTGCGGCTCGGCATGCGGCCGGCCACCCTTGGCGGTAACACCACGGCCGACGATTACGCCGTCCTTGACGATCAGGCAGCCGACTGAGGGATTGGTACCCGTTTGCCCAAGGTGACGCAGGGACAGTTCGATGGCCTCCGCCATGAAGCGCGCATCATCTGCCGCTCCGGGCATGGTTCACTCCACGCCGCTATCGCGAGAGATCTTGGCGTTGATCTCAGCGATGACGTTCTCGAAATCCTCGGCATGGGAGAAGTCGCGATAGACCGAGGCGTAGCGCACGAAGCCCACATCGTCGAGGCTTTTCAGCGCCTCCAGCACCTGGATCCCTATTTCTTCCGAGGAGATTTCCGACTCGCCAGAGCTTTCCAGGCGGCGGACGATACCGGATACCGCGCGCTCGATGCGCTCATTGTCGACCGGCCGCTTTCTCAGTGCGATCTGGAAGGAACGCACCAGCTTGTTGCGGTCGAACAGGACCTTGCGACCCGTCTTCTTGACCACCATCAACTCGCGCAGCTGCACCCGTTCGAAAGTGGTGAACCGTCCGCCGCAGTCCGGGCAGATGCGCCGCCGGCGGATGGAGGTATTATCCTCCGCCGGGCGCGAATCCTTGACCTGAGTGTCTTCCGAACCGCAGAACGGGCAGCGCATGCGCTTTCCTTACATGTATGGATACATCGGGAAGCGCTCGGTGAGCTTGATCACCTTCTCGCGCACCGCTGCCTCGACAACGGCGTTGCCCTCATCGGAATTGGCGACTTTCAGGCCGTCAAGGACTTCGACAATGAGGTTGCCGATTTCCTTGAACTCGGCTTCCTTGAAGCCGCGGGTCGTGCCGGCCGGCGTGCCGAGGCGAACGCCGGAGGTGACGAAGGGCTTTTCCGGATCGAAGGGGATGCCATTCTTGTTGCAGGTGACGTAGGCGCGGCCGAGGGCGGCTTCCGCACGCTTTCCGGTGGCGTTCTTCTTGCGAAGGTCGACGAGCATCAGATGGTTGTCGGTGCCGCCCGAAACGATGTCGAGGCCGCCGGCAACCAGCGTCTCGGACAGCGCCTTGGCGTTCTTGACGATCTGGGCGGCGTAGTCCTGGAACTCCGGCTGCAGCGCTTCGCCGAAGGCGACCGCCTTGGCGGCGATGACGTGCATCAGCGGACCGCCCTGGAGACCGGGGAAGACGGCCGAGTTGAACTTCTTCGCCAGATCTTCGTCATTGGTGAGGATCATGCCGCCGCGCGGACCACGCAGCGACTTGTGGGTCGTGGTGGTGGCGACGTGGCAATGCGGGAACGGCGACGGATGCTGGTTGCCGGCGACCAGGCCGGCGATGTGGGCCATGTCGACCATCAGCCAGGCGCCGACTTCATCGGCGATCTCGCGGAAGCGCTTCCAGTCCCAGATGCGGGAATAGGCGGTGCCGCCGGCGATGATGAGCTTCGGCTTGTGCTTGCGGGCGCTTTCGGCAACCGCGTCCATGTCCAGCAAGTTGTCGCCTTCGCGAACGCCGTAGGAGACGACGTTGAACCATTTGCCGGACATGTTGACCGGCGAACCATGCGTCAGGTGACCGCCCGAGTTGAGATCAAGGCCCATGAAGGTGTCGCCCGGCTGCAAGAGTGCCAGGAACACGGCCTGGTTCATCTGCGAGCCCGAGTTCGGCTGGACGTTGGCGAAGTTGACGCCGAACAGCTTCTTGGCGCGCTCGATCGCCAGTTCTTCGGCGATGTCGACGAACTGGCAGCCGCCGTAATAGCGCTTGCCCGGATAGCCCTCGGCATACTTGTTGGTCATGATCGAGCCCTGCGCCTCGAGAACGGCGCGCGACACGATGTTTTCCGAGGCGATCAGCTCGATATGCTCTTCCTGGCGCAGAGCTTCTTGCTGCATGGCTTCGAAGAGCTCGGCGTCGTACTTGGCAATGGTCAAATCACGGCTGAACATGGCGGTCCTCAAGGATCGGGGGCAGAAAAGGAGGGCATTCTAACCCAATGGGTTTTAGATGGCATATGAAAGGACGTCATGTCGCGGACAAGCGGGATTCACTTCGGGATGGGTGGTGGCTCTACCGGCCTCATCGGGGGCAAGCCCCCTCCCACATTTGAATGTATTCACAAGTCGAAGGTGGGAGGGGGCTTGCCCCCGATGAGGCCAGTGGCCGCGCCACACCCTTCAATCGAACATGAACAGCGCATCATTGCTGAACTGCGCTTCGAACCGATGCGCCGGCATTGGCCGCCCGAACAGGTAGCCCTGTACCTCGTCGCAACCATGCTCGCGCAGGAAGTCCAACTGCTCATGGGTTTCCACGCCCTCGGCGATCACCGCCAGGTTCAGGCTGTGAGCCATGGCGATAATGGCGCGGGCGATCTGGGCATCCTGCTCGCCGGACGGCAGGCCGTCGACGAAGGTGCGGTCGATCTTCAGGACATCGATGGGGAACTGCTTGAGGTAGTTGAGCGATGAGTAACCGGTGCCGAAGTCGTCCAGCGCGATCGAGACACCGAGCGCCTTCAGGGCAGAGAGCTTCTCCAGCATTTCGTCGGAGGGGTTGAGAAAGGTCGACTCGGTGATTTCGATCTGCAGCCGATCGGGCCGAAGTCCGCTTTGCCGTAGCGCTTGCCTGACCGTCCCGACGATGTCGCCGCGCTGCAATTGCAGCGGCGAGACGTTGACAGCGACGGTGAGGTCCGGGCGAAAGGTCAGCGCGTCGCGGCATGCTTGGAGCATGGCAAAGGCGCCGAGTTGTTCGATAAAGCCGTTTGCCTCGGCGATTTCGATGAAGTCCTGCGGCGAGATGAAACCGAGTTCGGGATGGCGCCAGCGCATCAGGGCTTCGGCGCCGATCAACTTGCCGTCCCCAAGGCGCACCTGAGGCTGGTAGAACAGCCGGACCTCGTCCCTTTCGAGAGCATGCCAGAGTTCCGCCTCGATCCGCCGCGTCATCGCATGGCGGGTACCGCTCTCCGGATCGAACTCCACCAGCCCGTTGCCATTGGTGCGGCGGGCGTCGTCAAGCGCCAGTTCCGCCTGCGCGACCAGCGCTGCGCCATCGGCGGCAGCACCTTCCGTGCTGAACACCATGCCGATACGTACACCGAGCTGGGCCTTGGCATCGGCGACGGCGAAGGGCGTGCAAAGGGCAGCCACGATCGCGTCCGCGAGCGATCGGGCCTCCTGTGGGCTGACGGGCGTAACGGTGAAGGTGGAGAAGGTGTCGCCGCCGAGACGTCCGATGGACGACAGTCGGTCGTCGAGCGATTTCAGGCGGCGCACGACCGCCTTGAGCAGAGCGTCGCCCTTGGAGCGACCGAGCGTGGAGTTGATGGTCTTGAAACGGTGCAGGTTGACGGCGTAGACCGCATAGACGGCCCCCGCAGGCGGCGCGGCTTTCAGTCTGTCGTTTATCTCGTTGACGAAGGCCGAGCTGCGCAGTGCGCCGGTCAACACGTCATGGCGCGACAGGAAGCCGATCCGCTGTTCCTGCCGCCGGCGTTCGGTAATGTCGCGTGCGGTAATGCAGGCGACGAAGCTGTGGTCGTCGCCGCGGCGGCTCTTGCCGTCCGCAAGCGCCCTTTGCGAGGCGGTGATCGTGTATTCGATCGTCCTGGCCTTCGCGCCTTCGCCGAGCGAAATCTCCCTGAGGTCCGCCGGCTGGTCGCGGTCCTGGCGCAGGTCCGCCATCGCCGCGGCGATGTGGCGGCGCCATTCTTCCGGCAGCACGGCTGCGACTGCCTCGCCGTCCCCGAGCGAGGCAAGCTCGGGCAGCACGTCGGCAATCCGTGCGCTGTGCGCAATCAGGATTCCGTCCTCGTCGACGACGAGAATTGCATCGGCACTGTCGCTGATGACCTGACCGAGCAGGCTGCGGCTGTTGTCGGCCTCGACCGATGCGAGCCGCAGCAGCCAGCTTCTCAGGTCGAGCTCTTCGAGGATACGGGTGATGACGATCAGGCCGAGAAAAGCCAGGCTCGCAACAGTGGGCAAGAGGAGGCCATGGGCCGATTGCAGCCAGAAGCCGGTCGCTTCCAGCGCGGTCACGGCCGTCCCGATGAGCAGGGATTGCAGACGCAGGCTTCGTCGCGGCGACAGGGCGAAAAACCCCAGCGCACTGCACACCACCAGCAGGGGCCAGGCCCGCAAGGGCGTCAGCGTCCGGTCCTGCAGCAGCGTTTCCGTGGCGATGATCTGGAGTGTCGGGCCCGAGACCAGACCATGCACCGGCACGAGGAAATTGTCCTTCAATTCGATTGCGGCCGCCCCGACGACGACGATCTTGTCCCGGAAGGCGGCGGGATCGACCCTGCCGGCGACCACGTCGATCACCGAATAGGAGAGGAGGCGTTCAGGGTCGATGGAAAAGTCGATGACGAAGGGCGGTAAGCTCCTGTCGGCCCTGCCGGCCAGCGCGGCGGGCACCGACATGACGAATTCGCCGGCCTGCTCCTCGCCATAGGCGAACCTTCGCACGACGCCGTCGGCATCTGCCCCCCCCCCCGCCCGCGCCCGCCCCGGCCCNNGTCCAGGCATGATCGGCGAAGATCGGGTGGGGCGCCGTGACGTCTGTCGCGCCGGATCGGTCGCCGCTCGTGCGGTATTGCGTGAAGGTCGGCAGAATAACGCCGCCACCGGCATCCGCAAGCGCCCTTGCCAGGGCCTGGTCGCCGGCTTCGGAGGAACGGGAACTGAAATCGATGTCGAGGAAGATGTCGCGGGCCTCGGCCCTGGCGAGCGCGTCGATCAGGCGGGCATAGATCGACCGGTCCCAGGGCCAGACGCCGATTTCATCCAGGCTCTGCTTGTCGATGGCGACGAAGACCACATCGCCCGTCGCCTCGCGCGGCATGGCAGCCATGCGCCAGGAGGTCACCCCTGCGTCGAACCGCTTGAAGACTCCAAGGCCGGAAAAACTGGCAACGACGCACAACAGGCTGGCCAGAACCAGAAGTCGGCGGAAGGGAAAGGCGGCTTTCAGCATCTTCTACTTTCTAGCGACCGAAAAAGTCGTCCCCGGAAGGCATGAGGCCTTGATTAATCTGTTCCGCTCATCTGTTTCTCCCGTTCCCGTTCCCGTTCC
>DBUL01000016.1:16658-21097 GCA_002307905.1 Rhizobiaceae bacterium UBA1291
GTTTCCGTTTCCGTTTCCGTTCACATTACCATTCCCAGCCCCCGCCTTACCTGCGTTGGCCTTACCCTCTTTTGAGCCGGGCATTGTGTCGACGCTGCGCACGGCCGGGCTGGTGACCGGAGCGTTGACGACAGGCGCCTTGGGGCCGGGCCCAGCGACGGCGAGCGAGCCTGGCGCACTCGGCGAGACCGCGACCGATTGGCCTGGTCGAACATCGACCGACTGACCGCGTCGGGGATCGGTGACGCCGACGACTCCGCGCGAGACACCAAGCGTGGCGCCGCGCCGGTCGACCTGCACTGTGAATTGCGTGCCCTTGACAACTGCAGCCAGAAACGGCGTCTGCACTGTCAGATTGCGTCCGTCACGCTTCTCGAAGTCGACGACGATTTCGCCGATCTGCTGTGCGATTTCGAACTTCTTGCCGGCCCTGTCCCTTGCGAAGATTGCGGCCATCGTGCCGGGCTGCACCGTCACCATGTCGTCGTCGTGGGAGAGAAGGACCCGGCCGCGCGGTCCTGTATGGATCCAGGCGCCCGCCGGCATCTCCATTCCTTCCTGGACGCGTTCCCAGGTCGCTTTGTCGGTCGTGTATTTGGCCGGCTGCCGGACCTTGGAGACGATCCACCCTTCGGCGAAGGCCGGAACAGCCTGGAAAAACGACAGGAAAAACGCGGCAAAGACTATGGATAGACGCAATTCTTGGACTCCAGGCAACGAACACAGTCAGGAGCCTAAAACATCCGAAATAACAAATACCTAATATATAAAACTAGAACTAATCTACCTCGCTCAACATAGGCGTCGGCGTGTGTTGTCTGGCCGAAGAAAAGCCCCGGACATGGCTGTCCGAGGCGAAGGTCTGCTCAAGTCGCAGGCGGCATGGTTCTCAGAGCTTGCCCTGGCGTTGTTGGATCATCATGTAAGTGTCGAAGCCATACTCGGCGACCTGGGCCCACAGATAGGCGTCCTTCTTGAAGGCCTGCTGGCTGTCGTAGAGCATCTTGAAGCTCTCGTTCTTGGCGCTGAGATCGGCATAAGTCTCCAGCGCCGCCTTGTGGCACACGTCGAGGATGTCCGAGCCGAAGGCGCGAAGCTCTGTGCCCTGCGCGACCAGTTGGCGAAGGGCTGCGGCATTGGAGGCATCGTAGCGGGCGAGCATGTTGGCATTGGCCGCCGCGCAGGCGTCGGTGAGGATACGCTTGTAGTTTGCCGGCAGCTCGTTGAACTTGTCGGAATTGAAGAAGGCGTGAACGGCCGGGCCACCTTCCCACCAGGCCGGATAGTAGTAATAATTGGCGACCTTGTAGAAGCCGAGCTTCAGATCGTCATAGGGACCGACGAATTCGGTGGCGTCGATCGTGCCCTTTTCGAGCGCCGCGTAGACGTCCGATCCGGCGATCTGCTGCGGTGTGACGCCGACCTTGCTCATCACTTCGCCGGCAAGGCCGGCAATGCGCATTTTCAGGCCCTTGAGATCGTCGATGGTCTTGATTTCCTTGCGGTACCAGCCGCCCATCTGGGCACCCGTATTGCCGGCCGGCAGCGCATAGAGCTTGTGACCGGCAAGAAACTCGTTGAGCAATTCGTTGCCGCCGCCGGCGGTGAACCACGCATTGGTCATGCGGGCGTTCAGGCCGAACGGGATCGCGGTGCCGAGCGCAAACGTCGGATCCTTGCCGATGTAATAGTAGCAGCAGGTATGCGCCATCTCGACGGTGCCGGCAGCGACGGCATCGGCGGCCTGCAGCGGCGGCACGATCTCGCCCGCGGCAAAGGGGGTGATGGTGAAATTGCCGCCGGTTGCCTCAGAGACGCTTTGCGCGATGTCGGTGGCCGCGCCGAAGATGATGTCGAGGCTTTTCGGGAAGGACGAGGTCAGGCGCCAGTTGAGCTTGGGGTTTTCCTGGGCGATCGCGGGAGCGGCAAGCGCAACGGAGGCGGCAGCACCCAAGCCGGCGGCGCCGGCCTGCTGGAAGAATTTACGGCGGTTCATGATCTCTAGCCTTGGTTGTTTCCTATAATGGTCTCATCCTCCTCCGCGGGCGGGTCTAGCGATGATGACCCGTTCACGCAAGCCCGGAAGCTGCAGGAATTGCGTGCTTTGGCGGTTATGCTTGCGGAAAATTGCGTGGACGGCGCGCGAAGCTTGCGAAAGCTGCGCCAGGCTTTTTGGCGGCGGGGCGGTTTCAGGCGCGCTCAGCCCGAGGGCTGGGCGCGCCGGGCCGGGTCGTCGAGAGCCGGATTGTAGAACAGGGCGAGCACGAGGCTGCGGGCGATGCGTTCGGCCGTCGCCATGAACCATGCCTGGGCTTCCTCCGTCGCCTCCATGTCCACGAGCGTCTGGCGAAACAGCACCAGCCACTCGATGAACAGGCCTTCGGTAACGCCAGCGATGCCATGATGGGCCTGGACCGGCTTGCCGCCATAGGCACCGTTCTTGAAGCCGACCGAAGCCCAGAAGGCTTTCATCTTCGTGAGGTGTTCCGGCCAGCGTCCGGAGAGGCGGCTTTCGAACACCGGACCGAGATTCGCGTGGGACTGGATCCGGCCATAAAAGGTTTCGACCAGCCGGTCGATGAAGGCCGGATCGACGCCGATCGCCGCCATCTGCCTTTCGGCCCGCGCCGTGATGTCCGCTCGGTGAGCCGCGCGGCCGACGAGATCGTCCTGCATCGCCATTTCCTTGTATTGTCGTTCATCAACTTGACGCTTGTTGCCGATCATGATGCGGTCGTCAAACAGGCGCCTCGGACCGATCTTCGCATCGCGCGAGCGCTCACGCCAGATGCGGGGGTGCGGCACCGGGACCGCTTGACCCGGAAAACGCGACGCAATAAGTTTAGAACAATTATAAAGAATAGGATAGGCACTGATGCTCGCGCGCTTTTTTACTTCGCCCAAACGCTCCTTCTCCAGCCTGAGCGAACAGGAAATCCTGGCGCTGGCCATTTCCTCGGAAGAGGACGATGCGCGCATCTACCTTGCCTATGCCGATCAGTTGCGCGAGCAGTATCCGCAATCGGCCAAGGTGTTCGAGGACATGGCCGAGGTCGAGCACACCCACCGCAACCAGCTGATCGAGATGCATCGCCAGCGCTTCGGCGAGCGTATTCCGCTGATCCGCCGTGAGCATGTCCGCGACTTCTACGACCGCAAGCCCGACTGGCTGCGCGCCAACCAGAGCCTTGATCAGATCCGGACCGAGGCGGAGACAATGGAGCAGGGCGCCTATCGCTTCTATGTCGAGGCCGCGCAACGCACGACCGATGCCGCGACCCGCAAGCTTCTAGGCGATCTCGCGATGGCCGAGCAGGGGCATGAGGAGATCGCCTCCATGCTCGGGGAGCGCCACACGCCGGAGGATGTCAAGAGCGAGGAGGATGCGACCTCGCACCGCCAGTTCGTGCTGACTTATGTCCAGCCGGGGCTCGCCGGGCTGATGGACGGATCGGTCTCGACGCTCGCGCCGATCTTTGCCGCCGCCTTCGCCACCGGTGATACCTGGCAGACCTTTCTCGTCGGCCTGTCCGCCTCGGTCGGTGCCGGCATATCCATGGGCTTCACCGAGGCAGCCCACGACGACGGCAAGTTGTCCGGTCGCGGCTCGCCGCTCAAGCGCGGCCTGGCCTCGGGCATCATGACGACGCTGGGTGGCCTCGGTCACGCGCTGCCTTATCTCATTCCGCATTTCTGGACCGCAACGATCACCGCCGGCGTGATTGTCTTCTTCGAACTTTGGGCGATCGCCTTCATCCAGAACAAGTATATGGAAACGCCCTTCCTGCGGGCGGCCATGCAGGTCGTGCTCGGCGGCTCGCTGGTGCTGGCGGCTGGCATCCTGATCGGTCACGGTTGATCCTTGTCATGACGCTGCAACGCGAATAGCGTAGCGGCGTCATCATGAAACCTTCTCCGGCCACCCTCGGCATGGGCGTTTCCATGACCGTCGGTTATGGCACGCTCTACTATTCTTTCTCGATCCTTGCTCCCGAAATCGCCCGCGAATTCGGCTGGTCGCAGAGCTTTGTCTTCGCGGTCTTTTCTGTCGGACTCCTGGGAGGCGCCGTGTCCGCGCCGATCATCGGACGGCTGATCGACCGGTTCGGAGCACGGCCGGTGCTGACATTCGGATCGATCCTCGCGGCCGCAGCGCTTGCCGGCCTCTCCATGGTTCAGAACGGCTGGCAGTTCGCCGCCGTGACGCTGGCGGCGGAATTCGTGTCCATCGCGGTTCAGTACGATGCGGGCTTTGCCGCCCTGGCGCAGCGTCACGGCCAGGAGGCCCGCAGCCAGATCACCCTGGTGACGCTGGTCGCCGGCTTTGCCTCGACCGTGTTCTGGCCGCTGATCCAGTGGCTGCTGACGATGATGACCTGGCGCGAAGTCTATCTGGTGCTGGCGGGGCTCAACCTGGTGCTGGCCCTTCCGGTGCACGC
>DBUL01000099.1 GCA_002307905.1 Rhizobiaceae bacterium UBA1291
GCTGACGCTCCATCACACGCAATTTTCCCATCTTGCCGACTATGCACCGGAAGGCGGGCTGGACGGTATCGTGCTCGACATAGGTGTTTCCTCTATGCAGATAGATGAGGCCGAGCGCGGCTTCTCCTTCCAGCGGAATGGCCCGCTCGACATGCGCATGTCGGGCGCCGGCGTTTCCGCTGCTGACGTCGTCAATCGCGCCAAGGTTGGCGATCTCATACGCATCTTCGGTTTCCTTGGCGAGGAAAAGCAGTCCGGGCGCATCGCCCGCGCCATCGAGAAGCAGCGGGCGAAGGAGCCCTTCCGCACCACCCGCGATCTCGCCGGCCTGATCGAAGTCGTCACCCCGCGCAAGGCAAAGGACAAGATCCATCCGGCGACCCGGGTCTTCCAGGCGCTACGTGTGTTCGTCAACGATGAACTTGGCGAGCTTGCTCAGGCGCTGTTTGCCGCCGAGCAGGCGTTGAAGCCCGGCGGTCGGCTGGTGGTCGTCACCTTTCATTCGCTGGAGGATCGGATCGTCAAGAAGTTCTTCTCCGAGCGTTCCGGCAAGGCTTCGGGCTCGCGCCATCTGCCCATGGTGCAAGAGCGCGCGGCCACCTTCGAACCGATCGGCAAGCCAATGATCGCCGCGAGCGACGCCGAGGCGGAGATCAATCCGCGCGCCCGGTCCGCCAAGCTGCGCGCCGGCCTTCGGACTGCGGCGCCGGCCGAGCGTGCCGACATGTCGATCTTCGACCTGCCGGATCTCGCAAGTCTCGACAAGATCGGAGCGTGATGGATGATTAGGACCTTCGACCTCCTGTTGATCGGTTCCATGGCGGCGGCGGCGACCGTCACCTACCAGATCAAGCATCATACCGATATCAAGTTCGAGGAAGTCCGTCGCCTCGAAGCCGAAATCAAGCTTGAGAAGGACACCATCGACCTGCTCAAGGCTGATTGGGCCCTGTTGACGCAGCCGAACCGGCTGGAGCGGTTGCTCAAGGTGTATGGCGAGGAACTGCAGCTTATGCCGACGCAGCCTGAGCAGTTGGCGCGGCCGGTCGAGCTGCCCATGACGAAGGAACAATTGCCGAAACCGGAAGTCGCCCAAGGCGAGCAAAGCAGGGACCCGGTTTCGGATCTCATAACAACTGGATCGGTGAAGCCCTGATGACGTTCCTATCGCGAATCATGTTGTTGAAAAGCCAGGCGCATTTCTCGACCGACGTGCAACGCGGCGGGACGTCCATGAACGGGGCGGCCTTCAAGGGCACGGCCAAGCGGAAGACGCAACTCGCCCGCAAGCGGGTAGGCCTGATGATGGCGGCATTCACCGTCGCTTATGCCGTGATTGGTGGCCGTCTGGTGCAATATGGCTACGCCCAGCCCGAAGTGACTTCCAGCATCCTGCCGGCCGACCGGCTGATGGCTTCACGGCCGGACATTCTCGACCGTAACGGTGAAGTACTGGCGACCGACATCCGCACCGTCTCGCTGTTTGCAGAACCCCACAAGATTGTCGATCCGGACGAAGCGGTCGAGAAGCTTGCGACTGTCCTTGCCGATCTTGACATCAGAGGGACCTACAGGAAACTCGCCAATCCGAACTCCCGCTTCCAGTGGCTTCGTCGCCAGCTGACGCCCAAGCAACAGAGCCAGATCCTTGCACTCGGCATTCCGGGCATCGGTTTCAGGCCGGAAAAACGCCGCTTCTATCCCGGTGGCACGACCGCTTCTCACATCGTCGGTTATGTCAATATCGACAACCGCGGCATGGCGGGAATGGAGAGATACATCGACAGTCAGGGGCTCGCTGACCTGCGCGACCTCGGCATGACGGGCGATTCGCCACTCGAGCCGGTCAAGCTGTCGATCGACCTCAGGGTGCAGCACATCCTGCGCGACGTGGTGGTCAATGCCGTCGACAAGTTCAAGGCGCTGGGCGCCGGCGGGGTCGTGCTGGACGTCCATACCGGCGAGGTGCTCGCCATGGTCTCTGTTCCTGACTTTGACCCCAACAATCCGGCGGCAAGCGCGCAGGAAGGCTGGCTCAACCGCATGTCGAACGGCACGTTCGAGATGGGGTCGACATTCAAGTCCTTCACGATCGCCATGGGCCTCGATTCGGGCAAGGTGTCGCTCAACGATTCCTTCGACGCCCGCTATCCGATCCGCATCGGCGGCTTCACCATCAAGGACTTCCACGGCAAGAACCGCATTCTGACTGTTCCTGAGATCTTCCAGTATTCGTCCAACATCGGCACGGCCAAGGTCGCCGACATCGTCGGCACCGAAGGACACAAGGAGTTCCTGACGCGGCTCGGCTTGCTGACGAGGGTCCAGACGGAGCTACCCGAAGTCGCCATGCCCTCGCAGCCGCGCGAATGGAAGAAACTCAACTCCATTACCATCTCGTTTGGACACGGCGTCTCGACCACGCCGTTCCAGACGGCGGTCGCCGCAGTCGCGCTCGTCAATGGCGGCAAGCTGATCGAGCCCACCTTCCTGCCGCGCACCCGCGAACAGGCCGAATTGATCGCCAAACAGGTCATCCAGCCGTCGACCAGCAAGGACATGCGCTACCTGTTTGAACTGAACGGCGTCAAGGGCTCGGGGCGCAATGCGCGCGTCGAAGGATTCAACGTTGGCGGCAAGACCGGGACGGCCGACAAGGTCGTCAATGGTCGCTATGTCGGGGACAAGAACTTCAACGCCTTCCTGGCTGCTTTCCCGATCGACAATCCGCGATATGTCGTCCTGGCTGTGATCGACGAGCCGAAGACGGACAAGGGCAATGGCGCCGCACTCGCCGGGACATCGGCTGCGCCGATGGTGGGCGAGATCATCCGCAGAAGCGCCGCAATTCTCGGTGTAGAACCGAAATTCGGAGAAGACGGCTCTGCCCTGCTCGTTTCTTATTGAGCAAATTTGAAATCCGGAGGCGATTCGGGACTTTCGCCTCCCAGAAGTGGACAAATATCGATGTTGTTGCGGGATCTGGCGGGCGAGGAATTTCGGGATCAGGTCGGCAAGGCCGGTGATGCGGCCGGCGCCATCGAAATCACGGGTTTGTCGGCCGATAGCCGCAAGGTCGAGAACGGCATGCTGTTCGTGGCGCTCGCCGGTACCAGGGCCGACGGTGCGGCCTATGTGGCCGATGCGGTTTCTCGCGGCGCTGCCGCCATCGTTTCCGGGCATGCCGTCACCGCCTCTGTTCCGGTCATTGTTGTGGACAATCCGCGCCGTTTCCTGGCGCTTGCTGCGGCAAACTTTTTCGGTCGCCAGCCCGCTACCATGGTCGCCGTCACGGGTACGGCCGGCAAGACCTCCGTCGCCTCCTTCCTCCGGCAGATCTGGGCCGAGTTCGGCAAGCAGCCTGCGCAGATCGGAACGACCGGCGTCGTCTCCCCGCGGCGCAACGACTACGGTTCGCTGACGACCCCGGATCCGATCGGCCTGCACAGGCTGCTTGCCGAACTCGTCGACGAGGGTGTCACCCATGCCGCGATGGAAGCCTCCAGTCACGGCCTCGACCAGTGTCGCCTCGACGGCGTGAATCTCTCCGCCGCCGCCTTCACCAATCTCGGCCGCGACCACATGGACTATCACCCGACGGTGGAGGCCTATATGGCCGCGAAAATGCGGCTGTTTGATACCTTGCTGCCCAAGGGTTCGCCGGCGGTGATCTTCGCCGATGATCCATGGTCGGCAGAGGCGATCCGCGTCGCGACCGAAGCCGGCCACAAGGTGCTCACTGTCGGTCGTGGCGGCACCTTCCTGTCTTTGAAGCGGGTCGAGCATTTCCGCCACAAGCAGGTCGCGGAGGTGCATTACGGTGACGAGATCTTCGAGGTTCACATCCCGCTTGCCGGCGACTTTCAGGTTGCCAATGCCTTGGTCGCGGCGGGCCTTGCAATCGCCACAGGCGTGCCGGCGGCCGCTGCTATGAAGGCGCTGGAAAAGCTTCAGGGCGCTTCCGGCCGACTGGAACTGGTGGGCCAGTCCAAGGCGGGGGCGCTCGCCTATGTCGATTATGCCCACAAGCCGGATGCTTTGGAAAACGTGCTGGCCTCGGTGCGCCCGTTCACCACGGGGCGGGTGATCACCGTGTTCGGTTGTGGCGGTGACCGCGACAAGGGCAAGCGCCCGATCATGGGGGAGATCGCCTGCCGGCTCGCCGACATCGTCATTGTCACCGACGACAATCCGCGCTCGGAAGTGCCGGCGGTCATCCGTTCGGAGATCATGGCGGCGTCACCCAAGGCAATCGAAATCGGCGATCGGGCGCAGGCGATCCGCGCCGGTGTCGCAATGCTGTCCTCGGGCGACACGCTGATCGTGGCTGGAAAGGGGCATGAGGAGGGCCAGACCATCGGCGATGTCACGCTGCCGTTCTCGGATCATGCGGAATTGCGCAAAGCACTGGAGGAGTTCGACCATTGACCTTTCTTTGGACGTCGCAGGAAATGATCGAGGCCATGGCGGGGCGGCCCTTCGGGACGCTGCCTGCGGGGATTACCGGCATATCCATCGACAGCCGGACGGTTGCGCCGGGCGAGGCTTTCTTCGCCATCAAGGGTGACCGGGTCGACGGTCATGATTTCGCGAGCCTTGCTGTTGCCAACGGCGCCTCGCTGCTCGTCGTTGCCGAAGCCAAGCTTCCGGCGCTTGGCCGCCTGACCGTGCCGATGATCGTCGTGGACGACGTGCTTGGCGCCTTGCAGCAACTGGCGCTGGCGGCCCGTGACAGAAGCTCCGCGACGATCATCGCGGTGACCGGTTCGGTCGGCAAGACCACGACCAAGGAAATGTTGCGGCTGGCGCTTGAGCCATCCGGCAATGTGCATGCTGCGGTTGCCTCGTTCAACAATCACTGGGGCGTGCCGCTGACGCTCGCCCGAATGCCGGTCGACACCCGCTACGGCGTGTTCGAAATCGGGATGAACCATCCCGGGGAAATCGGGCCGCTTTCGCGCATGGTCCGTCCGGACCTGGCGATCATCACCACCATTGCTCCCGCCCATCTCGGCAATTTCACGGGCATCGAGGAAATCGCCGCCGCCAAGGCCGAGATCTTCGAAGGCGTCGCTCCCGGTGGGGACGTCATCCTCAATCGCGACAACAGTCAGTTCGACTTTCTCGAACAGGCGGCGCAGGCGGCGGGCATCGACAACATCCACAGCTTCGGCCAGCATGCCAAGGCCGAGTTCCGGCTCGCCGAATTCGACGGTGCGGCCGAGCTTTCGACCGTCTGGTTCAACCATGGTGGCGAGACCCGCGAAGTCATCATCGGCGCGCCGGGCCGGCACCNNATCGCTGGTCGGGGCCGACATGGACGCGGCGATTGAAGCGCTTGGACAGATTTCGGCAATCAAGGGCCGTGGTGCGCGTCACCGTCTTTCGATCGACGGCGGCAGCTTCACACTGATCGACGAGAGCTACAATGCCAATCCGGCATCGATGCGCGCGGCGATCGCCGTGCTCGCAGCGGCCCAGCCGGACGGAGAGGGGCGGCGCATCGCCGTGCTCGGCGACATGCTCGAAATGGGCGCGTTCTCGGGCGAAGTTCATGCCGATCTGGCGAGCCCCTTGCTCGCTGCCGGTATCGAGCACGTCTGGCTTGCCGGAACGGAAATGGCGGCGCTACGTGACGCCTTGCCGGACAGTGTCCATGTCGAGTACCGCCAATCCACAGACGAGCTCGCTGCCTTCGTCACCGGCGCAGTCGCCCCGGGCGACATCGTCATGGTCAAGTCTTCGCTCGGTCTGGGGTTCGGCAGGATTGTTTCGGCGCTCCTTGACAAGTATCCGGCATTCCACGACACGGGGCGCCAAATTTAATCCGGGCTTTTGGAAAGGGCTTCAATGCTAATCTGGCTTGTGGAACTGTCGGACACGTTTCAATTCTTCAACCTGTTCCGTTACATCACGTTCCGCACGGGAGCCGCGCTCCTTACCTCCGCCCTCGTCGTTTTCCTCTTCGGCCCAATGATGATCGATTCGCTCAGGGTCCGTCAGGGCAAGGGCCAGCCCATCCGTGCTGACGGGCCGCAGACCCATTTCAAGAAGGCGGGAACGCCGACCATGGGCGGGCTGATGATCCTTGCCGGCATTGTCGTCTCCTCGCTGCTGTGGGCCGATCTGTCCAGCGTTTACGTCGTCGCGACCCTGCTCGTCACGCTCGGCTTCGGGGCCATCGGCTTTTATGACGATTACCTCAAGGTGACGAAGCAGACGGAGAAGGGCTTTTCCGGAAAGGCCCGTCTCGGCATAGAGTTCGTGATCGCCGGCATCGCCGTCTATTTCATGATGACAACGGCGTTGAGCTCCGGTGCGCAGGGCTCGACCTTCGGCTCCTCGATCGCCTTTCCTTTCCTCAAGGACTTCAGCATTGACCTCGGCCTGTTCTTCATCGTGTTCGGTGGTTTCGTTATCGTTTCGGCGGGCAATGCGGTCAATTTGACGGACGGTCTCGACGGGCTTGCCATCGTGCCGGTGATGATTGCGGCCGCTTCCTTTGGTGTTATCGCCTACCTGACCGGCAACGCGGTCTTTTCCAACTATCTGCAGATCAATTTCGTTCCCGGCACCGGCGAGCTCGCCGTCGTGCTCGGCGCCTTGATCGGAGCCGGCCTCGGCTTCCTGTGGTTCAACGCTCCGCCGGCGGCAATCTTCATGGGCGACACCGGTTCTCTGGCGCTAGGCGGTCTGATCGGCTCGGTCGCGGTTGCCACCAAACACGAGATCGTCATGGCGATCATCGGCGGGCTGTTCGTTGCCGAGACGCTGTCGGTCATCATCCAGGTCGGCTATTTCAAGCTGACCGGCCGGCGCGTCTTTCTTATGGCGCCGATCCACCATCATTTCGAAAAGCTCGGCTGGACCGAAAGCCAGGTGGTGATCCGCTTCTGGATCATCGCCGTGGGGCTCGCCCTGCTCGGCCTTTCCACCCTCAAGCTCAGGTGACGGCAAAATGATTGCGGCCACCACCTTCAAGGGCAAGAGAATAGCGCTGTTCGGCCTCGGCGGCTCGGGCCTCGCCACGGCGAAGTCGCTGGTGGCGGGCGGTGCGGACGTCGCCTGCTGGGACGACAATCCCGATAGCGTCGCAAAGGCGTCGGCCGAGGGACTTTCGACACAAGACCTACGCGGGATCGACTGGAAGAGCGTTTCGACGTTGGTTCTCTCGCCCGGCGTGCCGCTTACCCATCCGAAGCCGCACTGGTCGGTCGAACTTGCCCGCGCAGTTGGCGTTGAGATCATCGGTGATGTCGAGATCTTCGTGCGTGAGCGCCGGGCGCATGCCCCGCATTGCCCGTTCATCGCCATCACCGGCACGAACGGCAAGTCGACGACGACTGCTCTGATTGCCCACATTCTCCAGTCTTCCGGCCGCGACACCCAGCTTGGCGGCAATATCGGCCGCGCCGTGCTGACGCTCGATGAGCCCAAGGCCGGGCGCTTCTTCGTCGTCGAGTGCTCGTCCTACCAGATCGATCTGGCCCCGACGCTCAATCCGACCGCCGGCATCCTGCTCAACGTGACGCCCGACCATCTCGACCGCCACGGTACCCTTCAGCACTATGCCGACATCAAGGAGCGTCTGGTCGCAGGCAGCGAGACGGCGGTGATCGGCGTGGACGACAGCCATTGCGAACTGATCGCCGACCGCGTCGAGCGGGCGGGCACGAGGGTCGTGCGCATTTCCAAGCGCCAGCCGCTGGCCGACGGCTTCTACAACGACGGACATCGCATCATCGAGGCGCATGGCGGAGCGACATCTGAGCTCGCCGATCTCAACGGCATCCAGACGCTGCGTGGCGCGCACAATGCCCAGAACGCGGCGGCAGCGATTGCCGCATGCCTCGCCGTCGGCGTGTCTGCGGACGAGGTAAGGGCGGGGCTCAAATCCTTCTCCGGCCTGAAACACCGCATGCAGCCGGTCGGCCAGCGCGGCAATGTCGTCTTCGTCAACGACTCGAAGGCGACCAATGCCGAGGCGGCAGCGCCTGCACTGTCGAGCTACGAGCGGATCTACTGGATCGCCGGCGGTCTGCCGAAAGAAGGCGGGATCGCCAGCCTGTCGCCGCTCTTCTCCCGCATTGCCAAGGCCTATCTGATCGGTGAGGCGGCGTCCGGTTTCGCCGCGACGCTCGGCAATTCCGTGCCTTACGAAATCTCGGGCTCGCTCGCCCAGGCGGTGGCGCATGCCGCAGCGGATTCGGCGGCGGAAGAAAGTCCGGTTGCCGTGATGCTATCACCGGCTTGCGCAAGCTTCGACCAGTACAAGAATTTCGAAGTCAGAGGGGATGCCTTCGTCGGCCACGTCGCGGCCCTCGAAGGGGTTGCGATGCTGGTCGACGTGCCCAGAGGAGGCAATTGACATGGTAAGCCGCGTTGAGAGAGGTCCGGTCGCTGACTGGTTCTGGACGATTGACCGCCTGTTCATGATCACCTTCATCCTCTTGATGGCGATCGGCTTCATGCTCTCTTTCGCGGCGTCGCCCGCCGTTGCCGAGCGCCTCAACCTCGATAGTTTCCACTTCGTCAAGCGCCATGCCGCATTCATGCTGCCCGCGCTCGGCGTGATGATCGGGCTTTCCTTCCTCACCCCGCGCCAGGTGCGCCGCACCGCCATGGTCATCCTGGCGGCCTCGTTGCTGATGATGGTGGCGGCGCTGTTTTTCGGTATCGAGGTCAAGGGAGCGCGCCGTTGGCTCACCATTGCCGGCCTTTCGATACAGCCATCGGAATTCATGAAGCCGGCCTTCGTGGTCATCTGTGCCTGGCTGTTTGCGGAACATGCACGCCAGCCGGAAATCCCCGGCAACCTCTTCGCCATTATCCTCTTCGGCNNTGCCCTGCTGGTCGCGCAGCCCGACCTTGGCCAGACCATCCTGATCTCCGCCGTATGGGGCGGCATGTTCTTCATGGCGGGCATGCCCTGGCTGTGGATCTCCCTGCTCGGCGGCATCGGCGTCGTCGGTGTTTTCGGGGCCTATATGACTTTGCCGCACGTCGCCGGCCGTATCGACCGCTTCCTGACCGGCGAAGGCGACACCTTCCAGGTGGATACCGCCCGCCAGGCGATCATCCGTGGTGATTGGTTCGGCCAGGGACCGGGCGAGGGGATCGTCAAGCGCATCATCCCCGACAGCCACACCGACTTCATTTTCTCGGTCGCGGCGGAAGAGTTCGGCATCTTCTTCTGTATGGTTCTGGTGTCGATCTTTGCCTTTCTGGTGATCCGGGGTCTCAGCCATGCCTTCAAGGAACGCAACGACTTCAACCGTTTTGCCGTCGCTGGTCTTGTGCTTCTGATCGGCACCCAGTCGATGATCAATATCGGCGTCAATCTCGAACTCTTGCCGGCCAAGGGCATGACGCTGCCGCTCATCTCCTATGGTGGCTCCTCGATGATCGCAATCTGCATCACCGCCGGATTCATCCTCGCGCTGACCCGGCGTCGGCCGGAAAAACGGGCGCAGGAGCGCAGCCTTTTTCGCGCCGTTCACGGCCTTCCGGCGGAGTAAGCCACAAAATGACAAAGGGCATCATTCTGCTCGCCGCCGGCGGTACCGGCGGCCATCTCTTTCCTGCGGAAGCGCTGGCACATCTGCTCGCCGAGCGTGGGTATTCGGTCCATCTGGTGACCGACAGTCGCGCCGAGCGCTATGCCGGCACCTTCCCGGCAGAGGCGATCCACACCGTTGCCTCGGCCACGATCGGATCGAAGAATCCGGTTTCCGTTACCCGGGCGCTACTCGCTCTCTGGAAGGGTTTTCGTCAGGCGAAACAATTGATCCGTGAGTTGAAGCCCATCGCGGTGATCGGCTTTGGCGGTTACCCGACGGTGCCGCCGCTCCTGGCAGCAGCAGGTCTCGGCGTGCCGACGGTGCTGCATGAGCAGAATGC
>DBUL01000104.1 GCA_002307905.1 Rhizobiaceae bacterium UBA1291
GACGTTGATGGCGGGGAAGGGAAGGAGACCCTTCTTGCTCAACTCGTAGAGGCGATGCACACCGGTGGTGGTTTCTTCCGTCACGCCGCGGATCGCGTCGCGCTGCTTGGTGAACCAGCCCGGCGATGCCTGGAGGCGCTTCTTGATCTGGGCGAAGAGGATCTCTTCTTCCTCCGAACCCGGATTGGAAAGCACATCCTCCCCGGCCTCAGCGCGTGCGCCGAGCAGAATGTACATGGTGGCGTCGCCGCCATCGTCGAGGATCATGTTCGACAGACCGCCGTCGCGCCACTGGAATATCTGGTCGGTATAGGTCCAGTAGTCCTCGAGCGACTCGCCCTTGATCGCATAGACCGGAATGCCCGCGGCGGCGATGGCGGCGGCGGCATGGTCCTGGGTCGAGAAAATGTTGCAGGAAGCCCAGCGGACTTCGGCGCCGAGCGCGACCAGGGTCTCGATCAGGACGGCGGTCTGGATCGTCATATGCAGCGAGCCGGTGATGCGAGCGCCTTTGAGAGGCTGGCTCGTGCCGAACTCGGTGCGGCAGGAAACCAGGCCGGGCATTTCCGTTTCGGCGATTGTAATTTCCTTGCGGCCAAAATCGGCGAGGCCAATATCTGCGACGATGTAGTCGTTGTGTGCGGTCATGAAGCTCTCCGGCTAGGATGACGGCGCAGGCCCAGTCTCCGCTCTGGACGGGAGGCAAGCACCATGCGTGACCCCTCTGCAAAAGACGGGTTTCCGATGCGGATCTAGCAGGGATCTAAGCAAAAGGCAAGAAGACATAAAGAAGTCTTTATGTCTTTATATGATTGGGTTTCGGTTAGATTTCCTCGCCGAACTTATCGGCGACCAGTGCCTGCAACGCATCGAGAACCGCGCTGGCCTGGCCGCCCGTCGCAGTGACGACAATCGAGCAGCCCGGACTTGCCGCCAGCATCATCAACCCCATGATCGAAGTTCCGCCGACCGTGGTACCATCCTTGGTCACATGGACGGTCGCATCGAAGCTGCTCACCGTCTGGACGAATTTCGCCGACGCGCGCGCATGGAGACCGCGTTTGTTGATGATGAGAAGTTCCCGGGAATGCGGCATGGAGAGCTTTCGAAACGATCACTTGCCGCTAAGGACACGGCTGGCGACATTGATATACTTGCGGCCGGCATCGGATGCGTCCGCCAACGCCTTTTCCATGTTGTTCTCGCCACGCACGCCCGCCAGCTTGATCAGCATCGGCAAGTTAACGCCGGCGATAACTTCGATCCGGCCGGTGTTCATTACGGATATGGCGAGATTGGAAGGCGTGCCCCCGAACATGTCGGTGAGAATGATGACGCCGTGTCCGTCGTCGGAACGCATGACCGCGTCCAGAATGTCCTGGCGCCGTTGATCCATATCGTCATCAGGGCCGATGCAAACGGTCTCGATGAAATTTTGTGGGCCAACGACATGCTCTACTGCATGCTGAAATTCCTCAGCCAGCTTGCCATGGGTGACAAGCACAAGTCCGATCATTCTTCTATTACCCCTTGCCTGCACACAGATGGCGGAGATAGCGCACCGCAGATACTTCGTCCATCAGTGGGACGCCATCTTGGCGATGAAAATCTGAAGTTCAAGCGCAAACTGCGGCACCCTTAGCTGTGCAGGGTCGAATTCAGGACAGGATCAAGGCATTTATGAAGGAGAAAGGCAAGCGCAGGTCGGTCGGGACCTGGAGCCTAGGCAGGCTCATGTCACCTAAAAGGTTCGCCCTTGCTTTTCCAGGGGGCAAACGCTCAACGCTCAGCCGGTCGACGGGTATTATGGCATAGTGAAGCACGGCCCTGGGAATGCTGCCAATGCGCGCTATGCCGCCGTGGCGCAGTTCGATCAGGTCTCTGATCGTGGCCGGTCGTGAAGCGACAAGATGGGCGCCGAAGCGCGAAACGAACACCTGGTCGTCCGCCACCAGCGCCGCGAAATGTCCATGGAGGCGCGCCTCGGTGAGGCAATCGAAGGCGAGTTGCGATTTTCCTGATCCCGAAGGCCCGAGGAAGACGAGGCCGGTCGTGCCGACGACAATCGCCGTTGCGTGGATGTTGGCGCTACGGGCACTCAAGACGCTGCCTCAACCGGCAACGAGAGAATGAAGCGGGCACCGAGAATGCACCCGCTTGCAGGTTCGATGATGTTTTCGGCCCTCAACGTGCCGCCATGCGCCTCGGCGATCTGTCGGCTGATGGACAGGCCGAGTCCGGAATTCTGGCCGAAACTCTCGCCTTCGGGACGGTCGGTGTAGAAACGCTCGAAAATCCGGTCGATGTCCTCGGCCTGGATGCCTGGTCCATTGTCCTCGATCTGGATGAGGCAGCGGCCACGCGTCCGCGACAGCTTCACCGTGATCTTGCCACCCACTTCCGGTACGAAGGATCGGGCATTCTCGATCAGGTTGCTGATGATCTGGCCGAGCCTGAGATCGTGGCCGGGGACGATGAAGCGCGCCTTGGCCCCCGGCTTCTGGTCGATAATGTAATCGAGTTCCACCGGCTTTTTAGTACTTCTGATTTGTCGCGAGACCTCGACAAGATTGGACAGGAGCACTTCCAGATCGACCGGTTTGGCATCGCTGCGCGCCAGTTCGGCATCGAGGCGCGAGGCATCGGAAATATCGCTGATCAACCGGTCGAGGCGGCGCACGTCATGCTGGATCACATCCATCAGGCGTTGGCGCATCTGGTCGTTCTTGGCGAGCGGCAGCGTTTCGACTGCGCTGCGTAGCGAGGTAAGGGGGTTCTTCAGTTCGTGGCTGACGTCGGCTGCAAAGCTCTCGATCGGGTCGATACGACCGTAAAGCGCGTTGGTCATTTCGCGCAAGGCCACGGAAAGGTTGCCGATTTCGTCCTGGCGTGCGGAAAAGTCGGGGATCTCCTCGCGTTCCTTGGCGCCGCGGCGTACCCGTATGGCGGCGGCGGCGAGCCGCCGCAAGGGATTGGCGATAGTGGAGGACAAAAGGAGCGACACGACGATGTTCACGAGCGCCGCAACGCCGAAGACGCGCAGGATGGCAAGCCGTTCTGCATGAACGATCTTATCGATGTCGCCAGCCTGGGTGGAGAGCAGCAGTACGCCGAGCACGGCGCGGAAACGTTGGACCGGAACGGCGACCGAAACGATCAGCTCGCTCTGGTCGGTCACCCGGACCACGGCGCCGCGTACGCCGGTCAGCGCGTTCATCACTTCCGGATAGATAGATCCGTCGCCGCCGGGCGCTTCCTTGTAGACCGGCAGGTTGGATGGCTGCAGCGCCATGTTGAAGATACGTGCGATCCTGTCGGTGAGACTCGATGTGTCGTCTTCAAGAGGGGGAAGGTCGAAGCGCAGAACCTGGCCGCGCGAATAAAGGTGGCGCGAATCGAGCAGCAGGTTTGCGTCGGCGTCAAAAAGCCTGGCGCGGGTGCGTGTCGGTGAGATCAGCCGGCGCAGCACGGGAGCGACACGTTCCGGATTGATCGGAAATTCGAGGTCTTCGTCGTTCGGAACCGGCGTGATGCTCTGGCCCGCCTGCAGTTCCAGGAGCTTCTGAGGGTCGATGGTGATTGAGTTGGTATCGACCGAGGCGGACGCGGAGATTGCGCCAGCAATGATCTCGCCCTGGGTCAGCAGGCTCTCGACGCGCGCATCGATCAGGCCCTCGCGGAACTGGTTGAGATACATGATGCCGCCGACAAGAACGATGAGGGCGGCGAGGTTGAAGAACACGATGCGCCGCGTCAGGCTGGAAAACAGCGCATGTCCAAAAATACGGCGCACGAGCGTAAAGGGATGAACCGGAAAACGGCGCTGTTCGGTCAGGCTGTCCAGTTCGTCGTTCGCCCCTTCGGAAACGTGCTTGACCAATCTCTACCCTTTTGCCCCAACGGCCCGTTTGCGACGGCTTTGGTGCTTACGCTGCTTCGCGGAAGCGGTAGCCCACTCCGTAGAGTGTTTCAATCATGTCGAAGTCGGTGTCGACCATCTTGAATTTCTTGCGCAAGCGCTTGATGTGGCTGTCAATGGTACGGTCGTCAACATAGACCTGCTCGTCATAGGCCGCATCCATCAGCGCGTCGCGGCTTTTCACCACGCCGGGCCGTTGCGCAAGAGACTGCAGGATGAGGAATTCGGTGACGGTGAGCGTCACCGGATCACCCTTCCAGGTGCAGGTGTGGCGCTCCTGGTCCATCACCAGCTGCCCGCGCTCAAGGGTGCGGGCCTGCTGCTCGGCGCCGGACTTTGCAGAGCCACCGGCCGCAATGTTCTCGCGGCTTGCCGCGCGGCGAAGGATGGCCTTAACCCGCTCGACCAGCAGCCGCTGGGAGAAAGGCTTGGTGATGAAATCGTCGGCGCCCATCTTGAGGCCGAAGAGTTCGTCGATCTCCTCGTCCTTGGAGGTCAGAAAGATCACGGGCACGTCTGACTTCTGTCTCAGTCGGCGCAGCAGTTCCATGCCGTCCATGCGCGGCATCTTGATGTCGAAGATGGCGAGGTGGGGCGGACGCGCAAGCAAACCGTCAAGCGCAGAGGCGCCGTCGGTATAAGTCTCGACCTTGTATCCTTCGGCTTCGAGCGCGATCGATACGGAAGTGAGAATATTGCGGTCGTCGTCAACGAGCGCGATCGTCTGCATATTGTTGGTCTCCGTCATCATGAAGCGCGACTCCTGGCAATGTCCCCAGCCCAGGTTATGGCGACGTTGGGATGCGCTTATTGAGTATAAAGGTGGAACAAATTGTGGCAAAGATAAAGGGGCCCCGCGGGCGCACCTGGGAAATGATGTGCATTTCCCGATGCACGGCAACCAAAAGGCCTGCGTGCAAACCGATTTAAAATACGATATTTCAATTTAAATCGATTAAATATTTGAAATTATTGATTGTTTTTAGATTTGCTTATTGCGTTTTGAAAACTCGGACACTAGTTTCCCGGAAATTCAACGTCACTTTCCTAATATAAGGATGCGCGCTCATGGAGGAGCTTGGTGTAAATAATCCCCTCGTAGGGGTAGCAGCGATCGGTTTGGGTGATGCGGCTCGCGTCTACTACAATTTCCGAGAGCGCGACCTTTACGAAGAGGCGATTCGCCGCAACGAGGCCGTGCTGACCGCCGATGGCGCGCTCTGCGCGGTAACGGGACAGCACACCGGCCGTTCGGCCAAGGACAAGTTCATTGTCCGCGATGTTCACACCGATGGCGAAATCTGGTGGGACAACAATAAACCGATGTCTCCCGAGCACTTCGGCATCCTGCACAAGGATATGCTGGCTCATGCGGCCGGCAAGGACCTGTTCGTCCAGGACCTGATTGGCGGCGCCGATGCCGAAAACGAGCTACCGACCCGCGTCGTCACGGAACTTGCCTGGCATTCGCTGTTCATTCGCAACCTGCTGATCCGTCCCGAGCGCTCGGCGCTGCACGACTTCCAGCCGAAGCTTACGATCATCACGCTTCCGAGCTTCCGTGCCGACCCGGCCCGTCACGGTTGCCGCTCCGACACGGTCATCGCCTGCGACTTCACCAATGGCATCGTCCTGATTGGCGGTACGTCCTATGCCGGTGAAATGAAGAAGTCTGTCTTCACGGCACTCAACTACATGCTGCCGCCCAAGGGCGTCATGCCGATGCACTGCTCGGCCAATGTTGGCCCCAAGGGTGATGCGGCCGTCTTTTTCGGCCTTTCCGGTACCGGTAAGACCACGCTTTCGGCCGACCCGAAGCGCACGCTGATCGGCGACGACGAGCATGGCTGGGGCGAGCACGGCATTTTCAACTTCGAAGGCGGCTGCTACGCCAAGACCATCCGCCTGTCGGCCGAGGCCGAGCCGGAAATCTATGCGACCACCAAGCGCTTCGGCACCGTTCTCGAGAATGTCGTTCTCGATGAAGCTGGCGTTCCGGACTTCAACGATGCCTCGCGCACCGAGAACACCCGCTGCGCCTATCCGCTGCACTTCATCCCGAATGCATCGGACACTGGCCGCACCGGCCATCCGAAGACGATCATCATGCTGACCGCCGATGCCTTCGGTGTTCTGCCGCCGATCGCGCGCCTGACCCCGGAACAGGCCATGTACCACTTTCTGTCCGGCTACACCGCCAAGGTCGCCGGTACGGAAAAGGGTGTGACCGAACCGGAAGCTACCTTCTCGACTTGCTTCGGCGCACCCTTCATGCCGCGCCATCCGGCCGAGTACGGAAACTTGTTGCGCGACCTGATCGCCAAGCACAATGTCGATTGCTGGCTGGTCAATACCGGCTGGACCGGCGGTGCCTACGGTGTCGGCCATCGCATGCCGATCAAGGCGACCCGTGCGCTGCTCGCTGGTGCACTCAGCGGCGAGTTGAAGAAGGCCGAAACGCGCATCGACCCCAGCTTCGGCTTTGCCGTTCCGGTTGCCGTCGACGGCGTGGACTCCAAGATCCTCGACCCGCGTTCGACCTGGGCGGACGGTAAGGAATATGATGCGCAGGCGAAGAAACTGGTGGCGATGTTCATCACCAATTTCGCCAAGTTCGAGGATCACGTCGACCACACGGTCCGCGCTGCTGCTCCGAGCGTGAATATCGCCGCTGAGTAAGACAGTTTTCGATGAAGGAACGAAACCCGGCGGAACCACCCGCCGGGTTTTCCTGTTTTCTGCGGCGCTCGAATGTGAAATAGAGCAGGCGGAGACCGACCATGGCCAGCGAAGCGCTTTTCATCAACAACCGCATCACCCTTGCCGGCTGGGAACTGACCGAGCAGTTCGTGCTGGCCGGCGGGCCGGGCGGGCAGAATGTCAACAAGGTCTCGACCGCGGTTCAGTTGTTCTTCAACATTTCCGGATCGCCTTCCCTCTCGGAAAGAGTGAAGGAGAACGCGATCAAGCTTGCCGGACGGCGCGCCTCGAAGGAGGGCGTGCTGATGATCGAGGCGAACCGCTTCCGCAGCCAGGAACGCAACCGGGAAGATGCGCGGGAGCGTCTCAAGGAATTGATCCTCGCCGCCGCCGCCCCGCCACCGCCGCCGCGCAAGAAGACCAAGCCCACCAAGGGGTCGGTCGAGCGCAGGCTGAAGGAAAAATCGGGGCGATCGGAAGTCAAGAAGATGCGCGGCCGGCCCTCCGGAGACTAAATTAGCTTGCTATTCTACGAATGGAACCTAGTCTTTCAGTGTCCGTATACTCATCTTGAGCAACGCCTACCCGGAGGAAGTGATCATGGGTTTTTTCGACTTCATCAAGAGCGCAGGCAAGAAACTCGGCATCGGTGACGATGACGCTGCCCCGGACGTCGAGGCGGTCAAGAAGGAACTCGCCTCCCACAATCTCGGCACCGACAAGGTGGAAGTGGCGGTTGTTGAGGACAAGGTGGTTCTGAAGGGAACCGTAAAGGATCAGTCGGCCTTCGAAAAGGCGGTCATTGCCGTCGGCAACACGCTCGGGATCTCCAAGGTCGAGGCTGATGAACTGAAAATCGCAGAGGCCGAAGCGGTCATGCCCGCTGCCGCAAAAGCGCCGGTCTTCTACACCGTCAAGAAGGGCGACAATTTGTGGAAGATCGCCGAAGCGCATTACGGCAAGGGCAAGGGAGCCAAGCACACCCTGATCTTCGAAGCGAACAAGCCCATGCTCACTCACCCGGACAAGATCTATCCCGGTCAGGTCCTGCGCATTCCTCCTCTCGCTGACTGAAACTCCAATGAAGGCGGCGGCCGAATGGCCGCCGTTCGCCCATGCCTGAAAAAGCCAAGCGCACGCTGCCCGAAGGGCTCCGCTACCATCCGGAGTTCATTGATAGGGTTGGTCAAGAACAACTGGTTACAGCGATCCGCGAGATCGTTGCCGTGGCACCGCTCTTCGTTCCTGCCATGCCTGGCACGGGCAAGGAAATGTCGGTTCGCATGACCAATTGCGGTTCGCTTGGCTGGGTCACAGACAAGGAACGCGGCTATCGCTATCAGCCGACCCATCCCGTCACGGGCGAGCTATGGCCCGCCATTCCCGCGTCGTTGCTCAACATCTGGAACCGGGTTTCCGGCTGTGACAGGCACCCTGAGGCATGCCTGGTCAATTTCTACGACGACAGTGCCCGCATGGGCCTGCACCAGGATCGCGACGAACGGGCATTTGATGCACCGGTCGTGTCGGTCTCTCTGGGAAATGCCTGCCTCTTTCGCATCGGAGGAACCAACCGCAAGGATCCGACCATGTCGTTGAAGCTCACAAGCGGAGACGTCTTCGTCATCGGTGGGGCGGGGCGCCTCTGTTTCCACGGTGTAGACCGGATCTATCCGGGGACTTCCACACTCTTGAAAAACGGTGGGCGCATCAATCTGACGCTCAGGCGCGTCAATCCCTGATCTATCTGCTGAATCCGGCGAACATAGTGCGATATTGAGTAAACTGCCGGCTATGTATCGCCTACAGTTTTCTGAGTGCGACCTGCTCAACCAGGTGATTGTCGCCCTTGCGCAGGATGAGGTCGGCGCGTGGCCGCGTCGGCAGAATGTTTTCACGCAAATTTTTGAGGTTGGTATTCTTCCACAGATCCTCGGCGATCCTCAGCGCTTCCTCTTCGCTGATCGTGGCATAGCGGTTGAAGTAGGAGTTCGGATCGCGGAATGCGGTCTGCCGGAGCTTCATGAAGCGATCGACATACCAGCGATGAATGAGGTCTTCCTCCGCGTCGATGTAGATCGAGAAGTCGAAGAAGTCTGAAACGATCGGGACGATCTTGCCGTCTGCCGGCAAATCGCGTGACTGAAGTACGTTGATACCCTCGAAGATCAAGATATCCGGTCGATCGATGATCTTGTATTCGTTCGGAAGCACATCATAAGTGAGGTGCGAATAGGCCGGTGCCTTGACGTTCGGCAGGCCCGCCTTGATCGCCGAAAGAAAGCGCAGCAGCGTACCAATATCGTAGCTCTCGGGAAACCCCTTGCGATTGAGGATGTTGTGCTCGACCAGATGGGCGTTCGGATAGAGAAATCCATCGGTGGTGACGAGGTCGACCTTCGGGCTCGACGGCCAGCGTGCCAGCAGTTCCTTGAGAATACGGGCGGTGGTCGACTTGCCGACCGCCACCGAGCCGGCAATGCCGATGACAAAGGGTGTCTTTGATACACCTGCCGTACTCAGGAAGCGACTGCGCTGCTGAAACAGCATTTGCGACGATTCCACATGGGCGGACAGCAGACGCGACAGCGACAGATAGATGCGCCGGACCTCGTCGAGGTCGATCGGGTCGTCGATCGATCGGAGGCGCTTCAGCTCGTCGGCGGTCAACGTCAGCGGTGTATCGGCCCGGAATTGGGACCATTCTTCCGTTGTAAAGAACAGATAGGGCGAATAGCCGTTTGCCTGAAAGTGGTCGAGCATCTCTGGCGTCTCGGAGTCCCGTGTCGCTATGGTCATGGATCCTGCCGGCTGGCCTTTTCGCTAAGGCCTGTCTGGGCCGTCCGCCGTTCAAGCTCGTCGAGAACGGCTTTAAGCGGGATATCTGCGATTTTCAATACGACCATCAGGTGATAGATGAGATCCGCACTCTCATAGACGAGGTTCTCGCGATCGTCCTTGATCNNGCCGAGCTTCTTGGCAGCTTTCGACTGGCCGCCGGCGACGAGCTTCGCCGTCCAGGATTCGTCGGGTCGGGCCTGAGCCCGGTCGGCGACGATCCGTTCGAGGTCGGTGAGGGAGAAGTCACGCATTACAGATCCCTTTCGCTGGGGCTCAGTCGAGCCGCATGGCGATGCCGTGGCTGGCCATATACTGCTTGGCCTCGGCGATTGAATAGGTGCCGAAGTGGAAGATCGAGGCGGCGAGCACGGCCGTCGCGTGTCCGTCCTTGATGCCGGCGACGAGATCGTCGAGGGTGCCGACGCCGCCGGAAGCGATTACGGGTACGCGCACGGCATCGGCAATGGTTCGCGTCAGTTCGAGATCATATCCGATCTTGGTTCCGTCCCGGTCCATCGAAGTGACCAGCAATTCGCCGGCGCCGCGCTCGACCATCTTCTTGGNNCGTGCGGCCGCCATGGGTGTAGATCTCCCAGGCGCTCAGATTGTCGCCGCCGGCTTCCTGCTTGCGCCTTTGCTTGGCGTCGATCGACACGACGATGCACTGGTCACCGAACTTGTCGGCCGCCTCGGCGATGAAATCCGGATTGTTCACCGCCGCCGAATTGATCGCCACCTTGTCGGCGCCGCAGAGCAGCAGTTTTCGGATGTCGGCGATCGTGCGCACGCCGCCGCCGACGGTGAGTGGCATGAAACACTGGTCGGCCGTCTGGGCGACGACCTCGAAGATCGTGTCGCGATTGTCGGATGAAGCGGTGATGTCGAGGAAACAGAGTTCATCGGCACCGGCGGCATCATAGGCCTTGGCCGCCTCGACCGGGTCGCCCGCGTC
>DBUL01000108.1 GCA_002307905.1 Rhizobiaceae bacterium UBA1291
GGCTGCCGCCGCTTCGCGACCAGGCGGAGGATATTCCGGATGTTGTGCGCCACTTCACCCAGGAGGGCGAAAAGGAAGGCCTGGACCCGAAGCGATTCGACAACGAGGCGCTGGATGTGCTCAAGGCCTATTCCTGGCCGGGCAATGTCCGCGAGTTGGAGAACGTCGTGCGCCGGCTGATGGCGCTCTATCCGCAGGACGTCATCTCGCGCGAGATCGTCGAGCAGGAGCTGCGCGCGGACATTTCCGACAGTCCGATCTCCAAGACTGGCGCTTCTGCTGGGCCACTGACGATCGCTCAGGCTGTCGAGGAGAACATGCGCAGCTATTTTGCCGGTTTCGGCGATTCCCTGCCGCCCTCCGGGCTCTACGATCGGGTGCTGAACGAAGTGGAGTATCCACTTATTCTTGCGGCGCTGACGGCGACCCGCGGCAATCAGATCAAGGCGGCCGATCTTCTCGGGCTTAACCGCAATACTCTGCGCAAGAAGATCCGTGAGCTCGGTGTGTCGGTCTACCGTAGTTCGCGTTCGGCTTGACAAGCCGGCAAGGCCCGTTGCATTTTCGCCACAATACGTTGCTCAATGGACACGGGGCCGTGACTGTCACGGTCATCGTCTTCTGCGCTCAATCGGGAAAGCTCGTCATGCGCAGAGCGCGGGAGTTCTTGTTAATGATGAGGCAAATGGCCGAATCCGTCCCGGATGGCGATCCGGCACTGACGCAGGATCGCCGCGCATCCTTTGCATTGCCGGGTTTGGCGCTCGCGGGCGGTGCCTTGGCGAGCGCGAGCTTCACCTTGCCTGTCCTGCTCGGACTGACGCCGATCGAGCCGACGTCGAACGTTCTGATCGCCTCGGCGATCATCAACTCGCTGTTCATCGTCGGACTGATGTTCCTGATCGGCCGCGAGGTCACTCGGCTCGTGCGGGCGCGTACCAAGGGCCGGGCTGCGGCGCGCCTGCATGTGCGTATCGTCGTCTTGTTCTCGATCGTCGCGATCACGCCGGCCATTTTGGTGGCGATCTTTGCCAGTATCACACTGAATGTCGGGCTCGACCGATGGTTTTCGATCCGCACGCAGTCGATCGTTTCCTCGTCGATGAACATCGCCCAGGCCTATATGCTCGAGAATGCGAGCTATCTTCAGGGCCAGACCGTGTCGATGGCGAACGACCTGGAACGTAACCGCGCGCTCTACTATCTCGACCGCACCGGTTTCGTCGAGTTGCTGACCCGTCAGGCCAAGGGGCGCGGACTGCTCGGTGCCTTTCTGGTGCGGCAGGACGGTTCGGCCATCGACCAGGCGGAAATTGCGACCGACAAACCCCTGCCGGCGATCCCGAAAGATGCACTCGAGAGTGCAGCGGCCGGCCAGCCGACGCTCATTCCGCCAGGTGTAACCAATCTGGTCGGGGCCATCATCAAGCTGGATTCGATTTCCGGAACCTTCCTCTACACGATCCGCGCTGTGGACCCCAAGGTGATGGCGGCGATGCGGCTGATGGAGGAGAACACGGCTGAGTACAAGGCGATGGAAGCCGGTCGGACGACACTGCAGATTGCGTTCGCCGTACTCTATCTCGGTTTTGCCCTCNNGGCCGCGATCTGGACCGCGATCGCGGTCGCGGACCGGATCGTTCGGCCGATCCGTCTGTTGATTGGTGCGGCCGACAGTATTGCATCGGGCGACTTGAACGTTGTCGTTCCTGTGCGCGTCGCCGACGGCGATGTCGGCAGCCTCTCGCGGACCTTCAATAAGATGATCTCGCAGATCCGTACACAGCGTGATGAGATCTTAGAAGCCAAGGACGAGGTGGACGACCGTCGCCGATTCATCGAGGCGGTTCTGTCCGGCGTGACTGCGGCCGTCATCGGCGTCGAGGACGATGGGGTGATCACGATCGTCAATCCGTCCGCGGAGTATTTTCTGGCCGTGGCGGCCGAGGAACTGATCGGCAAGAAACTCAATCTTGTGGCGCCCGAGGTCGACCGCGTACTCGCCGAGGCCACGGTGCGCCATCGCGGAGAGTATCGTGAACAGATCAATCTGATTCGGGGCGGCAAGGAGCGAACACTGAACGTCCAGGTGACCCGTGAGGAGACGCGCGGCTCGGCCGATTCCTACGTCATTACGCTCGATGATATCACCGACCTGGTGATCGCCCAGCGGTCCACCGCCTGGGCCGATGTCGCACGCCGCATCGCGCACGAGATCAAGAACCCGCTGACCCCGATCCAGCTTTCGGCCGAGCGGCTGAAACGCCGCTACGGCAAGCAGATCGCCGCCGACGACCGCGTTGTCTTCGACCAGTGCACGGATACGATCGTACGGCAGGTCGAGGATATCGGGCGCATGGTCGACGAGTTCTCCGCCTTCGCCCGCATGCCGAAGCCGGCAAAGCAACGTTCCGATCTGCGCGACATTCTGCGCGACGCGGTGTTCCTGCGCGAAATGGGCAATCACGACATCAGCTTCGAGCGGCAATTTGGAGACGAGTCGCTCGAGGGCAGTTTCGATGCTCGCATGCTCGGCCAGGCAGTTGGCAACCTCATCAAGAATGCGGTCGAATCGATCGAGGCCGTGCCGCGGGAGGACTTGCCAGATGGGGGCAAGGTGCTCGTGCGGTCCTCGTTCGAGCGGGAACACGATCGCTTCGTGGTTGATGTGATCGACAATGGCCGCGGTCTTCCGGTGGAGAACCGCCATCGCATCCTGGAACCTTACATGACGATGCGCGACAAGGGTACGGGCCTGGGTCTCGCCATCGTGAAGAAGATTATCGAAGAACATGGTGGACAGCTCGAGCTGCACGATGCGCCGGCGGAGTTTGACCGGGGCAGGGGGGCGATGATCCGCATCGTCCTGCCGCGGCTCGAAGGCCAGGACGCCATGGAAGCCGAAAGCAATAGGGAAATGGTCCATGGCCTCTGACATTTTGGTAGTCGACGACGAGGAGGATATCCGCGAGATCGTTTCGGGTATTCTCAGTGACGAAGGACACGAAACACGCACAGCTCATGATGCCGACAGTGCGCTGGCGGCGATTTCCGATCGCGTGCCGCGTCTTGTCTTCCTCGACATCTGGATGCAAGGCAGCCGGCTCGACGGGCTTTCGCTGCTGGATGAAATCAAGAGCCGCCATCCTGACCTTCCGGTTGTGATGATTTCCGGTCACGGCAATGTCGAGACTGCCGTTTCAGCCATAAAACGCGGCGCCTTCGACTTCATCGAGAAGCCGTTCAAGGCGGATCGCCTGATCCTGATTGCCGAGCGTGCACTCGAGAACTCGAAGCTGAAGCGGGAGGTCACCGAACTGAAGAAGCGCACCGGTGACGCAGCCGAGCTTATCGGCACGTCGGTCGCGGTATCGCAGCTGCGCCAGACGATCGAGAAGGTCGCCCCGACCAACAGCCGCATCATGATCTTCGGGCCGTCCGGCTCCGGCAAGGAACTCGTTGCCCGCATGATCCACAAGCGCTCGACCCGGGTGGGTGGCCCGTTCGTGGCGCTCAATGCCGCGACCATCACGCCGGAGCGCATGGAAATGGCGCTGTTCGGCACCGAGGGGGCGCCCGGCCAGCCGCGGCGGATCGGGGCACTGGAAGAAGCGCATCGCGGCATTCTCTATCTCGACGAGATCGGTGAGATGCCGCGCGAGACGCAGAACAAGATCCTTCGTGTGCTGGTCGAGCAGCAGTTCGAGCGAGTCGGCGGGTCCAAGCGGGTCAAGGTCGACGTCCGGATCATCTCCTCCTCGGCCTACAATCTCGAGAACCAGATTGCGGAGGGGCGCTTCCGCGAGGATCTGTTCCACCGTCTGGCCGTCGTGCCCGTGAAAGTGCCGGCGCTCGCCGAGCGGCGTGAGGACATCCCTTTCCTGGTTGACATGTTCATGCGCCAGATTTCCGAGCAGGCGGGCATTCGCGCGCGCAAGATCGGCGACGATGCGATGGCGGTGCTGCAGGCCAACGACTGGCCGGGCAATATCCGGCACTTGCGAAACAATATCGAACGACTGATGATCCTGGCGCAGAGCGACAGCGCGGACACGCACATTACCGCGGAAATGCTGCCGCAGGATCTGTCCGACATGCTGCCGAAAATCTCGGCGCGCACCGATACCCACATCATGACTCTGCCGCTGCGAGAAGCGCGCGAGATGTTCGAGCGCGACTACCTGATCGCGCAGATCAACCGCTTCGGCGGCAACATCTCAAGGACAGCCGAATTTGTCGGCATGGAGCGCTCAGCACTCCATCGCAAACTGAAATCGCTTGGCGTATAAGGGGCGCAAGGGGCCGGATGCCGTGGCTCCGCGCCAGGTCAACGCTTCTTCGAAAGAGCACTCATGAAAGTCATTATCTGCGGAGCGGGACAGGTCGGCTACGGTATCGCGGAGCGGCTGTCCCAGGAGGACAACGACGTGTCGGTGATCGACACCTCTGCTTCGCTCGTCACGCACATTACCGAGACGCTCGACGTCCGCGGTTATGTGGGCCATGGCGCCCATCCGGACATGCTTGCCAAGGCCGGCGCCGACCAAGCGGACATGATCATCGCTGTGACCCTTTACGACGAGGTCAATATCGTCGCCTGCGAAGTGGCGCATGCGTTGTTTTCGGTTCCGACCAAGATCGCCCGTATCCGCGCGCAGAATTATCTGAGGCCGGAATATTCCGATCTCTTCAGCCGGCAGAACATGTCGATCGATGTTACGATCTCGCCGGAGATCGAGGTCGGCAAGATGGTGCTGCGGCGCATTTCCTTCCCCGGCGCCACAGACATCGTCCGCTTTGCCGACGATCACATCACCATGGTGGCGATCGAGTGCATGGAGGACTGCCCGGTCCTCAACACTCCGCTGCAGCAATTGAGCCAGCTCTTTCCCGACCTCATGGCGACGGTTACTGCGATCTATCGCAATGGCCGGCTGCAGGTGGCTCGCTCCACCGACCAGTTGCTGGTCGGCGATCTTGCCTATGTCATCTGCCAACGCGAACACACCCGGCGCACGCTCGGTCTGTTCGGACACGAGGAACAGGAAGCGGGCCGACTGGTGATCGCCGGCGCCGGCAATATCGGCTATTACGTCGCCCGGGCGATCGAGGATGTACAGCCGAAGACCAAGGTGAAGCTCATCGAGAGCGATGCTGCGCGGGCCGTGATGGTGTCGGACAAGCTCAGCAATTCGATCGTGCTGCATGGGTCGGCACTCGATCAGAACATCCTGCAACAGGCCGATGTCCAGGATGCAGATCTGATGGTGACGCTGACCAATAGCGACCAGACGAACATCCTGAGCGCGGCAATGGCCAAGCGCTTGGGCTGCAAGGCCGGCATGGTCCTGATCAACGACCCGAGCTTCTATGATCTGACCCACGCGATCGGCATCGACCATCATATCAATCCGCGCGCGGTAACAATCTCGCGTGTTCTCCAGCATGTCCGAAAGGGCCGCATCCGATCCGTCTATGCCGTGCAGAAGGGGATGGCCGAAGTGATCGAGGCCGAGGCGCTGGAGACCTCTCCGCTGGTCGGCGTCGCCTTCCGCGACCTGCATTTGCCGCCGGGTATCCGTATCGGCGCGATCTATCGCGACGGAACGGTGCTGAGGCCCAACGGCGACCTGAAAATCAAGGCCAAGGACCGGGTGGTGCTGTTTGCCAAGGCCGACGCGGTGCGCGACGTCGAGCAGATGTTCCGCGTTTCGATCCAGTATTTCTAGAAACCGATTGGACGGGCGAAGATGCCGAGAATTGCCTATGTGAATGGCCGCTATCTTGCGCACGGCGATGCAGGCGTGCACATCGAGGACCGCGGCTATCAGTTCGCCGATGGCGTCTACGAGGTCTGCGAGATCCGCCACGGGATGATCGTCGATCTTTCGCGCCATCTCGACCGGCTCGACCGTTCGCTCAATGAAGTCCGCATCCCGCAGCCGATGTCGCGCGCGGCGCTGGTGGGGGTCATTCGCGAAGTGGCGCGGCGCAACAGGGTGAAGAACGGCCTGTTCTACCTGCAGGTGACGCGCGGCGCGGCGCGGCGCGATCATGTTTTTCCCGCACCAGACACGGTGCCTTCGATCGTCATTACCGCCAAGAGCACCGACCCGACGGTCATTGCGGCGAAGAACGCGAACGGCCTCAAGGCGATTACGGTCGCCGACAATCGCTGGGACCGTGTCGATATCAAGACCGTCGGGCTTTTGCCCAACGTGCTCGCCCGGCAGGCGGCCAAGGAGGCCGGCGCGCAGGAGGCGATCTATGTCGATGCGCGGGGCATGGTCACCGAGGGGGCGGCGACCAATGTGTGGATCGTCGACGGCGACGGCAATCTCGTCACCCGTCCGGCCGAGCAGGGCATCCTGCGCGGGATTACCCGCACGACCCTAAAGGATGTGGCGCAGAGCCTTGCCATTCCAGTGGTCGAACGCGAATTCTCCCGCGACGAAATGCTCGCGGCCCGCGAAGTGTTTATCACCGCGGCAACAAGTATCTGTTTTCCGGTCGTCGAGATCGACGGACAGACCATTGGCAACGGGCATCCGGGCACATTTTCCGAGAAGATCCGGACCGCCTTTTTCGACATTGCGGAAAAGACGGCGATTTGATACCAACTTCCAGATAAGGGGCTTGCAAGGGACAACCCTACCTTTCTGACAAGCTTGAACAATAATTACACCGGCGCAAAAGGCCGGCAAAAAAGAAAGAAGCGGCGCCATGGCGGAACGTTCTCAGAACCTGCAAGATCTATTTCTCAACACCGTTCGCAAGCAGAAGATTTCGCTGACGATCTTCCTGATCAACGGCGTGAAGCTCACGGGCGTTGTCACGTCCTTCGACAACTTCTGCGTCCTGCTGCGCCGCGACGGCCATTCGCAGCTCGTCTACAAGCACGCCATCTCG
>DBUL01000139.1:0-15679 GCA_002307905.1 Rhizobiaceae bacterium UBA1291
ATGAACGGTCCAGTTTTTGGGGATCAGAGCACATTAGCGGCCGCCCCTGCGATGTAGCAAGACATCCCAGAGTCTATGCTCAGCATTTCATCGCATGCCGCCAGCGCTGCTGGCCTAGTTCAAGCGCTGTCAGTCCGCCATGGTCGCGGCCGGACGCGTTCTGGCCGCCTCACCAAATTTAGCTCCGAAACGGAGATAATTGCCGCTAGCGCTTAGCGCATCTGTCTATCGATCAACGTCTCCAGAGCCTGCACCGCCAGCGGATAGCCCTGAGCGCCCAGTCCGGCCATGACCGTTGTTGCCGTCATGGAAACGTAAGAGCGGTGATAGATCGACTCGCGCCTGTGCACGTTGCTGATGTGGAACTCGATGATGGGTCCCTTGAACATCTTGAGGGCATCGAGAAGGGCCAGAGAGGTGAAGGTGAAGGCGGCCGGATTGATGATGATGCCGGCACCTTCGTCGATCGCTTCGTGGACCCAGTCGATCAGCTTTTCCTCGCTGTTGGTCTGGCGGAATTCCACCGGGCGCTCGCCGGCAGCGTCGCGGCACCAGGCCTCTACTTCCGAGAGCGTCGTGGTCCCGTAGATCTCCGGTTCGCGCTTGCCCAGCCGGTTGAGGTTGGGTCCGTTCAGAATGTAGATCGGCTTCATGATCTCTCCCATCAGCCTTGGTATCCGAGAAGCCGCGGCAGCCAAAGAACGCTGTCCGGCACGAAGGTGATGAAGGCGAGGCACAGCACCATCCAGAATAGAAAGGGTGCGGCATCGACGATGATGCCCTTGATCGGCGCTCCGGAGATCTTCGCCACGATGAACAGCAGCAGCCCGTAGGGCGGCGTCACCAAACCCAGCATGATGTTGACGACGACGACTACGCCGAAGTGGACGAGGTCGATGCCGAGTGCCTGGGCCGCCGGGATGAAGACCGGCACGATGATCAGCAGAATGGCCGTGCCTTCCAAGATACAGCCAAGGATCAACAGGATGATGTTCACGAGGATCAGGAAGCCGGTCGGGCTCAGGTCCCAGGCCGTCAGCATGACGCGGATGCTGTCTGGGATATTCTCGATCGTGATGACGTAGTTGAAGACCAGGGCGCCGGCGATCAGCATGCCGATGGATGCCGTCGACTTGGCACTGGCGGCAAGCGACCCGTAGAAATCCCGGACGCTGATGCTGCGGTAGAGAAAGATCGAAATGATTAGCGCATAGGCTGCCGCGATGGCGGCCGCTTCAGTCGGCGTCGTTATGCCCGAATAGATGCAGCCCAGCAGCACGACCGGCATCATCAGGGCGGGGAAGGCCCGTAGCGTGATGCGCGGGATCTCACGCATCGGCACCGGCTCTTCCACCGGGAAGTTCCGGCGCCGGGCCGTGATCACCACCTGCACCATCTGCATTGCGGCCATCAGGAGGCCTGGCACCATGCCTGCGAGGAAGAGGTAGCCGATCGAAGCATCGGACACGAGCGAATAGAGGATCATCGGGATCGACGGCGGGATGATCGGCCCGACCACGGCAGTCACTGCAGTCAAGGCGGCCGCAAAACTCGGCGTATAGCGTCCCTCCCGCGTCATCATGGTCTGCATCATCTTGCCGCTGCCGGCCGCATCGGCGATGGCCGAACCGGACATGCCGGCGAAGATGATGCTCTGCACGATGTTGACCTGGGCGAGGCCACCGCGGAAGCGGCCGACGAGGACGTTGCAGAAATTCAGGAGGCGTTCGGTCATCGAGCCGACGTTCATGAATTCGGCAGCAAGGATGAAGAGCGGCACCGCCAGGATGACGTAGTTGGAATACATGCCGTTCAGAAACTGCTCGGCGACGATCCCCATGTCCGCCCCGACGAGCAGAAGGTAGAGGATCGAGCCGCTGATCATCGACAGGCCGATCGGCAGGCCGAGGAAGGCAAGGACGGTGATGACGATGAGGGTGATGGAGAAGGGACTTGCGAAATTCATACGCCCGAGCCTGCCTTGGTTGGATCGAAGATGTCCGGCGCATTCCCTCGGACGGCTTGGAAAGCAAGCCACAGGTAGCGGATGATCGTGGCGACCGCGAAGATGACGTAGATGGAGTAGAGGTAATCGAAGCGGATCTTCAGATAGGCCGTGCTTTCCACCTTCATGAAGGTGACGTAGTCGATCACGGCCGGCAGCGAGATGCCGAACAGGAAGATCAGGGCCGCTGCGCAGATGATCTGCATGATGCGGCGGCTGTTGTCGCTGGCACCGCCCCAGATCAGGTCGAAGCGGATTTCGTCCACCTCGCGCACGACGAATGCCGATCCGAAGAGCACGATCCAGATCCAAAGCGCCACGCTGACCTCATGGGTCCAGCCGATCGACATGTTCAGCGCATAGCGAAAGACAATCTGCAGGATGAAGACGATGAACATCGTCAGCAGCATCAGGCACAGGAGGTTTTCCGAGCGCCGTCGCAGCCATCCGCCGATGGCCATCAGTCTTTGAGGCATGTCCATTTCTCCAGGAGGCAGCGAGGCGGATCTGAAGATCCCGCCTCACCGCTCTTTACAGTCCACGAGCGATAGTGGCTGCGGCTTTAGAGAGCCGCCACTTTCTCCAGGATACCTTCAGGCCAGGACTTCGCCAGATCGGAGTTCAGGTACTTCTCCTGGGCGAACTTGCGGAAGGCTTCCAGGTCGGGCTCGTAGATGTCGAGGCCGGCGGCACGGAACTCCTCGAGCAGGGCCTTTTCCTGTGCGACATGCTTGTCTTCGCTGAACTTCATGGCCTTGTCGGCTGCCGCCTGGAAGGCCTGCTGCTGTTCCGGCGTCATCGCGGTCCAGGCCTCTTTGGAGATGACGAGAAGGTCATATCCGATCAGGTGGGATGTCAGGGCGATCTGCGACATGACCTCGTAGAACTTCATGTTCTTGACGTTCGGCAGCGGATTGTCCTGGCCGTCGATCGCTCCTGTCTGAAGCGCGGTATAGACTTCCGCATAGGCGACCGGCACCGGATTAGCGCCCAGAGCTTCGCCGAGGAACTGCCAGGCGTCACCACCCGGCATGCGCAGCTTGATCCCGGCCATATCCTGAGGCGTCATGATCTTCTTTTCCGACTTCAGTCCCACCTGCCGGGCACCGAAATAGGTCGGACCGAGGATGTGGACGCCGAGCTGGTCTTCAGCCATCTTCTTGAATTCGGCACCGACGTCGCTGTTGAAGAAGGCGCTCAGATGGGCGGCGTCCCGGAACAGGTAAGCCGAGGTCAGCACCGACCATTCCGGGATCTGCTTGGAAATGTCCTGGGGGGCGATATTGCCCATCTGCAGGTTGCCGCGCTGGATGGCGACGAGCTCCGTTCCCTGCTTGAAGAGATTGCCGCCGTAGTAAGGCTCAAGAGTGAAAGCATCCTTGATGTCGTCGGCCAGCATCTTGGTCATCTCGGCGCGGATGTCCTGCTCCGAGAACACGGCCGAGAACTTGAGCGTCGGCTTGTCTTGGGCGAACGCCGGAACGTTAAATGCGGCTGCAGCCAGCATGGTTGCACCGATGAGATAACGGCGTGTGAGATTGAAGTTCATGTTTTCTCCTCCTGTTGTTTCTGCATCATCCGTTGATCGGATAACGTCCTCCAGATCAATGGCCATTCCTCCGGACCAAGACTGACGTCAGAATGTACGGAATGGTTCGTTTAGTCAATTGGCCATCAGCCTTCCCGCCTGCTGCGGCATTGATCCCTTTGCATGTGGGCTCAAGCGATTGGCACTCCCTCCGGCCTGATCTGTTTCTTCAGCGCCGCGATCCGGAATATTGCATTCGCGGCGCCATAGCCGAGATATCCACTGCGCTGAACGATCTCGAAGAAGAAGCCTTCCCCGTAGGTGCCGCTGTAGAGCTGGAAATATTCGCCATGCTCGTCGCGGTCATAGAGGATGTTCTCGGCCTTCAGCCGCTCGGTCAGCTCCGGATCGAGACCGAAACGGGCTTCGACGTCGCCATAGTAGTTTGGCGAGATCGGCAGCGCCTTGAAACCGTTGGCACGAAGGGCCGCGGCCGTGGCGAAGATGTCCTCCGTACGGAAGGCAATGTGCTGGATCCCGGACCCGAACGTTTCGGCGATGAAATGGCCGGCGAGCGTGCGCCGGTTCTCCGCGCCGTTCATCGTGATGCGCAACGTTCCCTCACCGTTCTGGATAACCTGGCTGCGCACCACGCCCGACGGATCGATGATGTCGACCATCGGCGACTTTTCGGTCTCGAAGATCGAGGTGTAGAACAGGAGCCAGGTCAGCATCTCCTCGTAGGCCACCGTCTGCGCCACANNCGTAGGCCACCGTCTGCGCCCCATGGCCGACGCCCGGCAGACCCGCCGGTTCCGGAGCGGCTTCATCTTGCGCAGGCGCAAAATCGATGTCCCAGATGCAGCCAAGGTCCGTCTTGGCATCGAGAAGATAGATCAGGGCACCACCGACGCCGCGGACAGCGGGAACCTCGACCTCGCCAGGCCGGACGGGCTGGCTGAAAGGCGCAGCGCCAAGCGCCACCGCACGCGCCATGGCCGCCGCCGCGTCCTCCACCTGCAGGGCCATTGCGTAAGCCGATGCACCGTGAACGGCATAGGCGCTGCTGGCGAAGCCGACCTCCTCTCGGTTGATGAGGATGCGGACCTCGCCCTGCTGGTAGACGCTGACATTCTTCGTTTTGTGGGTGGCCGTCTTCCGGAAACCCAGCGAATGCAACATGGCCCGCAGAGGCTCGACATCGACCTTGCCGACCGAAAACTCGATGAAGGCGACGCCGGCGACCGCCGCGCGGTCCGGCATCAAGGGCACCGTCAGGCTTGCAGCATCCGGTCTTCTGCGAACCTGGTCGCCCAGATAGACCAGAGAACGATGGCCGTCGGCGGCAATGGCCTTGGGCGAGCCGCCGCGGAACTGGTCGTTGAAGATCTCCAAAGAGAGATAGCCGTCATATCCGGTTGCAGCGACGGCCGCGACGAAGTCAGCGACCGGTAGATCGCCCTCGCCGGGCATGTTGCGGAAGTGCCTGCTCCAATAAAGCAGGTCCATGTTGATCAAGGGCGCGTCGGCCAGCTGAACGATGAAGATCTTGTCCTTCGGAATGGATCGGATGGAGCCGATGTCGATCTTGCGGGCAAGCGTATGGAAGCTGGCGAGAATGAGGCCGACGTTGGGATGATCCGCGCGGCGGACGATCTCCCAGGCGTCACGATGGTCGAAGATGTGTCGTCCCCAGGCCAGCGCCTCGTAGCCAACCTTCAAGCCGCGCCTTGCCGCCCTTTCCCCCAGTTCGTGGAAGTCCGCTGCGGCACGATCGATGCCGCCGAGCGAGACAGGCGAGACGTTGGAGCAGACGAGAACCAAATCCGTCCCCAGCTCCTGCATGATGTCGAACTTGCGTTCGGCGCGATCGAAGGTCCGCGACCGGTGCGGCTCCGGCATGCCTTCGAAATCCCGGAAGGGCTGGAACAGCGTGATCTCCAGTCCGCAATCTCGAACCATGCGTCCGACATCGCGCGGACTGCCGTCAAAGGCCAGAAAGTCGTTCTCGAAGATCTCGACGCCGTCGAAGCCCGCCTTGGCGATTGCCTCCAGCTTTTCGGGAAGCTCGCCGCTGATAGAGACGGTCGCGATGGAGGTCTTCATGAGGCGGCTCCCGAGGCCAGCGCAGTCTGTGGCGGAGCCTGGGTCAGTTCGGCAAAATGGCGCCCCATCCGGTCCGAATCGGGCTTGATACCGGTGAAAAGTTCAAAGGCCTTTACTGCCTGGTAGACCGCCATCCCACCGCCATCGAGCACCCTGCATCCGCGACGCCCCGCCTCAGACAACAGTTCCGTGATCAGCGGGAAATAGACGATCTCGGCCACCCACAGGGACGAATGCAGCAGATCGGCAGGCAAAGGCAGACCGGGATATTTCACCATGCCGGTCGGGGTCGCATGGATCAGGCCCGAGGCTCCCGCCATGGCCACCGGCAGTTCGTCTCCGGCCTCAACGAGGGCATGAGGAAAGTGTCTTTGCATCGTCTCCGCCAGCCCGTCAGCGCGCGATTGATCCTGATCGAAAATGGTCAGCCTGGAGGCGCCTGACCGCAGAATGGCAAAGGCTGTCGCCGCGCCAGCCCCGCCTGCGCCGAGCTGGACGACAGCATCAAGGTCGGCTCCCGGCAGTCCGACGCGGAAGCTCTCGGCAAATCCCCACCAGTCGGTGTTGTGCCCGTGCCGCCTGCCGTCGCGAAGAATGATGGTGTTGACGGCACCCAGAACCGTTGCTTCCTCCGACAGCGTGTCGAGGAGACCGAGAACCGCCTGCTTGCAGGGATGCGTCACGTTCAATCCACCGAAGCCTCGGGCTTCGGCATCGGCGATCACATCGGGAAGCTGATCCACACCGACCTTCATCTGGTCGAGGTCCAGAAGCTCGTAACCGTAGTCGAGCCCTTGCGCACGTCCTTCCGCGACATGCATCGCCGGCGTCAACGATGCCTGAATTCCCCTACCGATAAGGCCGGCGCAAAAGGATGTCTCTTGTGATTTCATTTCGTATTCGCCGATGCCAGGAGCGCGGAGGATCCTGGGCGGACGGCGCTCCTCCCGAACAACCGGCGGCATTCAGCACCGCGCCCAATGCAATAATGTACGAACTAGTTCGTGTCAATTCGGACGACCATTGAAACCTGTTCGCAAGCCTCTTAAGACGTAACCATTGAAGAGCGAGCCGGCATGGGCTCTGCAGACCGACGGCGGACGAGTGATTGTGAGAACACCTGTGGAGCGCGAAGGCCGAAAGAACGACCCGGAGAAGACGAAGGACGATATCCTCACCGTCGCGACGGAGGAGTTTTCGGAATTCGGACTTTCGGGCGGGCGCGTCGATGCCATCGCAGAGAAGACCCGCACTTCGAAGCGGATGATCTACTACTACTTCGGCAGCAAGGAAGGCCTGTACCTCGCTGTGCTGGAAAAGGCCTACCGGAAAATCCGGTCGCTCGAGGCGGATCTGGAGTTGGCCGACATGCCACCTGTGGATGCGCTGCGGACGCTGATTGCCAGCACCTTCGACCACGATGAGAACAATCCGGAATTCGTGCGGCTGGTGAGCATCGAGAACATTCACCACGCCAACCATATGAAGCGATCCACGGAGATCGGCGAACTCAACCTGTCAATCGTCAGGATGATCAGCGACATCCTGGAACGGGGTCGCCGCGAAGGCGTGTTCCGCCGCGAGGTCGATGCCATCGACCTGCACATGCTCGTCAGCGCCTTCTGCTTCTTCCGCGTCTCCAACAGGCACACCTTCGGCACCATCTTCCACCGCGACCTTTCGGAACCGGTCCTCTATGCGCGGCACAAGCAGATGATCGCCGATGCGGTCATCGCCTATGTGACGCACTCGCCGGAAGAGCCTGCAGCCATGCCTTCAAAGGCATAGCGGTCGATGGTAGAAGTGTGCCTGGGCCGATATCCAGGCACACGTTTCTCACAGTATTAGCCCGCGCGATTGATCTTCTGTCCGATCGAGGCCCGTCACCAGCGCCACATGCTTCACCGATTTGGCCGGCGACAGCGCGGTGAGAAGATTACGCACCATGGCGGAATTGACGCGGATGTTGTCCGCTTCCGTCGGCTGCCGCAGTCAACTCGAGATGAAGAATTGCGACGGGTCGAGACCGGATAGCGCCGAGGCGAGCGAGGCAGGATCGAGAAGGTCGGCCGCCACAGATGCTTCTGAGGGTGTTGCGAAAGACCGCAACGTAGGCGCCAAGCGGAAATGATTTCCGCTCCGGGCGATGAGAGCAGACTGTCCACAGCACACCTACCCTAAAAGGTGCGCCAAGAAGCGTAAAGGAGCGCGACGAGCGCAGGTATGACCGCGTTCGTCGGTCTCGTGCTGTTACCCCCTCAATGCAATCCGAACAGTCCGAGCAGTTCCTCACGCTGTCGAACAAACCCGGTAGCGCTGCGATCGCGCGGTCTTGGAAGGTTGATGTCGATCAGTCGGGGTTGGGCAGCCTTCTCTCGGGGCAGGATCAGAATCCGGTCGGCGAGGAAGATCGCTTCTTCGAGATCGTGGGTCACGAGCACCGTCGTCACGTCCTCCTCCTTCCAGATCCGGGCCAGTTCCTGCTGCATGCCGATCTTGGTCATGGCGTCGAGTGCGCCCAGCGGTTCGTCGAGCAGGAGGATCTCGGGTTGGACGGCAAGTGCGCGGGCGATACCGACCCTTTGCGCCATGCCGCCTGAGAGCTGGCGCGGATAGGCTGTTTCAAAACCCTTGAGACCGACGAGGTCGACATAGCGCTTTGATATGAAGCGCGCCTCGTCACGGGACAGGCCTCTCGTCTCGAGGCCAAAGCCGATATTGTCGATGACCGTCAGCCAGGGCAGCAGACGCGGCTCCTGGAAGATGACCGCCCGCTCCGTGCCGACGCCGCGGACGCGACGTCCGTCGATCAGTACGTCGCCGGCATCGGCCTCTTCGAGGCCCGCCAGGATCCTGAGAAGCGTCGTCTTGCCGGAACCGCTGGCGCCGACGATCGCAAGGCTTTCACCGGAGCGGATGGCGAGGTTGAGATCTTTCAGGACCGGGAGCGGCTGTCCGTTGAGGTTGAAGGTCTTGGAGAGGTGACGGATCGTCACCTCTCCGCGAATGGTATCGGACTGAGCGATCGCCATCTGTTCAGTTGCTCGCCGTTTCGGAGGAGTAGAGAATATCCTTGGCGGACAATTGGCCTTCCTTCAGCTTGCCTTCGCGCACCAGGACGTCGATCCAGAACTGCAGGTCGCGCTCGACCGCCTTGCCGCCCGGACGGACGCCGTAGCCGCGGAAGTACTGGGCGATATCCGGGTTCTCGCCGCGCTCGGCCAGCGCCTTGGCCAAGATTGCTCTCGTTTCTTCAGGATGTTCGCGGGCATAGTCCAGCGCCCGCGCCGACTGCTCGACGAAGACCTTGGCGGCTTCGGGTTGCTCTTCGATGAAATCCCGCCGCAGCACGATGAAGCCACCGGCGATCTCGCCTAGAACATCCGTGTCGTCGAAGATGGCGCGCAGCCCACCCTTCTGCTTGGCCGCGCCTTCGAAGGTCGTCTGCCAGTAACCGAAGGCCGAAACTTCGACCTGGCCCGAGCGCAGGACCTGTTCGAGCTGCGGCCCCGGGACGACGATCTGGTTGGCGGCGTCCGACGGCAGACCGACGGAGTGCAGTGCCTCGCGGATCGTATAGTCGAGATGTGCACCCAGCGTGTTCACCGCGATGGTCTTGCCGGCGATGTCCTTGATGTCGCGGATGGGGCTGTCTCCCAACACGTAGAAGATCGACTGGACCTCGTCGTTGATGCCGTTCGACGGATAGGCCGCGACGAAGTCGTTGCCGCCGATGATTGAGTTGAGAACGGCGGACGTCGCCGCACTGCCGATTTCGACATCGCCCGAGGCAAGCGCGATGAGAGAAGCCGGACCGCCCGTGGCATAGCCGACGTTTTCGATGGTGATGCCGGTGCCGTCGAAATAGCCGAGTTCGGCGGCGAGCTCATGGGCGGACAATCCGCCCTGGCTGGAGAGATAGCGGAACTTCACGTCTTCGGCCGCGNNGGAGCCCGAAAGGGCAAGCGAGAGTGCGGCGGAAAAGAGGAGCTTGCGGGAGTGGAGTGTCATGGGAGTTTCCTTGGATGACGGTGTGACGGGAGGGATCGGATGTCTTGTCAGGCCCAGCGGCACAGGCGCCGCTGCAGGAAGACGAGGGCGGCGTTGGCGGCGAGGCCAAGCAGCGCCAGGAGCAGGATCGCCGCGAACATCAGCGGGATCTGGAAGTTGTATTGCGCGTTCATCACCTGGAATCCGATGCCCTTGTTGGCGCCGATCATCTCGGCCGCGATGAGCAGCAATAGCGCGGTCGTCGCCGAGAGGCGCAGACCAACGAAGATTGCGGGCATGGAGGCCGGCAGAACCACGCGGCTGAAGATCTGGAGCGACCCGGCGCCATAGGTTCGCGCCATCTCGATCAGTTTACGGTCCACCTCCTTCACACCGCCGATGGTCGACAAGAGGATCGGGAAGAGCGTTGCCCAGAAGATGACGAAGACCTTCGAGGACTCCCCGAGACCAAGCAGGAGGATGAAGACCGGATAGAGTGCGAGCGCCGAGGTCTGGCGAAAGAACTGCAAGAGGGGATCGAGTGCCTGCTCCACTGCCCTCACCTGCCCCATGAAGAGCCCGAGCGGGACGCCGAGACCGACGGCCGCGACGAAGGCGATGCCTGAGCGTTGCAGGCTGATGGCGATGTCGTCGGCGAAAGCACCTGATGCAATCGCGTTCCACAAGGCACCGAGGATCTGGTCGAGCGGCGGAAAGATGGATGCATTGACCCAGCCCAAGGTGGAGGCTGCCTGCCAGAGGACCAGGAAAGCGATCACGAGGCCGTAGCGGGCGAGGACCTGCGCGATCACGCCCGTCGCGTTGCTCAGCCAGCGCGGTGCGGGCTCGGCATCGGGGGAAAGACGGAAGCCATAGGCTCTTGCGTGATGGATATCTTCATAGGACATGGCGGACCTCACTCGGCAGCCTGCACGACCGAGCGATCGGCGGCATAGCGGTTGACGGGGAACGGCAGGCCGAGATTTTCGCGCAGCGTCTGGCCCTCATAGGCCGTGCGGAACAGGCCGCGGCGCTGGAGCTCGGGGATCACCAGATCGACGAAGTCATCAAGACCCGCCGGCAGCCATGGCGGCAGTATATTGAACCCGTCCGCGGCTTCGTTCTCGAACCATTCCTGCAGCGTATCGGCGATCTGCGCGGGCGTCCCGACGATGGTGAAGTGCCCGCGCGCCGATGCGACCCACTGATAGAGCTGGCGTATCGAGAAATTGTTCTCGTCGGCGATCTGGCGGATCAGCGCCTGGCGGCTCTTCATGCCCTCGGTCGGCGGGGCCGGCGGAAGGGGACCGTCAAGATCGTAACCCCGGAGGTCGAGCGTGCCGCCCGTGAGACCGTTGAGCAGGCCGATGCCGTCCTCTTCCAGGATCAGTGCGGTCAGGCGATCGTATTTCTCGCGCGCCTCCGCTTCAGTTCGACCGACGAAGGGCGAGACGCCGGGCATGATCAGGACGTGATCCGGATTGCGGCCGAGGCCACGGGCGCGGTTCTTGATGTCGCGGTAGAATTCCTGCGCCGTCTCGATGTGCTGGTGCGCGGTGAAGATCACCTCCGCCGTCGACGCGGCAAGGCCACGACCATCGTCGGACTGTCCGGCCTGGACGATCACCGGATGTCCCTGGCGCGAGCGCGAGACGTTCAGCGGGCCCTTGACCTGGAAGTGTTCGCCCCTGTGATCGGCGTCATGCAGCTTGGCGGGATCGAAGAAGACACCCGTTTCCTTGTCGCGGATGAAGGCATCGTCCTCGAAGCTGTTCCAGAGCGTCTTGACCACGTCCACATGCTCGGCGGCGCGCTTATAGCGGTCGGCATGCGGCAGTTGCGTCTCGCGATTGAAGTTCTGCGCCGTGGCGTCGCCCGTCGTGGTGACGACGTTCCATCCTGCGCGCCCGTCGGAAATGAGGTCGAGCGAGGCGAACTTGCGGGCGGTGTTGTACGGCTCCTCGTAGGTCGTCGAAGCCGTCGCGATGAAGCCGAGATGGGTGGTGAAGGGAGCCAGCGCCGAAAACAGCGTGACCGGTTCGAACCCGGCGACCCGTGCATTGCCCCCTTCGCGTGCGCCGCCGAAGCCGACAGCGAGACCATCGGCGAGGAAATAGGCGTCGAACAGGCCCTTCTCCGCCGTCAGGGCCAGCTGCTTGTGAAACTCGAAGCTGACAGCCCCGTCGGCCGGCTGATCCGGATGCCGCCAGGAGGCGATATGCTGCCCACCGCCGGGAAGGAATGCTCCTAGTCTGATCTTGCGTGTCATGGCTGGTCCTCTCTCGCTGCTGATCGAATAGGGACAGCCTACATTGTCTATATTTTTTATAGAGAAATGAGATTGCAAAGTTTCCGGGGTTTGGCGAAGGAATTTGCAAGGGCGCCGGCATTCAGAGGCATGCCGGACACAGACCAGCGATTGGGGAAGCTTCGCCGGCCGGAACGGCCTCAAGCGGCTTGCACGCTTAATTCAGAAAAACTATGTAATATGGCCAAAACAACCTCAGGGCCCTCGACCGGATCTCTCTGCAATGCTCACCAACAAAGGCAAGTATGGTCTGAAAGCGCTCGTCGACCTCGCGGGTCTGGAGCCGGGGCAGACGGCATTCGTGACCGACATCGCGACACGCAACAACATCCCGAAGAAATTCCTCGACACCATACTGCTGGAACTGCGCAATAACGGCTTCCTGCGCTCGAAGAAGGGGCCGCACGGCGGCTATGCCCTCTCCAAACCTGCCGACGAGATCATGATCGGTCAGGTCATCCGCGCCCTCGACGGGCCACTGGCGCCGATCCGATGTGCCAGCAGAACGGCTTTCGAAGCCTGTGACGATTGCCGCGACCCGTCCTCCTGCCAGATCCGGATCTCTATGACCCGGGTTCGTGATGCGATGGCAGAGGTGCTGGACACGATGACACTCACCCAGTTCGTGGCGTCGGAACAGCCGGATCAGGATCTCATCGCCGGCGAGTGATCGCCCAGACAGCGCAGATGCGCCGTGTCGAGCGCGCGGCAAAGTCGGTCGATATGTCCGAGGTCTATCCGTGGATCGTCTACCTGAATGCCGTCGATGACGGACGCGGTCTTGTGGATCATCGCGTCCAAAAGTTCGAGTTCGACTGCAACCGACGGATCCGTCGCAGCGGTCAGGGCCTTGACGCCAGCTTGCCCGCGCGCGGCTGCGGCTTTCAGAAAAGCCTCCATCAGACGGGCAAGACTCTCTGCATTTGAACCAAGCGAAAGAATGTAGTCGGGGTGCACGGTCAGATCCGACGCTGCTCGTTCATCGCGCAATGACACCCGGGCATGATCGAGAATTGCGGCCACCGGTGCAGAACCTACAGCAGATGCCAACACGACTTGCCAGTCCGTCGAGCCGGTCTCGATATCCGATCTAGCGGGCTCCAGAGCGAAGGCAAGACCTGACCGCACTAGCCTCGGTAGGCCGGCGCCTGCGCGCCGATCAGCGAACTCGAAGACATCACCTAGTACCACACGTCCGTAGATCGCTTTGCGCTGCTCGGTGGACCCACTGGTTCGGAGCAGTTCCAGAGCGACGAGATGCCGGAGAAGTCGCTCCGCCGCCGCCGCATTCCACGTCGCGAGCCGGCTGACGGCGTCCGCAACGATGAGGTTCGATATGTCCGGTCCGCCGAAGCTCTCGGGAATGGACATGGCGAGAAGTCCGCTCGCGGGGAGTTGGGAGGCCTGGTCCGTCTCGCCGCTGGCGGGCGAGTGTCCCAAACGATCGAGCGCAGCCACGACATCGGCCTCCCGCGTCAGGGCCGGAGGCACCGGCCGTAATCGATCAGCCATCGATACCATGGATCAGTCTCCTCCGGGAGCCGGTCGTTTCAGGCGACAGAGTGGTATCTCCCGTTCTGGTACAGCAGGGAGTTCCCGCCACCGAGACGGATCGACAGCACTCTGCCGATCACGATCACATGGCTGTGCCTTTCGATTGCTTCCTCGACTTCGCAGTCAAGCGCTGCGACCGCATCTTCGAGCACGGGCGCACCGCTGGCAAGCCGCGTCCACTCGGCTCCCAGATAGCGCTCGGATCCCCGAAGGCCACCCACGCCGGCGAAACGATGGGCCACCTCCTGGTGGTCGGCACCGATCACGTTGACGGCGAAGTGGCCATAGCGCTCGACCACGGGCCAGGTTGAGGAGGATCTGTTGAGCGACACCAGCATGCGCGGCGGATCGACGGACAGCGCCGTGGCGGATGTGACGGTAGCACCGGAGCGCTCTTCACCTTCACCGGCCGTGATCACACTGACACCGCCACCCAGCGTCCGGAGAGCCTCCTTCAGGCCGGCCGGATCGGCGGGACGGTCGTAGACAGGGCGGATGCGTGGCCCGCTGAGCTCGCTCGCGACAAAAACGTTCATCTCATCTCTCCGTGCAGACTGGATCTGAACAATGGGTAGCAACCGTGGAACCCGCGCGGTAGACAAACATTTTTAATCTACATATATTTTATAGAAAATATACCCATCAGTATTGCCGCCAACCGGAAGGAAGACTGCCATGTTGAAGATCAGGATCTCCTCGCCGAAACTGCAGTCCCAATCCGAGCGCCCGGCACACCGGGTCGCGATCATCGGCGGCGGATATACCGGCGCCATCCTCGCCAAGCTTCTGGTCGAGCGCGGCCTGCACGACATAGACGACGTCACAGTCTTTGAGCCTCGGCACCGACTGGGATCCGGCCTCGCCTACGACGTCGAGGACATCGACGTTCGCCTCAATGTCGCGGCCCACAGGATGCGCGCGATCCCCGGTGCGCCGACAGCCTTTCTCGACTGGTTGCAGGCGAGCGGCACACTCACCGTCGATCCGCAAGCGGTCACCCCGGAAGGCATCTTCGCCCGCCGCCGCGATTTCGGGCGGTTCATGCAGGCACAACTGACGCCTCACCTGGACAGTGGAGCGATCCGTCACGTGCGGCAGACCGTTCGAGCTGTCGAACGCCTAAACGAGCAGTGGCGGATCACCGGCTCCGGAGGCGCTCTAGTCCTTGCCGACATCCTGATCCTCGCCACAGGACATCCGTGCGCATCGAAACCTGCCGCAATCGATAGGCTCGATCCTCTCACGGCAGTCCGTGTCACCGATGTCTTTGCGCCGGACGCCTTCGCTCGTATCGGCAGATCCGACCCAATCTTGATCGTGGGTTCGGGCCTGACCGCTCTCGATGCGCTCAGCCGACTGGAGACGCTCGGCCACGACGGGAAGATCATGCTTGTGTCCCGCTCGGGTCACATGCCGAGACCCCATGCCGGCGGCGGCTTTTCTCCCTTCGGTGACTTTCGCGGCACGGATCTGACCTCCGCCAGGAAGCTCCTCGTAAAGGTGCGCGAGACGATCGCGGCAGCTAAAGAGCAGGGCATTCCCTGGCAATCCGTTTTCGATGCTCTACGGCAGCATGCGCAGGATCTCTGGCAGGGGCTGCCCTTGCACGAACGGCAAAAGTTTCTGCACCGCCTGCGCCGCTGGTACGACGTCCACCGCCACCGAATGCCGCCGCAAGCAGCCGCGGTACTGGAAAGGGGGCAGGATATGGGGTGCTTCACCACGAAGAGCGGCGACCTCACATCCGTCATCCGGGACGGGGACGACCTGCTGGCAGCGTTCGAAACCCGCGACGGCCGGGCCGAGTTCCGCTGTCGCCATATCCTTTTGGCCACAGGCCCGGACTTCCGCGACTATGCTGCGCACCAGCGGTTCCTGCTCGCGATGAAACGGGAAGGCCTGATCCAGTCGGACCCGCTCGGTCTGGGNNCCCCGAATACCAGCCTCTTCATCGCCGGCCCGCCGGCCCGCCCGGCATTCGGGGAGCTTACTGGCGTGCCCGAGATTGCGACCCAGGCTGCGAATCTGGTGCGCAGGATCATCCGCTGTTGCGCCCGAGAGACGAGAACCATCATCGTCAGCAAATCGGGGTGAGTGGTGGGCGCCTGCTTTCGGGTAACCAATGAACGAGGTTTAATGACCGGTTTGAGGGTGCAAAGCCGCCGAACCTTTTATGGCCGGCTCACCG
>DBUL01000139.1:15786-16571 GCA_002307905.1 Rhizobiaceae bacterium UBA1291
AGAATCTGATCCGCCGCGGAAGCATCTTCTATTGGCGGCCGCGCATCCCGGCCGCTTCATCCACTGCCGTCCAGGCAGCGGTCTTTCACTCAGCCTTCACTGTTCCGACCATAAAGAGGCGCAGATCCTCGGTCGAAAGCTGAACACGCACCTGGCCGAGCTGAAGATAGATTCGAAGGAAGCGATGGCCAGCAAGCAGCAGCTCCAGATCCTGTTCGAACACGTACGGGATGAAGAAGCCGACAGGCTCGATGACATCAGCACGATGGCCAGGCGCAACGGGCGCGGTGGCGATGTCGTAGCACACGTCTTCCTATGAATCAGGTCTCATTGAGAATTCACTGCGCGACGAGGTGACCGTCGCCGATGTCGACGAGATGCGCCCGTTCCGGACCTTCGCCGACCTTCCATACCGGGCTGGGGATCTCTCCTGCCAAGCGCAAGCTGGGCGCCCGTTCGCGACGCGGGTCCGGAACAGGGACCGCTTCCAGCAGGCGCCTGGTATAGGGATGCTGAGGATTGCCGAAGAGCTGCGCGCGGGTTCCCATCTCCACGATCTGGCCGAGATACATCACGGCGACGCGGTCGGAAATGTTCTCCACCACCGCCATGTCATGGCTGATGAAGAGGTAGGTGACGCCGCTTTCCTTCTGCAGATCGCGCAGAAGATCCAGCACCTTGGCCTGGATCGAGACGTCCAGTGCCGCAACGCTTTCGTCGCAGACGATCAGCTTCGGCTTCAGCGCTAGGGCTCGGGCGATGCAGATGCGCTGGCGCTGGCCGCC
>DBUL01000139.1:16726-18793 GCA_002307905.1 Rhizobiaceae bacterium UBA1291
GTCGACTTGCCGCAGCCGGACTCGCCGACCAGCGACAGCGTCTCGCCCCGGAAAATCTCGAGCGAGACATGCTCGACCGCATGGACCCGGGCAGCAACGCGGCCAAGAAGACCCTGACGGATCGGGAAGTTCACCGAGACATCATCATAGCGCACGAGCACGTCGCGGGTTTCCGGTTCCGGCCGTGATGCCCCGGTGCCGATGCGCGGCACGGCAGCAAGCAGGTCGCGCGTGTACTGATCTTGTGGGGCATCGAAGAGTTCGACCGTCGACGCGGCCTCAACCATCTTGCCCTTGCGCATGACGATGACGCGGTCAGCCATCTCGGCAACGACACCCATGTCATGGGTAATCAGGATGACGGCCGTTCCGAGCTCCTTCTGCAGGTCCCGCAGAAGATCGAGAACCTCACGCTGCACGGTCACGTCCAGCGCCGTGGTCGGTTCGTCCGCGATGAGGACGGCGGGGCGCAGCGCAATCGCCATGGCGATCATTACGCGCTGGCGCATGCCGCCTGAAAGTTCGTGCGGATATTGCTCGAGTCGCTTTTCGGGCTGGGACAGGCGTACCGCCTTGACCGCTTCGAGCGCTCGGGCTCTCGCCTGCGAAACCGATAGCGGCTCGTGTGCGCGGATCGCCTCGATCAACTGGCGGCCGATGCTCATGACGGGATTGAGCGCTGTCATCGGTTCCTGGAAAATCATGGCGAGGCGCGCGCCGCGCATCGCCTGCATCTTCTTTTCAGGCAGGGTCGTCAGTTCCGTTTCGCCGAAGCGGATGGAGCCGCCCGTCACCCGGACAGCGGGTGCAGGCAACAGCCCCATGCAGGCCAGCGACGTGATCGACTTGCCCGAGCCGCTTTCTCCCGCGATCGCAAGCGTTTCGCCTCGATGAAGATCAAAGCTGAGCCCATCGACCAGCGGTATGAGCCCCTGGTCCGAGCGGGCAGAGACTTGCAGGTCGCGAACCGACAAGACCACGTCGGCTGTTGCATCGACCACGGGAGAAAGCATGGCTGCGGTCATTCGAAGACGGCCCTCGGGAAGTAGAAGCTGACCACGACGTTCGGCATGTCGACGATCTCGGAAATACGAAGATCGCCACAGGTCGAGACGAGCATGTAGGCATCGACCGGATCCATCTTCTGCGTCGTTGCGAGAAGATCGACCATGTTTGCGACAGCGTCCCTGGCTGCGGCCCAAAGGTCAGGACCGATACCGGTTGTCACCTCATAGCCCTTGGCGTCGAGGTGGCGCGTGACCGGGCCGGGCGTCGTGAAGCGCGGGGTCTTCAGCGGCTGGTCCTTGATGAGGTCGAGCGTCAGCACGACGTCGAACGGGCTTTCGATCGCGGTACCGCACACCTCGCCATCTCCTTGTGCGGCGTGGGTATCGCCAACCGAGAACAGCGCACCATCGACCTCGACCGGCAGATAGAGCGTCGTTCCGGCGGAGAGGTCACGGATGTCGAGATTGCCGCCAACGCGTCGCGGCGGGACAACCGTATGGTGACCCTTTTCAGCCAGCGCATTGCCGATGGTGCCGGCAAAGGGCTTCAGCGGCACGCGGCCGTTCTTGCCGAACAGGGCTGGCTCCATGCTCGTCGCGTCGAACTTCCAGACATTGAGTGCCGATTCGGTGAACTGATCGGCCAGGAGACCGAAGCCGGGAATATTCGCCGTCCAGCCGAAGCCCGCGCCGTCGCGAAGCTGCGGGGTGAAGCTCTCGATGGTCACCTTGAGTACGTCGCCCGGCTTTGCGCCATCGACGTAGATCGGGCCNNCCAGCGCCTTCACGTCCTCGACGGTGGACTGGGGGCCGAGTTGGCCCCCAGAACTGTCAAGGCACTGGAACAGGATCGTCTCGCCCGGTGCAGCGGTCAGCGCAGGGGCAAAGGAATTGTCCCAGCCGAAATGGTGCTGATGGGCGTGGATCGTGTGGTTGCAGTGCTTGCACATGGCTGCTTCACTCCTTGATGAAGACGTAGTCGTAGTTGACCGGGATCGATACCGGATCCACGTAAAGGGCGTTTTCACCGCCCATGCGGGCAGACTTCATCGTATAGCGC
>DBUL01000139.1:18863-35451 GCA_002307905.1 Rhizobiaceae bacterium UBA1291
CTTGGCCAGACGCTCGTCGGCCATGGCTGGATCGACGATGGAATCCGCTTCGGCTGCCAGCTTGTCGAGGTCCGCGTTGCAGTACTTCGCCCAGTTCCAGCCGCCTTCGACTGCACCGCTGCAACCCAGGATCGGACCGTAGAAGTTGGCCGGATCCGGGAAGTCGGCGATCCACGCCATGCCGCCCGACCAGATCATCGGCGCGTTGCCGGCGCCGCCGGCCTCGATCACGTTGGCCTGCGCCAGCGACTTGATCGATGCATTGATGCCGATGGCCTTCAAGTCCTGCTGGATCGCCTGAGCGATACGCGGGTTCGGGTCGGTGTTCATGACGAACAGTTCAGTGTCGAAGCCGTCTGGGTAACCAGCTTCGGCCAGGAGCTTCTTCGCGCCTTCCTGATCGAACTTGTAGCCGTCATAGCCCTTGGAGTAGCCCGGCATTGACGGCGGAAGCGGCTGGGTGGCGGGAACCGCGCGGCCGTTGATGACCTGGATGATGCGGTCCTTGTTGATCGCCATGTTGACGGCACGACGGACTTCAACCTTGTCGAACGGTGCCTTTGTCACGTTCATGGTGACATAGCCCGTGTGCAATTGGCCACCTTCGACCACGAGGCTTTTCTGCGCCTCGTCCTTCATCACTTCCACGAACTTGGCCGGCGGAATGCCGTCGCCCGGAATGTCGACTTCGCCGTTCTGGGCACGCAGCAGCGCGACGACCGGTTCCTGGCCGACTTCAACCGTGAAGCTGTCGAGGTAAGGCACACCCGAGATCCAGTAATCGGCGTTCTTCTCGAACACGAGGCGCTGGCCGAGCGTCCATTCGGCCAGCTTGAATGCACCGGTTCCGACCGGCTTCTTGCCGAAGTCTGCGCCGGCTTCCTCAACCGCTTCCTTCGGCACGACAAACGAGAAGTTGAGCGCCATGATGTGCAGGAATGTTGCGTCCGGGCGCGACAGCTTGAAGACGACGGTGCTCGCATCGGGGGCAGAAACGCCCGAAACCGTCTCTGCCTTGCCCTCCACGACCGCGTCATAGCCATCGATCATGGCGAAGAAGCCCTGGCCCGGCGACTGGGTGGCCGGATTGATCACGCGGTTGATCGAGTAGACGACATCGTCGGCGACGAGCGCGCGGCCGTTGTGGAACTTGACGCCCGGACGCAGCTTGAATGTGTAGGTCAGGCCGTCCTCGGAAATCTCATGGCTCTCGGCGAGGCCCGGACGCAGATTCGTCGTGCCGGGCTCGTAGTCCATCAGGCCGTCGAAGACCGACTTGATCATCGACCAGTTCTGCCAGTCATAGCCGATCGCCGGATCGAGCGTTGCGACGTCGTCCTTGTAGGTCACGACCATGTTGCCGCCGTGCTTCGGCTCCTGTGCCTGGGCCGGGGCAAAGGCCGGCAGGGCCATTAGCGTTGCGAGGGCAGTTGAGAGGATAAGCTTCTTCATAGGCCTTACTCCTGTTGGTTGAGGGTTTCAGCGCAGCTTGATGCGCGGATCGATGAGCGGCGAAATCAGGTCGGCAATCAGGTTGCCGATGACGATGCCGCAGGCTGAGACGAGCGTGACGCCCATGATGATCGGGATGTCGACACGTTGGATCGCCTGCCAGGCCAATTGGCCGATGCCAGGCCAGCCAAAGACGCTCTCGACAACGACGATGCCGGACATGAAAAGGCCGATGTCGATGCCGATCATGGCGATGATCGGGAGGATGGCGTTGGGTAGCGCGTGTCCGAGAATGACCTTGCTGCGGCCGAGGCCCTTGGCGCGGGCGGTGCGGATGAAGTCGGCACGCAGCACATCGACCATCGAGGATCGCATGATGCGCGAGTACCAGCCTGAGCCAAGAATGCCGAGTGTCACTGCCGGTAGCACAAGATGGGCGAACGTGCCGTAGCCACCAATCGGAAACCAGCCAAGCTTCACGGCGAAGACAAAGAGCAGCAGCAGGGCGACAACGAATTGCGGCGCGGAGACCGTCAGGAAGCTGGTCAGCATCAGGCCATTGTCGATCGCCTTGCCGCGATTGAGCGCCGCGATGATGCCAAGCGGCAGGCCGATCAGAAGCTCGCAGCCAATCGCCGCCACGAGCAAGAGCAAGGTTGCCGGCAGGCGCGAAAACAGCAGTTCGGCGACTTCCGTCTTCTGCAGATAGGAGCGTCCGAAATCGCCCTGAACAAGGTTCCACAGATAGTTGCCGTACTGGACGAGGAACGGCTGGTCGAGGCCAAGCTGCTGGCGGATGCTTTCCACCGTCGCAGCCGTTGCGGAACGACCGGCGATCTGACGGACCGGGTCTGCCGGCAGCACGTAGAGCAGGACGAAGGTGATGAACGAGACGCCGAGCAGGATAAGCGCCGACTGAACGAGGCGTCTCACGATATAGGCAGCCATCAGTCACGCCCCTGTTGTGTCGGATCGAGGATGTCGCGCAGCGCGTCGCCGACCAGGTTGAAGGCGAGTGCAAGCAGCAGGATCGCCGCGCCCGGAATGAAGACGAGCCATGGGGCCGACTGGAAGTAGGTTTGGTTCTCGAAAATGATGTTGCCCCAGGATGGGATCGGCGGCTGAACGCCGATGCCGAGGAAGGACAAGGTCGCCTCCAGCAGCACAGTGGTCGAAATGCCGAGCGTGCCCCAGACGATCAGCGTCGGAATGAGATGGGGCAGGATGTGCTTGAAGAGAATGCGACCGTGACCAGCGCCGAGCGTCTTTTCCGCAGCGATATAGTCACGCTCGGCCAGCGACGAGGTTTGCGTGAAGATCACCCGGGCCGTCTGCACCCAGTTTACGAATGCGATGACCATCGCGACGATCCAGAGCGATGGGGAGAATATCGCTGCGAGGCAGATCGCAAGCAGGAGTGCCGGAAACGCCATCATCAGATCGGTGAAACGCATGAGCACCGCACCGATCACCCCACGGAAATAACCCGCGGTGACGCCCACAAGCGTGCCGATCAGCAAAGCGGCTCCATTGGCAACGAGGCCAATCACCAGCGAGGTCTGCGCGCCGTACAGGATGCGCGAGAACAAGTCGCGACCCAGAAGATCCGTGCCGAACCAGAATGTCTCATTCGGCGGCAGCGGCGCGCCTTCGATCGTCAAGCCGTCAAAAAACTGCTCGTAGGGATCGAACGGCGCAAGCCACTTGGCGAAGACCGCGCCGCCGACGCAGATGACGGTGATCAGCAGCCCCAGGAGTGCCAGCTTGCGCCCAGCCAGTTGACGCAGCACGGACGGCCCGCTCTCCGGAACGACCAAGGGTTCAGGCGAGATCGATGTGTCTGCCATCGTCAGTGCCCCTCTCATTCGCATGGTTTGCCACGAGCCGCTCCGCGGCGGTTTCGATTGTCACGCGCCACGCCATCGCGGTCTGGCGCAAAAGGTCATAGGCCTCGGCCTCGGTCTTGCCCTTCATCACGAAGAACATGACTGCGCGCACGATCGTCTGGCGCGCCGAGAGTCGGCTTTGCAGGTCGGCAATCAACGCCTCGGATGCATTGGCGCGATCGAAATTGCTGCGCGCGACGAGGAGAGCCGCGTAGACGCCCTTGTCGCTCATCGGCTTGAGGAGCTGCGCGTGGGCTCCCATTTCCATTGCCCACCTCAAGCGGCCCGGCGCTTCCGAGCCGATCAACGCGATCATCGGCATCGGCGATTGACCAGGTGCCCAAGGGAACTGCTCGTCGTGTCCCATGTCGGCATCGTAGAAGATGAAGTCCGCCTCGATCGCCTCAGCCGGAAGTTCCGGCCAAGCCTCGCGCACTTCCAGCCCGATCACGCCGAGCTGGCGAACAAGCCCGTGAACCGAGGGGTGTGGCCGGTGCAGGATCCAGGCTGTTGCCCCGCCGAGGTTTTCCGTCCTGATGCGCGTCATGACACCACCTTCAGCCGGTACCCCGTCTGCGCAGGCTGCGAACGGTGTGTCAGATAGGGATCGGCGCGCATCGCAGGCAGCCGCTTGATCTCTCGGAATCGACCGTTCTCAAGCCGCGCAATGATGGCAGGCTGGCGCGCGTGCAGATGCACAGGGTCGAGCGGCGTCGGGCGGCCGCTGCGAAGCGCCGTATTTAACAGCTCCGCCAAAGGGAGCTCTTCTGCCCCCGGGCGGCCATGAAGCAGCAATGCCAGTTCATGCACGGACTGGCGCGCCATCTCGTGAAACGATCCGCCGATGCCGCCGTCGGGCTCGAACCAGGGACCGGCCGAGACCACCCCTTCGGCAGCGTCGCCGGCCGCCTCGATTTCGCATTCGGTGAAGTTGCACGAGAGCACGGTCAAGCCATCGGCGAATTCAGCCTCCTGCTTCAACTGGGCAAGCCGGGCCAAGAACGCATATGAGCTGTCGCCAACGAGCGAGTTCAGGATGAAATCCGGCTTCAACGCCCTGATGTCGCTGATGATGTGATCGAGTTCCGTGTCACCAATTGGAAGGTACCGGTCGCCCAGCACCTGTCCGCCCGCCGCTGCGATCTTCTCGCGGGCGATCTGTGCCATCTCCCAACCCCAGATATAGTTGGAGCCGACGAGATAGGCGCGAGTGCCGAGCGTGGGCAGCGCCCAGTCCAGAAGCGGCAGCAGATGCTGGTTGGGACAAGAGTGCATGTAGGCGACCCGCTCAGACGCCTCGAAGCCCTCGTAGGGCACCGGGTACCACAGAATCCCGTCAAAGCGCTCAAGCTCCGGAATGACCTCCTTGCGGCTTGCAGATGTGATGCAGCCGAAGATATGGCGTGCTTGAGAACCACGCAGGATTTCACGGCACAGCGGCGCATAGCGGTCGAGCCGTCCATCCGGGTCGCGCTCGGTGACGCGGAAGGAAACGTCAATGTTCGGGTCGGCATTCACCTCCTCCACACCACGAAGCACTCCGTCGCGGCTCGCACGGGACAACGCGGCATACATGCCGCTGCGTGAAAGAAGTACGCCTATATCTACGACCCGCTTCATCGACGTTCCAATACAAAAAGCCCCGACCGATGCGCGTTGGGGACGCGATCGAAACGGGGCTCAGGTGCCAGCTATTTGTCTTAATCTAGACTCGAAAATTGCAGATTGGAAGCTTAATTACGGGGCAGAACGGTGAAATTGCACAATTGCTTCTCGCCAAGTTCATTCTGCGCAATATTTGTGCATTTGCTGTCTTTTTTGTCCGACGCCTTGAGGAGGTGCGAGGGGTCAAGCGATCGACCTCCGCAACCTGCCCAAGGCTTCGGAGGAGACCGTGCCCTGTTCGGCGGCAGACACCTTCTTGTGCTAAAAAAGCGGACGGACAGCACGCGGCCTCTTATCGGTCATCTGACGACCGCGGAGCGACGTCAGCTTATGCGGAACAATCCGGCACATTATGTATCAACCTCGTCAGACGGCCAATACCGAGGCGAAACCACCGCCCGGCGTTCTGAAATTCGTCGTCTGCCCCTGATAGAGTCGTGCCGCGGCCAGCAGAATGCGCCCACCATAGGTGTAGAGCCGGACATCCATCTTGCGCGCCACGGCCGCGCCGTCGAGCCTGACTGCGCGCTCGCCCGGCGAGGCAAAACGCTGGGCAACATACCNNCGGCCTTGCTGCCATGCCCGCCGGCCGGCTTGAAAAACAGATCCTTGCGCGACTGCCAGAGCAGATCGGCATTCTCGGGGCTGACCACAACTGTTTCCGGTATGCCGGCCAGTTGCGAACGCAGTTCCGCAGGCACCCCAAGGGCCTCGAGTGCAGCGGGATCGGACAATAGCGTCAGATTGCGCTTGTCGGCAAAGAGCGCATGGTTATGCGGGTTCGGCGTCAGCACCACGGCGCCCTCCCGATAGGCAGCGTTCAAAGCCGCGTGCTCGGGCCGCTCGAGCGCGAAATCGACCAGACGATTGTAGACCATGCCGATCTCCAGGTCACCGGCCAGGAGCCTACCCTGGTCATAGCGGAGCTGGCTCGCGTCGGCGATCACCGCATCGAGGCCCGCCTTCAGGAATAACTGACGGGCCAGCACGAATTCGGGATAGAGATACTGCTCTTCTGGGTGGTCGTCGACGATGGCAATGCGGGGAATGGGCGTATCACCGCGCTGGCAATGCCACTCATCCTGGAACATGCGCACAACCTCAGCCTCGAAATCCCCTACCCTTGCAGCCTCGATCGCGCCTTCGATCTCAGCGCAGCAGGCGAGTTGGGCGCGGGCAAGGAGCGCATTGAGGAAGGCGCCGCCCGCGTTCGTGTTGATCTCGATCAGCTTTGGGCCATCATCGTCGAGGTGGAAATCATAGCCCATGAAGGCGCCGAGCGGCCCATGGTCCTCCCGTGCGATCTCTGGTGCCCATGAGAGAACCGCGGCTCGGTAGGCAGGCAGTCGGGTCGCCTCCTCGATCGCCGCCGCGATCCTGCCCATCTCCGCAATGGCCTCGGAAGGCAGGAACACCGGGACATTGGAAAACAGGTGCGGTTTTGTCTGGATGAAGGAGGTGCAGAATGCAGGGTCTTCGGACTCCCGTTCCAAGGCGCGACAGAGCGCGGCCCGATCGAGCGTGATGCAGAAGCAGCTCTGATTGAGCCGGTCCGCGCTCGAAGTCGACGAGATCCTTGGCGCCGGAATTGCTGTCGAACTCATCTTGCCACCTCGATCAAGTGTCTCGACAACGAGGGCAATGCCTCGACGACGGCATAGGCCATGTTGAGCCCGGCGGCAGCAATTGGTCGTTCAGCCAGCCGAAGAGTGCAGTCATGATTTATGCTCCGCGGAGCCGGCGTCCCGCCGCTCCGCCCATATTGTTCAGGCGGCGTTCTTTATTTCGGCGGCGGTGCTCGCGGCCATGACGGCGGCAAGTACGTTGCGCACCTCAGGCCTCATGTCCGGGTTAAGGCGATAACGCACCCACTGTGCGTCGCGTCGGTCGACCACCAGGCCGGCCTGCTTCAACGTCTGCATGTGCCGCGACATGCGGCTCTGCGTGGCATCGAGCCGCTTCATCAGTTCGCAGACACAATGTTCCGAGCCGTCCCAGAGGATCGAAACCGCCGCCAGCCGGGTCGGTTCGGCAAGAGCCATCAGTGGAGGAAGTATCATGCATCACCTTTTGCGCTTATGCGCATAGACGCTTATGCCTGCGATGAGGATTTTGCAAGGCGGCAGGACCCGCCAAACGGCCTGCGGACGAGGTGTTCCAGGCGCGGCACCCCTAGGCGACTTGGGCCTTGCGCAAGGACAGCGTGGGAGTACCTGCTTGCGTGAATGGCAAAAATGGTGAAACTTTCGCGGGAGAAGCAAAGGAGGTTTTACCGATGCGTCCGCAAAATCACGACATTCCTCAATGGAAACTGGTGCTGTTTGCGCTGATCCTGCTTCTCGGTGTCGCCCAGATCGTGTTGATCTTCTACATGCAAGGGCATTGATCGGCGCAAGTGATCTGCCGCCTATGATTGCGACTTCCGACGGTGATTTGCGCCGAGAAGCCGTGCTAAACAGGTTCTCACACATAAGCCGGAGCCAACTCCCGGTGAATGCGTCGGCTCCGCTTTCGGCAAGGATCAACAGAGGAGGCTAAGTTCGCGGGTTCGGGACTCGTCCGCGCCGGGTGAACACGCTCGGGCAACTTCCGCCTGCGCCGAGGCCTTGCACCACTGGGCGATCAGGGCAGGATCGGACGGCAGGGCTGAGACGTCTTCTCCGGCGAAGGCGAGGAAGGCCGCGAGGTTGAGGCCATTCACGCCGATGAGGACCGGCAGCCCCATCTCAAGTGCTTCGGCGATCACGGGGACCAGGCCCTTTCCCTCGGTCTCGCGTTTACCGAACTTGTTGACGAGCAGCACTTCTGCCCCCGGCAGCCGCTGTTGAACTGCGACCACCGTCTGCTCCAGCGCGCCGGAGTCGAGCGTGCATCCTCTGGCCAAGTCGCCAAGGTCCTCGCTGATCCGGACAATCGGTCCATCGGGCAGGACTGCCAGATCCATGTCGCATTTGCGCCGGTCTGGGCGTTCGTGGTTTGACTGCACGGTCCCGGCCAGCCGGACCCCGTCAGTCGCCAGCAGGTGCGCCACTTCAGCGATCAGGGCATCGGTGCGACCGCGGCCCTGCAGGGTGACATAGGCAAGTTTCATGAAGCTTCCCCGAGACGAAGGCCCCGCCCGGCCCCGTTCCGGGCGGCGTAGGGTCTGGTCAGAGCTCGACTTCCCACGACTTGTAGGACACCGCTGCCGAGGCCGGGGTCGCATCCGAGATTTTGCGGATATTGGCCCANNTGGCCCAGGTGTGCTTGTAGTTCGGCAGGATCAGTTCGTTCACGCCCGCATTCACGATATTGCCCTGCGCCCCGTTCGGCACGCCGAAGATCATGAAGGTCTCGTTGCGTTTCGCGGTCGGCTCGGGGTAGGCCAGCGCCTGCGTGGCCCCCACATCGTTATGCACCTCGACCATATCGCCCGCCGTGATGCCCAGATCAGTCATGTCCTCGGGATTGATCTGGATGAAGGGCACAGGGAAGCGGTCCATCACGAACTCGTTGGCCTGATCGAGGAACCAGTTTTGCCAGTTCATGTTGGCGCGGCCGTTGTTGATCAGGAAGCGATGGTTGGCCTGTTGCTGGGCCTTGCCCGCCGCCTGCCAGCCGCGCCATTCGCCCATGCAGAACAGGGCCTTTTTGTCCTCTCGCCCGTGCCGGGTGAAGGCGCCGTCCTCATAGAGTCGATTGGTCCCGACAAGTTTGCCATCGGCAAAACCGGTCACTGGCTCCAGCACCCCGTCATTGCCCATGGCGCGCAGGCGGTCATAGGTGACTTCCGGGTTGCCCTTGTTGTAACCGTCCATGAAGGCGTCTTCTTCGGTGGCCCAGTCATAGCCCTTGAACTGGTCGGCGTATTCTGTTCGACCTTCTTCGCGCAGAACGCGCTCAAGCGCTTGGGCCAGTCCGGCTGCGATCAGGCAGTCGGGTTTAGCCGATCCCGGTGCGTCCATGTACTTTTCCGTCAGCCGCAACCGGCGCTCGCCGTTCATCGAGGTCAGGTTCATCTCGCCGGATTCGACCGCAGGCAGGATCACATGCGCAGCCTGGCCGATCTGGCTGTGGATGATGTCCACATCCACCACGAACAGACCGCCCGCATTGATCGCGCCGACGATGGCATCGACCATCTCCTCACGCGTTGCCCCGGCGCGGGCATCCATGGCTTCCTTCACCATGTTGGACCGACGGTTGTAGACGCGCTTGAACTCAGAGGCGTTCAGCGTGGTCTTGAAGTGGTCGTTGGCCCAGATGTGATGCACCTTGCCGCCGCCGGCGATGATCATCTGGTCGATGTAGGGGGCCGGGCGGCCGACATGGGCGTCCGACGGGCGATAGTAGCCCTCCTGGTGCCCGCCGAGGCGACAGCATCCACCGCCTTCGCGGCCCACATTGCCCGTGGCGAGCGCAATGTTCAGCAGACTGCCAATGGCCCGGTAATTGTCGTTGCCCCAGATGATACCCTTTTCATAGCCGGTCACGCATTTACGGCGACTGCCGTCGTCCTTGGGCTTGGCGATCCATTCGGCAGCCTGGATGATCTGTGCCTCGGTCAGGCCGGTGGCGGCGGCCCCGTCGGCAAGGCTCATCTTGCAGGCGACGCGAGCAGCCTCAAACGACCCAAGCGAGGCCGGATAGGCACTGTCAGCCGCCACAGCCACATCGCCCTGAAAGGTCGATTTGGCGATGAAGTCGGCATCGACCCAGCCCTGATCCGCAATATAGGTGAAGAGCGTGTTGTGCAGCGCCACGTCGGACCCGGTGGTGATCGGCAGGTGCAGCACGTTTTCAGCGCCGGCGACTTGCTCACAGCTGTCCACCGTGACCGTCCGGCGCGGATCCGAGATGACCACCTTCGCCCCGTTCTGCATGCCCTTGACCATATGGTTCAGGAACAGATTGGTCTGGCATTCCATCGGGTTGGTGCCGACAAGAAAGATCGTGTCGGTCACTTCGTAGTCGGCGTAGTTGTAGTTCAACTCGTCCACGCCCATGTCGCGGCTGGAGTGGACCTCGGACATATAGGCCGGGCGGTTGTGGATGCGGCAATGCTTGACCTTCATCGACTCGAAGTAAAGCTTGCCGGTGCCCCAGGTGTTCTCATAGCCACCCGCCGATCCGCCGTGGTCGAACATCGAGACGTAGAGATCGTTCTCGTTGTCCTTGTCGATCACCCGGGCGGTGACGCGGGCGACCAGATCCAGCGCATCGTCCCAAGAGGTCGGCTGCCAGGTGCCGTAGCGCCACACCATCGGATCCGTCAGACGCTGCTTCTGCGTGCCGGTGACGTCGGACCGCCGGTTCTCCGCCATCCGCGCGCCACGGATCGAGCCGAGGCCTGAATTCACCTGACAGTTCACATCGGGTTTGATGACCAGATGCACGTCCTTGCCGTTCTGCTTGACGACATTGTACATCGACGGCGCATACCAGGCTGCGGTCTCGGCAGCCTGCTGCTTGGACAGGTCTTCGCCGATCCAGTTGCTGTCTGTTGAGCCCTGGGTCTTCAGCGGCCAAGTATAGGCCTTGTAGCCGCAGCCGACGATGCAGTAGTGGCACGTGACGTTGTGTTCCTTGGCGCCTGCGGGAATGATCGGCAGACGGTCAATATTGCGTTTGTAAGCCATGATCGCCCCCTCACCCTTGCAGCACGTTGGACAGACGGCCATAGATCAGCTCGTCCGCGCCTTCGGCATAGATATCGCCCTTGTCGTCCACCCGCAGGGCGAACTGGGGCAGGTTCTGCGTGGCGTGGCCCCAGACCTGCTGGCCACCCTTCTCGCAGTCGAACCGGCTGTAGTGGCCGGGACAGTTCAGGGTTTTGTCGGCGGCGTGGTAGCTCATGTAGAAACCCTTGTGCGGGCACAGCACCGAATAGGCCACGACATCGCCGTCGGGGCCTGCGCCGCCCTCGACGGGGCTGCCCAGTTTCAGCAAGATGCCGGGGCTGTCTGCATCAGGATAGCCGATATCCATCGGCTCGTTGACCTTCAGCTCCGCCAGATTGGCGAGCCTGGTGGAGGGATAGTCCACCATCGCGCGCGCCTGCTGCGCCTGTGCCTGCCCTGCAGGCATCACAGTTGCCGCCGCAGCCCCTGCCACGCCGAGAACACCTCCGCGTAGGAACTGACGGCGGCCTGCATCGACCAACCGATTGCATTTCATGGTATCTCTCCTCCCTAGATCCAGTTGGCCCAAGGATAACGGAGGGGCAGGAGGCGAGGCAACGGCCCGGCGAGCGCCGCTGCGCTGCGGGAAGCCTTTATAATTGAACACAAATTTCAGGCGTTCGGATTTCCGAACATGAGATCCGCCTATAGGCTCAGCTTTTGCATCTTTTCCCACAGCGTCGTGCGCGACACCCGGAGCAGCTTTGCCGCCTCACCCACCTGCCCGCCGGTCCGGTCCAGCGCCGCCACGATCTGCGCCCGTTCCGCGGCATCGCGCACTTCGGCCAGAGACCGTAGCGTCGCATCCGCCGCGCGCTCCGGGAAAATGTCCGAGGTCAAGACCATCTCGCCTTCGGCCGCCTCAACCGCCCGCATCAGCCGGGCGCGCACTTCGCGTCCATTGTCCGGCCAGTCATGCGACCGGAGGGCATCTTCGGCCGCCGCCGCGATACCGATCAACGGGACGGCCCGGCGGGCGTTGAGGCCGGGGAACAGTCGTGCCGCCAGCCAAACCGCATCATCGGGGCGATCCGCCAGAGGGGGCACCACGACTTCATGCGAGCGGAGCAGCGCAGCAAGGTCGGACCGGAGGGCTTGCGCATCCTCGGCGGCCTGCGGCCCAGCCGTGGCGATCAGCCGAAAGGGTGGGGCCGCCAAGGCTGTCATCAGAACATCCTGCGCAGCAGGCGCCAGTCGCGCGATCCCGACGATGACCAGCGAGCCATCGCGAACTTGCTCTATCGCTCTTTGCAGCTCCTCGGCCCCGACCGTGTCGCGCAGGGCATTGCAGACCACGAACGGTGCAACCTTGCGGTCCGACAGATCATGTACGCGCCTTGCCAGCCGCATCTTGCCAAGACCCGNNCGCGCGACGCCGCCTCGGCCACTTGGCGGTCCACGGCGCGCGCGGCGGCGCTGATGCCGGTCTCCGGGGGCATATCCTGATCCGCCCGTGGCCGCATGACCATGGCCAGACGTTTCAGGAAGGCGCCGATCTCGAAGGGTTTGGTGATGTAATCCGCGGCGCCTGAGCGGATCAGCCGCACGGCTTGATCAACCCCGCCCTGCCCGGTGATGAACAGAAACGGCGGCGGATGGCCGGTGCTGGTCAAGGTATGGTAAAGCTCCTCGCCCGTGCCGTCGGGGAGACGAATGTCGCAGACCACCGCGTCCAGCACCTTGCGCGGCGTGCGGATGGCCGGCAGCGCACGGGCGACCCCTCGATGCCAGTCCACCTCGGCCCCCTCCAGCGTCAGGCGCTGGACCAGGGATGCGCCCATGATCTTGTCATCCTCCACCAGCACGATCCGGCGTCCCTCAAGCATGGTGGGCCCCGTGCACTGGCAGATTGACCCGAATAACCGTCTGATCCCCTATCCGGCCGTGGTGCAGCCTGCCGCCAAGCCCCGCCACGATGTCATGCACCAGCCGAAGACCGACCCCGCCCCCCGGTGGCAAGGGCCCAGAGGCCAAAAGGCGCGCAAGATCGGCCTCGCTCATCGCGGCGCCGGTGTTGCTGACCGAAATGGACAGCCCATCTCCGCCATTCTCCACGTTCAGGCCAACCTGGCCATTTACCCCCGCTGCCGCTCCGGCATTCAGAAGCAGGTTCAGCGCCACCTGCCGCACCGGGGCTGCGGGTTGACCGGCCAGCAGCGCCGCCCCCGCCGCAACCCGCCAGTCCAGCACCTGGCCGCGACCGTAGGCCTCGGGTTCAAACAGCAGACGCAGGTCCTCGAAGTCTTCGGGGCGCAGGGGTTGCCCGGCACGGTCAAGTCGGTTCTGGTCAAGGATCGCCCGCGTCACGTCGCGCAGATGACCAAGGCCACGCTGCATCAGTTCTGCCGATTGGCGCACCACATCGGGCCGTTCGGCATAGGTGTGGATGGTGTCGGCGGCATTCAGCAGGCCGCCCAGCGGATTGTTGATCTCATGTGCCAACGACGACGAGAGCCGCCCCAGGCTGACGAAGCGCTCCCTATCGGCCAGCCGACGTTCGACTTCAGCCCGTTCCTCCACGGCCGTCGTCATGCGGTTATAGGTCTCGATCAACCTCGCCAACCCCGGATCGCCATGGGGGATCTCGGACGTGGGAAGGGGGCGTGGAGCGCCGCCCGACGCATCCATCGCCTGCACCAATGCTCCAACGGGGCGCAGGATGCGCGCCACGGCGAACCAGCCACCAAAGGCCAAAACCGCCGTTGCCAAGGCGTTGCCGAACAGAAGCCACAGGGTCACCTCACGCCGCTCGGCCAGCAGGTCGGTCACATCCAGTTCCGTGACGATCCCGCCAACGGCGCGGCCCTGATATTGCAGGGGCGCCACCACCCGCAGGACGGGATTACCGGTCATCCGCACAGCGTCCGGAGCGACCGCCCCGCTCTCGAAATCCCTTGCATCCCCGCCGACCGGTGCGCGGCGCGGATCGGTCGCGGCCAGCACGCNAGCACGTTCATCCGCCGCCACGGTCAGCAGAAGACGCTGCCCTTCGCTTCCCGCTCGCGCGCGGTCGAGGATGTCGTAAACCTCCCAGACATCCTGCCGCAGGACCGATGGGCCAAGGGCGACGGAAAGGCCCTCGATATGCAGCCGCGCCGTCTCGGACAGCCGGTCATCCTGCACACGGCCAAGGGCGGAAAGCACGCTTTGGCTGGCCACCAGACCCAACAGGACCATCAGCGCGGATGTAATCAAGGGCACACGCAATGTGACGGGAAGGTTCCCAAAGCGGGACAGAGGCTTCATCCGCCCTCCATAACCGTCATGCGCGCGGCGATGCCGTCAAAGAGCGATGGCTGCGCCGCCGTGACACCATCGAGATACAAAAGCCGCAACACCGTTTGACCCTGGTCCGTCTGATCGAGGCTCTTAAGCGCCGCCGCGCAAGCTATGGTCCCGGCCTCGGCCATGCGGTCACTGCGAGCGACAAAGGGTGGAAAACCAAGCTTTTCAGACCGGTCGATGATCTTGATCCGGGCCGTGAGATCAGGCTCGACGTTGTTCAAGACCTCCCAGACATAGCCATCGACGCTGCCTGACCGCGTCAACCCTCCCGCGACTGCGCGGACAACATTGCGGTGGCCATAGGTGAAAATCGCCCGGGAAAAGAACTTGTCCGGCACCTCGCCCATACGGGCGATATCTGATGCCGTGACCAGAAAGCCCGAATTGCTGTCGGGGTCCGAAAAGGCATGCGTGCCGCCACGCAAATCGGCCAAGCTCGTTGCGGGGTCATCTTCAGCCACAATCAGATAGGACTGATAGAGCGGCTCGCCCCGCCAGACGGGCACCCCAAGAAGCGACAGTTCCTTCCGGTGTTGCAGGAAGGGATAACCGCAAGTCCAGGCCGCATCGACCGAGCCATCCAGAAGCGCCCCCGTGATCTCCTGATAGGTGCGCCTTTGCACAAGCTTGATCTCCTGTCCCATCGCAGAAGCAAGCGCCCCACGCAGGGCGGAAATCACGGCGGCATCATTGTCCAGAAAGACCGGGGTCAGCGCAAAGCGGAACGGCTCGACCGTCTGCGCCCGCACCAAGGGTGCCGCACAGACAGCAGCCCCCATCACGATCGCGCTCCGCCGCGTGAGCATGTAATCCCCCTCGAACCCAAGAGGACAGGTTCTCCTCGGTTTCAGCCCATCAATTCAGATTGCCCCTTGCTGGTCAGCGCGTCAAATCGCAAATCGAGGTTATTTGAATGAAGGCGCCCTTGCGACAGACCTGGGACCAGATTGCCTCTAGTTCTCAGGACCGGTATCGGCGTAAAACCGCCCTAAGCTTGGTGGTCGTTTGACGGCGATCTTGGTGCCGGAGACGGAAATCATTTCCGCCCGTCCCCCGGTTGACTGAGGCTCAAAAGCCGGGGCGCAAAGGTGGCACCCACGGTCGCTCGCGCGGGAAAATATAGGGGAATCAAAGAATACCTTGCTAATCCCTTGAAATCATGGAGAAATCCAGGCTACCCAGCCAATTCCATCTTTGCACATAGTATCAGATAGTCAGCGGCAGGTATGCACCTCTGTGCGCACCCCTGAAAGTACCTCTCTGTCGGTGCAGAGCTTCACCTGAGAAGCCGCCAACACTCCCCGCACAAGAATTGGTAACGGCGGCAGGAATTCTACTGCAGACCCGTTGGAAAGACCAGGAAAGTGCCGCGGGACGAATGTTTGAGGCCTTGTTTTGCGGCCGAATCCCGGCCACTGGTGCACCTATCGTTTTTTTGGCGTGGGGGGCTCGGATTGGCACAGTTACACAAGGGTACGTCGTTTGACCGCTACCCCGAGATTTTCAGAACGGCGCAAGCCAGAGTGGCCCAGAAATCCGGGCCGGGGTTAAATGGTTCATCCCTGCGAATCCTGTCGTTCGGCTGCTCTGACGGCGATGAGATGGACACGATCCGCGCATACTTTCCAGATGCGCAGATTTTCGGCTGTGACNNATCGGCTGCCAGGCCGGGTGTTCCTGAGCACCCGCGACAATGTCCTCGAGCATGGGCCCTATGACGTCATTTTCGCTTGCCCTGTCCTGTGCCGGCACCCGTTGCCGCGGAACAAGACAGTGCCCGACCTTTTTCCGTTCACGGAGTTTGTCGACCTCGCCACATGGATCGACGACGCTCTGGCAGGGGATGGACTGTTCTGTCTCTATAACGGCAGCTATCTATTCGAGGAACTGCCATTTGCGAGTGCTTATCGCCCTATCCGCTCGGGGCTAATCAGTGAGAACGGATTTCTGTCGAAATGGCACTCGACAGGGCAGCAAGTGACCAGACGCGTCAAGAAGCATGGCAAGAACCAACACGTCATCCTGCGTAGCGACCTTCTTGCCGGTGCCGCTAGCCTGCGCGACTGCATTTTCGAGCGTTGTCAGGGGATGCCGATCGAGGTCGCCATTCCTGAAGCGCAGCTTTTGCCGGGAAATGTGACGCCAACCGCTCCGCCGCTGAACTGGCAAGCTCGCATCGCGAGGTTTCTGAAACTCCGACCTCGAAGCTAGAGACTCAGGCCCCGATTTGACAGACAGACCAATCCACGCAAACTGGCGTCTGCGCTTGGAGTGGGGTAAGCATGTCTCATCGATGATGAGGCAATAGTGAAGCAGGCGGGTAGCGAGTCGATGCGGCTTAGGAAGGGGTGGGTTGCGATTGCCCTCGTCATTGCGGCAGCGGCCGCCTATGCCGCGATCGAGCGGCCGTGGGTGACCAGGCAGGCGACCGTGGCCACCGAGACGCTGGCGCCGGGCCCGGTCACGCAGGTGCTCGCGATCAACGGACGCATCGCCGCACTGAAGTCCGTGACCGTGCGTGCGGCCGTCTCCGCGCAGGCGATGGCGTTCTATGCCGACGAAGGCGAAAGGGTCGCCGCAGGCAAGGTGCTCGTGACGCTCGACACGGCACTGGCCGATGCGCAGGTCGAACAGGCGAAG
>DBUL01000159.1:0-884 GCA_002307905.1 Rhizobiaceae bacterium UBA1291
CAGCGCGTGATGATCGCCATGGCGCTTGCCAACCGGCCGAAGCTCCTGATCGCCGACGAACCGACCACCGCGCTCGACGTGACGGTCCAGGCACAGATCCTCGATCTTCTGCGCCAGCTCAAGGCCGACCACGGCATGTCCATGCTGTTCATCACCCATGACCTCGGCATCGTGCGCAAGTTCGCCGACAAGGTCTGCGTCATGACCAAGGGTCAGATCGTCGAAAGCGGCCCGGTCGAGGACATCTTCACCAATCCTCAGCACGACTATACCAAGAAGCTCTTGGCCTCCGAACCGCGCGGCGAACCGCCCACACTTGACGAGACCAAGCCGGTGATCATGCAGGGCGACGACATCCGCGTCTGGTTCCCGATCAAGGCCGGCTTCCTGCGCAAGGTCGTCGACCACGTGAAGGCGGTCGATGGGGTGGACATGGTGCTGCGTGCCGGTCAGACGCTCGGCGTCGTCGGCGAATCGGGCTCCGGCAAGACGACGCTAGGCCTCGCTCTCGCCCGCCTCATCTCGTCCAAGGGGCGGATCAGCTTCATCGGCCGGGACATCGACGGCTATTCCTTCGCCGAGATGCGGCCATTGCGCGACCGGCTGCAGATCGTCTTCCAGGACCCGTTCGGCTCGCTTAGCCCGCGCATGTCGGTCGGTGAGATCATTGCCGAGGGACTTAAGGTGCATGAGCGAAAGCTCTCCGCCGCCGAACGCGATGCCCGCGTCTGCTGGGCGCTCGACGAGGTTGGTCTCGACACGGCCACCCGCTGGCGTTATCCGCACGAGTTTTCCGGCGGTCAGCGCCAGCGCATCGCCATCGCCCGCGCCATGGTCTTGAAGCCGCGCTTCGTGATGCTGGACGAGCCGACCTCGGCGCTCGA
>DBUL01000159.1:891-4243 GCA_002307905.1 Rhizobiaceae bacterium UBA1291
CTGTTCATCAGCCATGACCTGCGTGTCGTCAAGGCGCTCGCCAACGAGGTGATCGTCATGCGTTCCGGCAAGGTGGTGGAGCAAGGGCCGGCGACCGAAATCTTCCATGCGCCAAAAGCCGACTACACGCGCGCGCTGATGGCCGCAGCCTTCAACCTCGAAGCCGTCGAGACCGGCGGCGTCAGCCAGTAACGGACCCTCATCCCATGCCCGACCAGAATGCCGTCGTCATTGACCTCAAGTTCGCACGCAGTGGCGTCATTGAGGCGCTGAACGGGGCCTTTCCCGGCCGTGAGGTGATCGATATGGGCGATTCGGCCAATACCGGCCGTGATCTCTCCGGGGTCCCCTATGCCGTCGTGTGGAAGCCCGATCCATCGTTGTTCCAGCGCGCAGGAGACCTGAAGATAATTTTCTCTGGCGGCGCCGGCGTCGATCACATCCTCTCCGCCTACGAGCTTCCGGACTTGCCCGTCGTGCGTTTCGTCGACCGCAGCCTGACCGATCGCATGAGTGAATGGGTTGTGCTGCAGTGCCTCACCCATTTGCGCGGAGCACTCGCCTATGCCCGCCAGCAGCGCGAGCAGGTCTGGGACGAGATCTCGCCGCAGCCGGAAGCCCGCGATGTCACCGTCGGCGTCATGGGCCTCGGCGTGCTGGGCGAGGATGCGGTGCGCAAGCTGAAGGTCATGGGCTTCGNNGGTCGCGGCGCAAGCGGCAGATCGATGGCGTCGAGACCTTCGATGCCACCGGCCTCGTCGTCTTCCTTTCCCGCACCGACATTCTGGTCGGCCTCCTGCCGCTGACGCCGGATACGCGCGGCATCTACAACGCATCTTTGTTCGGGACGCTCCGCCAGGGCGGGGCGCTGGGCAAGCCGGTCTTCATCAATGCCGGCCGCGGCGGAAGCCAGGTGGAAACGGATATTATCGCCGCGCTGGGACAGGGCGTGCTGGGTGCGGCCTCGCTCGATGTCTTCGAAAAGGAGCCGCTTTCGCCGGAAAGCCCGCTCTGGGATCTCAACAATGTGGTGATCACGCCGCATGCCGCGGCCGCCTCGGACGTCGGGGCGCTTTTTCGTCACGTTGAGCGCCAGATCGCCCGATTTGAAGCGGGTGATCCGCTCGATCATGTCGTGGACCGCGCGTCGGGTTATTGACCCGTCTTCGGAATCTTCTTGGGAACAATAGGCCTTTCGCTCCGTTTGCCTTGAGACCGCGGCGCAGTCACGCCGAACCTTGAGCACGACAGGGGAGAGATCCATGACCAGCCGAACCGACCTGCCCGACAGCACCGCACGTCATACGCGAGGCATGAAACCCGAGCCCGTAACGCCGACCGAAGCTCGTCAGGGTTTTCGCGGCCGTCCCGTCTTGATTGTATTGCTTGCGGGCATCGTGCTTGCAATGCTCGTCTGGATACCCGCCGAGTGGTGGGGCAATTCGATTGCGCCTGAAAGCCCGTCGAACCAGCCGGTTCAGGAAACTGCCCCGTCGCCGGCGGAGAATACGCCGGTCCAGGGCTGATTGGCCCCTATGGACTTTGCAAGACGAATTCCAGATAAGTGACCTCTGAAATGGCCGGGGTGAATTCCGGCCGCTGATGCGGTCTGATCCGGCCGCGACTAGCAGGGCAGTCACTCGATGACCAAGACCGACATCGCGACAAGAGTCTTCAATCATAGCTGGAAACTCGACCCGATCATCCGCAGTCTGATCGACACGGACTTCTACAAACTCCTGATGCTGCAGATGATCTGGAAGCTCTATCCGGACGTCAATGCGACTTTCACCCTGATCAACCGAACCAAGACGGTGCGTCTTGCCGATGAAATCGATGAGGGCGAGCTGCGCGCGCAGCTCGACTACGCCCGCACGCTCCGCCTCAGCAAGAAAGAGGCAATCTGGCTCGCGGGTAACACCTTCTATGGCACCAAGCAGATCTTCGAACCGGACTTTCTCGCCTGGCTCGCCAGCTTTCAGCTGCCCGAATACGAGCTTTCCAAAAAGGACGGCCAGTTTGTCCTTAACTTCCACGGCACGTGGAAGGAAACGACGATGTGGGAGATCCCGGCGCTCGCCATCATCAACGAGCTGCGCTCCCGCACCGTGTCCAAAAACATGGGCCTTTTCACCCTGGACGTGCTCTATGCTCGCGCCAAGGCCAAAATGTGGGCCAAGGTCGAGCGCTTGCGCGAACTGCCGGGCCTGAGAATCTCCGACTTCGGCACGCGCCGCCGCCACAGTTTCCTCTGGCAGCGATGGTGCGTCGAAGCGCTTAAGGAAGGTATCGGCCCGGCTTTCACTGGAACGAGCAACGTTTTGCTCGCCATGGACTCGGATCTGGAAGCGGTGGGGACGAATGCCCACGAACTGCCAATGGTCAGGGCGGCTCTCGCCAACACCGACGAGCAGCTACTCTCCTCGAACTACGACGTCATGCGCGACTGGAACCGCCTCTATGGCGGCAATCTGTTGATCGTACTTCCCGACACCTATGGCACGGCCGCCTTCTTGCGCAATGCGCCGGAATGGGTGGCCGACTGGACCGGTTTCCGTCCCGACAGCGCCCCGCCGATCGAAGGCGGCGAGAAGATCATCGACTGGTGGAAGAAGATGGGACGCGACCCCCGCCAGAAACTGTTGATCTTCTCCGACGGCCTCGACGTCGACGCGATCATCGACACCTATCGCCATTTCGAGGGCCGGGTGCGCATGAGCTTCGGTTGGGGCACCAACCTCACCAACGACTTCGCCGGCTGCGCGCCGCGCGAGATCGAGGGCCTGAAGCCGATTTCGCTGGTCTGCAAGGTCAGCGAGGCGGACGGCCGGCCGGCGGTGAAGCTCTCCGACAATCCGAAGAAGGCGACGGGCGATGCGGCCGAGGTCGAGCGCTATCTGAGATTCTTCGGCACCGAGGATCGCGTCGAGCAGGCCGTTTTCGTCTGACGGCTTCTCCTTTCCGTCTGTCCCTTGCGATCCGTGTGCCGGTCTGTAAGCTGTCCTTCAGATACTCCGTCGCTTCGCTCGAGGAGGAGCACGCGGCAGGAAGTTTTCGCTCTGGGAGGAGAAACAGCATGGACATGAGTGGCAGCGAACGGATCGAAGCACCGGTCGAAACCGTCTGGCAGGCGCTGAACGACCCGGAGATCCTGCGACAGGCGATCCCCGGCTGCGAGAGCCTGGACAAGACCTCTGACACCACCATGACCGCCAAGGTGGTTTTGAAGGTCGGTCCGATCAAGGCAAAGTTCGAGGGTGCGGTCGAGCTGCAGAATCTCAATCCGCCGCACTCCTATACGATTGCTGGAGAAGGAAAGGGCGGCTTGGCCGGCTTTGCCAAGGGCGGCGCC
>DBUL01000183.1:0-321 GCA_002307905.1 Rhizobiaceae bacterium UBA1291
CGGCGTGCCGACCATTCCAGTCTCTGACGGGCGCATCGAAGACCTCGCCACGGCCTGCGCCATCGTCGAGGAGATCGGTTTCCCGGTGATGATCAAGGCAGCCGCCGGCGGCGGCGGCCGGGGTATCCGCATCGCCGAGACCATGGCCGATTTCGAACGCCATTTCCCCCAGGCCTCGGCCGAGGCGCTCGCCGCCTTCGGTGACGGCGGCCTCTATGTCGAAAAGGTCATCACCCGCGCCCGGCACGTCGAGGTGCAGATTCTTGGTGATGGGACCGACGCTGTCCATTGCTATGAGCGCGAGTGCTCGCTGCAGCGCCG
>DBUL01000183.1:407-6935 GCA_002307905.1 Rhizobiaceae bacterium UBA1291
CAGGTCGAGCATCCGGTCACCGAAATGATCACCGGCATCGACCTCGTGCAGGAGATGATCAAGGTTGCCGGCGGTGCGAAGCTTTCCGTCCGCCAGGAAGACATCCGCGTCACCGGTCATGCGATCGAGTGCCGGATCAATGCCGAGGACCCCGCGCGCGGCTTCCTACCCGGCCCTGGCACGATCGAGGCGCTCGGCGTCCCGACCGGCGAGGGCGTTCGCTTCGACACCATGCTCTACGAGGGCTACACGGTCCCTCCCTTCTATGACTCGCTGCTCGGCAAGCTGATCGTCTGGGGCGAGACCCGCGACGCCTGCATCGCCAGGCTGGCCGATGCGCTCGACAATCTCGAGATCCGCGGGCTCGCCACCACCATTCCGCTCCACCAGGCGCTCGCCGCCGACCCGTCCGTCGCCTCGGGCGATGTCCATACGCGGTTCCTCGAACCCTGGCTGGAGACGGATTTCCAGGCCTTTGTCGCATCCAAGGAGGTTGCCTGATGCCCATGCGCTACACATTCGGGGGTGACGAGCACCTCTTCGTCGAATGCTCGGAGGAAATGTCGCTCGAGGCCTTCTTCAACTCGCTGTCGATGACCACCGGCATCAGGGAATCGAAGATCAGGGGCGTGACCGAGATCTGCCCGGCCAACGCCTCTTTCCAGATCAAGTTCGATCCGGATGTCATCCATCCGAACGACATCCTCAAGGAAGTCCAGGCGATCGAGGTGGCGGCCGCCAAGTCCGAGCCGGTCATCACCACCCGCATCGTCGAGATCCCGGTTTTCTACAATGACCCGTGGACCCACGAGACGCTGATGCGCTTCCGCGAGCGTCACCAGGAGCCCAGCGCCACCGACCTCGAATACGCCGCGCGCATCAACGACTACGGCTCGGTCGACGACTTCGTCGCCGCCCATTCCGGCTCGCCCTGGTTCGTCTCCATGGTCGGCTTCGTCTCGGGCCTGCCCTTCATGTACCAGATGGTCGAGCGCCAGCGGCAGATCCAGGTGCCGAAATACCTGCGCCCGCGCACCGATACCCCGCGCCTGACGGTCGGCCACGGCGGCTGCTTCGGCTGCATTTATTCGGTGCGCGGCGCCGGCGGCTACCAGATGTTCGGCATCACCCCCATGCCGATCTACGATCCGACCCAGACCACCTCCTACCTCAAGGACTTCATGGTGTTCTTCCGTCCGGGCGACATCGTCAAATTCAAGCCGATCAACCGCGAAGCCTATGACCAGGCCGTCGAGGATGTGGACAAGGGCCGGTTCGCCCCGCCGATCCGCGAGGTGAAATTCGATCTGCGTGAATTCCAGAAAGACATCGACGGCTACAACGCGAAGCTGGAGGGCGTTCTCCATGGCCATTAAGGTTCAACATCAGGGTCTTGCCACCTCCGTCCAGGATCTCGGTCGCCCCGGCTATTTCCATCTCGGAATTCCGCTCGGCGGCGCGATGGACCGTCTGGCGCTGAAGGCCGCCAACCTGCTCGTCGGCAATGACGAAGGGGCCGCCGGCCTCGAAGCCGTGTTCATCGGCCCGAAGCTGGAATTCCCCGAGGCCGCCATGCTCGCCGCCACCGGCGCTAACATGCCGATCAAGGTCGACGGCGAGGAAAAGCCCGGCTGGACCGCCTTCAAGGTCAAGGCCGGCCAGGTCCTGACCTTCGACTTCCTGAAGACCGGCGCCCGCATCTATATTGCCGTCTCCGGCGGTATCGACGTGCCGCTGGCGCTCGGTTCGCGCTCGACCTATGCCATCGGCGCGCTCGGCGGCTTCAAGGGCCGGCCGATCGCCGCCGGTGACGAGCTGCCGGTCGGGACTGCCGGCAAGGCTGTCGAGGGCAAGTCCATTCCCGAAAACCTGCGCCGCGGGCCCGGCATGCCGGCCGAACTGCGCGTGCTGCCGGGTCTCTACTGGCACCGCCTCACCGAGGAAGCGGGCAGGAACTTCTTCGAGGATACCTGGAAGGTGGCGCCCGAGGCCGACCGCATGGGCTACCGCTTCCGCGGCGGCCGCAAGCTCGACTTCGTCGACCGTGTCCCGCCCTTCGGCGCGGGTTCGGATCCCTCGAACATCGTCGACGCCTGCTACCCTTACGGCTCCATCCAGGTACCGGGCGGCACCGAGCCGATCATTCTGCACCNNTGCTGGGCACGGTGATCTCCGCCGACATGGACCTGATCGGCCAGCTGCAGCCGCATACGCCAACCCGTTTCGTCAAGGTGGACATGGAAACCGCCCTGACCGCCCGGAAGGACCGGGCCGCGCTGGTCGACCAGATCCGCGCGCTTTTCTGACCACGCAGCCAAAGACTTCAAACAGGGGAACGACCATGAAACACAAGATCCTAATGACGCTTGCAAGCTCCGCCCTGGCGCTTGCCGTTGCCAGCCCGGCGCTTGCCGACGCCTGGTATCCTTACCCGGCCCAGGCGATCGAGCCGGCCTTCGCCGCCGACGGCAAGTCGGTCGACGTGTCCTATTCGCCACTTGAGAAGGCAGAGAAGCCGTGGAACATCTGCGTCTCCTTCCCGCACATGAAGGACGCCTACTGGCTCGGCGTCGACTACGGCGTCGCCGAACAGGCCAAGGACCTCGGCGTCAAGATGAACCTCGTCGAGGCCGGCGGCTACACCGAGCTCAACAAGCAGATCAGCCAGATCGAGGACTGCGTCGCCGGCGGTGCTGAGGCCGTGGTCATCGGCGCGATCTCGTTCGACGGGTTGAACAACCTCGTCAGCGAAATCAAGAAGAAGAACATTCCGGTCATCGACGTCATCAACGGCATGTCCTCGCCGGACCTGACCGCCAAGTCGCTCGTCTCCTTCTACACCATGGGCTACGAGACCGGCGCCTATCTCGCCAAGAAGCATCCGGCCGGTTCGGAAGAAGTGAAGGTCGGCTGGTTCCCGGGCCCGGCCGGCGCCGGCTGGGTCGAGGCCGCCAACAAGGGCTTCCTGGAAGCGATCAAGGGTTCTGCCGTCAACGCGCTCGAGCCGAAATATGGCGACACCGGCAAGGAAGCGCAGCTGAAGCTGGTCGAAGATGTGCTCCAGGCCGAGCCTGACATCCGCTACGTCGCCGGGACCGCCGTGACCGCCGAAGCGGCTCAAGGGTTGATCCGCGAACGCGGCCTCAAGGGCAAGGTCGACCTGCTCGCCTTCTACATGACGCCCGGCGTCTACGAAGGCATCAAACGCGGCTTCATCCTGGCGGCTCCGGCCGACTCCATGGTCATCCAGGGCCGCATCGCCATCGACCAGGCCGTCCGCGCACTGGAAGGCAAGGAACTGGTAAAGCATGTCGGCCCGAAGATCTTCGTCGTCGATCCGTCGAACGTCGAAAGCGTGCCGCAGACCAACATCCTGCCGCCGGATGGCTACAAGCCGGTCTTCTCGGTCAACTGACACCCCAGGGACCCGGCGCGCGAATGCGCCGGATTCCACCCCTTTTTTCAGGCAATATGACTTCACGGATCGATGCGGATGGCCTTGAGCTCACCTCTTGTCGAAATGACCGGCATCGCCAAGTCCTATCCGGGCGTGCGTGCGCTGGACGGCGTGGACTTCTCGCTCGAACGCGGCGAAGTGCACGTGCTGTTCGGCGAGAACGGCGCCGGGAAGTCGACACTGATCTCCATCCTCGCTGGCGTGACCACGCCGACCGAGGGGGTGATCCGCATCGACGGTGAAGAGAAGCACTTTTCTTCGGTCAAGGACGCGCGGGCAGCCGGCATCGGTGCCGTGTTCCAGGAATTTTCCCTGGTCCCGACCATGACCGTGGCGGAAAACATCTTCCTCGGCCAGGAGCCGCGCAAGATGGGCCTGGTCGACCGCCGCGGCATGGTCGAGGAAGCCCGCGCGCTCTTTGCCGGCCTGGGCTTTGCCATCGATGTTCGCCGCTCGGTGATCTCGCTATCGCGCGCCGAACAGCAGATGGTGGAGATCGCCAAGGCGCTGCACCAGGAAGCCCGCATCCTGATCCTCGACGAGCCGACCGCGTCGCTGACCGAACGCGAGACGGAGAAGCTGTTTGAATTCATTGGCCAAGCCAAGGCCAAGGGCGTCGGCATCGTCTACATTTCCCACCGCATCCAGGAATTCAAGGCAATCGCCAACCGCATCACCGTGCTGCGCGACGGCCGGCTGATCGGCACGATCGGCGCCGAGAACCTGTCGGAAACCGTGCTGGTCGAGATGATGACCGGTCGCAAGATGGACGAGATCTATCCGCATATCGAACGCAAGACACAGGCCGAGCCGGTGCTGTCGATCCGTGGCCTCAAGGCCTGGGGCGTCGACGGCGTCGACATCGATGTCCGGCGCGGCGAAGTGCTGGGTGTCGCGGGTCTCGTCGGCTCCGGCAAGTCGCGCACCTTCCGCGCCGTCATGGGCCTGCTGCCCGTCGAAGGCGGCACAGTGAGCGTCCATGGCCATGATCGCACCGGCGCGCCGACACGCAAACTGCTGCAGGACGGCGTCTTCTTCCTGCCCTCCGACCGCAAGGAGGAAGGACTGCTGCTCGGCGCATCCGCTCGCACCAACATCGCCCTCTCGGTGCTCAACCGCCGCGAAACCAATGCCGGCCTCGGCCTGATTTCGCCCGGCGGCGTCAAGTCCCTGACCAGCGAGATCGGCCGCAAGGTCGATCTCAGCGAGGCCTTCCTCGAACGCACCGCCTCCAAGCTCTCCGGCGGCAACCAGCAGAAGATCCTGTTCGGCAAGAGCTTCGGCGAGGACTATGACATCTACATCTTCGACGAGCCGACCGTCGGCGTCGACGTCGGCACGCGGGCCGCGCTCTACCGCATCGTCAAGGCGATCGCCGAGGCCGGCAAGGCCGTCGTGGTGATCTCCTCCGACCTTCCCGAGGCCATGCACCTGGCCCATCGCCTGATCGTTTTCCGCAATGGCCGGATCTCGGCGGAATTCGAGGGCGAAGCCATTCAGGAACAGGCGGTTCTCGGCGCCTTCTTCGATCAGGAAAGAAAATCAGCATGAACACCCAGCCGGAAACCGCGTCGCCCGCCGACGCCAAGCCAACCTTCTCCGCTCTTTCGGCGCTCAAGGCCGTCTTCATCAAGCTCGGCGTCCTGCCTTTCTTTCTCGTGGCAGCCCTCATTCTCTTCACGCTCGCCTCGAAGCAGTTCCTGACGCTCGACAACCTTACGAACGTCGCGCGCCAGTCCGTCTATCTGGTGCTGGTTTCGCTCGGGCAGATGCTGGTCCTGGTCACCGGCGGCTTCGATCTCGCGGTCGGAACCTCGATCGCGCTTACCTCCGTGGTATCCGCCTCGGCCATGGTCTACTTCGCCGCCCAGTTTCCCGACATGGTCTGGCTCGTCATCCTGCTCGGCGTTCTGTCGGGCTTCCTCGCTGCGCTAGCGATTGGTTCGCTGAACGGCCTCGGCATCGCCCAGTTCGGCGTCTCGCCCTTCATCATGACCCTTGGGGCGCAGTCAGTTGGAGCGGGCGTCGCGCTCTACCTGACCGGCGGTGTACCCATCGGCAATCTGCCTTACGAATTCGGCGATTTCTTCGGCTTCGGCCGGGTCTTCGGCGTGCCCGTCCCGGTGCTGGTCGCGATCGTTGCCATCGCCGGCATATGGGTGCTGATGAACCGCACCCGAAGCGGCGCCCGCATCTATGCGATCGGCGGCAATATCAAGGCCGCCAACCTCTCCGGCATCAACACCAAGCGCACATTATTCCTCGCGTATATCCTTTGCGCCCTGCTGGCCTCGGTCGCCGGCGTGCTGCTCACCGCCCGCGTCGAGAGCGGCGAGACCAATCTGGGCGGCACGATCGCGCTGGAATCGATTGCAGCCTGTGTCATCGCCGGCGTATCGCTGCGCGGCGGCATGGGCCGGGTGGAGAGCGTGGTGCTTGGCGCCTTCTTCATCGTGCTGGTGCAGAACGGCATGAACCTCATGCAGATCGGCTCCTACATGCAGATGGTGCTGCTGGGCTCGCTTCTCATCCTCGCCGTCGTCATCGACCAGTTCCGCTACCGGATGCTCATCGGCAATCGCTGAGCCAGCATGACTAAACGCACACAGATACGCAAGAGAGCCCCAGCGGGAGGGCTTCGATATTGCTCGATGCACCGTCGCGCGGCTTATGAGGACGATGGGACTTCAGGGGATCATCCGCGGGAAGCCGATCCGCACGACGATCTGTGACAAGGGCGCTCCATGCCCCCTCGACCACGTGAAGCGCCACGGGCGTGGATTTTCGTTGTAAAGCCGCCGCGTGATCGACCAAAAGCGGCCATATAAGCCCCCTTCAGCGCCCGCAGCCTGAGAGTGGTCGCGAACGGTGGTGCTGTCGATCATGTGCTGCCAGTCATCGGTCAGCCCCAACTCGACGAGGGTCTCAAGGAGAGCATCCCAAACGCCTTGCTCAGCCCCAGCGGCGTAAGGGCGCATAGACGGCATTCCACTTGCGGTAGAGCCGGAAAACTCTAGCTTCCGGCGGTCCAAGGTTTGGGCTCAGAGCAAGTTGTGACGGACTCTACCAAA
>DBUL01000255.1 GCA_002307905.1 Rhizobiaceae bacterium UBA1291
TTTCCGCTGGCGCCGCGCCCGGCACAGGGTGGCGCGCGCCGAGGGGCCCGAGCGGCTGGCGCCCGAATGGCGGATCGACGGGGAAGAGGCGCTGCCGCGGGACTATTTCCGCATCGAGGTCAGCACCGGCCATCGTTTCTGGCTCTTCCGGCAAGGTCTCTACGAGCGGGGATCTGCCAGGCCGAGCTGGTTCATGCAGGGAATTTTCGCATGAGTGAACCGGCTTTCTTCGAAATCGGCTGCCGCAGCAATTTCTCCTTCCTGGAGGGCGCTTCGCATCCGGAGGAGATGGTGGCGACCGCCGCCCGGATCGGCCTTTCCGGCATAGGGCTTGCCGACCGCAACACGGTGGCGGGGGTGGTGCGCCTGCATGCCGCGGCGAAGATCAAGGGTTATGCCTTCCGCCCGGGCGCGCGGCTCGCCTTTGCCGACGGAACGCCGGAACTTGTCGCCTATCCGATGAACCGGCGCGGCTGGGGCCATCTCTGCCGCCTGCTGAGCGCGGGAAACCTGCGTTCGTTGAAGGGCGTGTGCACGCTTTACGAGGACGATCTCGTCGAATGGGCGGAGGACTTGATGGTCGCGGCGATGGTGCCGAGCTTTGCGACGAACACCGAGGCCGAGGATTACGGCGCGCGGCTGGCGCGACTGGCGGAGCCCTTGAAGGGTCGGCTCTATCTGGCGCTCGTGCCGCGTTACGACGGNNGGTCTCGACCGCCTCGCCTTCCGCCGCATCGAGCAGATGGGGCAGAGGCTGTCGCTGCCGCTGATCGCCAGCAACGACCCCTTCTACCACGCGCCCGAGCCAAAGCCGGTGGCCGATGTGGTGACCGCCATCCGCGAGCATGTGACGGTGGCCGACGCCGGCTTCCGGCTGCACGCCCATGCCGAGCGGCATCTGAAGGAGCCGCGGGAAATGGCTCGCCTCTTTCGCGACTATCCGCAGGCATTCGCTGCCACGGCGGCTTTTTTTGGCCGGCTCGATTTCTCCCTCGATGAGCTCAGCCATCAATATCCCGACGAGGCGATCGGCGGCGAGACGCCCGACCGGGCCTTGCGCCGGCTGACCTATGCGGGGGCGGCTGGGCGCTTCCCGGGCGGCATTCCGCAAAAGATCGCCAACCTCCTCGAATACGAGCTGAACCTGATCGGCGAGAAGCGCTACGAACCCTATTTCCTCACCGTCCACCGCATCATCGGTTATGCCCGCTCGGAAGGCATTCTCTGCCAGGGGCGCGGTTCGGCCGCCAATTCCGCCGTCTGTTACTGCCTCGGCATCACCGAGGTGAACCCGGAGAAGACGACCCTGCTGTTCGAGCGCTTCATCTCGACCGAACGCGACGAACCGCCGGACATCGACGTCGACTTCGAGCACGAGCGGCGCGAGGAGGTGATCCAGTTCATCTACCGGACCTATGGGCGCGAGCACGCGGCGCTGACGGCGGCGGTCATCAACTACCGGGCCCGTTCGGCGGGGCGCGAGACGGCCAAGGTGTTCGGCCTGTCGGAGGATGTGCAGACGGCGCTTTCCGGGTCGATCTGGGGTTGGTCGACGGCCGATCTGTCAGCGCGCGAGGCCAGGGCCGCCGGCCTCGATCTTGCCGATCCGACGACCCGGCGCGTGCTCGACTATGCCTCGACGCTGATGGGTTTTCCGCGCCATCTCTCGCAGCATGTCGGCGGCTTCGTCATCACCCGCGACCGGCTCGACGAGGTCGTGCCGATCATGAACACGGCGGACGGGCGCTACATGGTCGAGTGGAACAAGGACGATCTCGATACGCTGAAGATCCTCAAGATCGATGTCCTGGCGCTGGGCATGCTCACCTGCCTTGCCAAGGCGATCAAGCTGCTTGAAAGCCATTACGACACGCCCATGACGCTTGCCTCCTTTTTCGAGGATCCACGGGAGGAGGTCTATGACATGATCTGCCGCGCCGATACGCTTGGCGTCTTCCAGATCGAAAGCCGGGCGCAGATGAGCATGCTGCCGCGGCTGAAACCGCGGGTGTTCTACGACCTGGTGATCGAGGTGGCGATCGTCCGGCCCGGGCCGATCCAGGGCAATATGGTGCACCCCTACCTGAAGAACCGGAAGGACAGGGAGGCCGGCCGCGAGATCACCTATCCGAAGCCCGAGCTGGAAGCGGTGCTGAAACGCACGCTGGGGGTTCCGTTGTTCCAGGAGCAGGCGATGCAGATCGCCATCACCGCCGCCGGCTTCAAGCCGGCCGAGGCCGATCAGCTGCGCCGGGCCATGGCGACCTTCCGCCGGACGGGGCAGGTGGCCAATTTCCGGCAACGCTTCATCGACGGTATGCTGCAGCGGGACTATACGCTGGAATTCGCCGAGCGTTGTTTCAGCCAGATCGAGGGTTTCGGCGAATACGGCTTTCCGGAAAGCCATGCCGCCTCCTTCGCGCTGCTGGTCTATGCCTCCGCCTGGATGAAGACCTTCTATCCCGACGTCTTCTGCGCCGCTCTGCTCAATTCCCAGCCGATGGGATTCTACGCGCCGGCCCAGCTGGTGCGCGACGCCCGCGAGCACGGGGTCGAGGTGAGGCCGGTCGATGTCAATGCCTCTTCCTGGAACAGCATTCTGGAGGCGGACGGCTTCGACGTCCGGCGGGTCGCACCGCGGCACGCCTCGATGCGCCGCGTCATCCGCAGCACCGAGGCGGTGCGGCTCGGTTTTCGGCAGGTCAAGGGCCTGTCGGAGGCGGACATGAACCTGCTCGTGACGCACCGCGGCAGTGGCTATGCCTCGGTCCGCGACCTGTGGAAACGCACGGGCCTGTCGCGGGCGGCGATCGAACGTCTGGCGGATGCCGATGCCTTCGCCTCGCTGGGCCTCAGCCGCCGCGAGGCGCTTTGGGCTGCCCAGGCGCTTGATCAGCAGGCCGCCGTCGAGCATCTGCCGCTCTTTTCCGGGGCTGCGGATGCCGAGCTGCAGGTCGAGGCAGAAGTCTCGCTGCCGCTGATGCCGGCGGGCGAGCAGGTCATCCATGACTACCGCGTGCTGTCTTTGTCGCTGAAGGCCCATCCGCTCTCCTTCCTGCGCAAGGAGTTTTCCCGCGACGGCGCCATCGTTTCCTCGGCGCTGGAACAGACGGCCGATGGACGGCGTGTCGAGGTGGCGGGCCTGGTTTTGGTGCGCCAGCGGCCGGGCTCGGCCAAGGGGGTGATCTTCATGACGATCGAGGACGAGACAGGGGTCGNNGCAATACCGGACCATCGTCATGGGCGCCCGGCTGGTCAGAGTGCGCGGACGGCTGCAGAAGGCGGACGGGGTGATCCATGTGGTTGCCGAACATCTTGTCGATGCCACAGGAAGGCTCGGCGTGCTTCGCGAGGAGCTTAGGGGTTTCGCCGGGCTCGCCAATGCCGACGAGGTGCGGCGCCCTGTCAACGAACATCGGTACGACAAGACGTCGACCGGTTCGCTGGCGCGGCTGATCCGGGATGTCCCGGACCTCTTCGGCGATGTCCGGCAGGCCATGCCGAAAGGGCGGAATTTTCATTAAATGGCGTCCCTTCCGCACCGGAGTACGGCTCGACAAAGGACAGATGGCGTGCTGCGGAAATTTTCTTGACAAGAAGCGTCCTGTTCAGCAGAAAGGAGAGACTGAAAGTCATGTTTGGAAGAGCGTAGGGGCCATGCTGGTCTGCAGCTGCAATTACATCACCGACAAGGACATCAAGGACGTCATCAACGAGCTCCTTGATGAAGACTGTTGGCAGTTGATCGTTCCGGCCAAGGTCTACCATGCCATGGGCAAGCGGGGCCGTTGCTGCGGCTGCTTCCCCAATGTCGTCGACATCATCATCCGCACAACCGAGGAATACCATGCCGCTCGCCAGACTGACGGCGCCGACGTCATCGACTTCATGGAGCGGCTGAAGCGCTTCCACGAGGAGCAGAAGACGGCAATCCTCGAGCGTCGCCTGCGTGCCGCCAAGGTGGCATGAGCGCATCGTTGCGTTGTCAGCCGCCGCCCGCAGGAGAGACGGCCGGAGACGCTATCGTGCCAAGCCGGAACCCTTTCGCCTGTCATTCTGATCGCGATCCACGGCTGTTGCCCCTTTGCGGAAAGCCGGTCATGTGCATCGTTGCACGGTTCCAAGGCACAAAAATCTTACGAAGCCGACGCGGATTTTCGTCGGCGGCGAAGCCGAGACCCGTTTCCTTCGGTCCCGACTGCACTAGATTGAATCGAAAGCAGATATCGGCCGGAAGCATGGCCGTCCGTCTCGACAGCAGAGGCGAAGGGGCTTAGTTTTACAGACATAAACCGTAGGGGAAGGACCCGTCATGAAGGGTGATCAAAAAGTAATCGAACGGCTCAACGAGGCGTTGTTCCTGGAGCTCGGCGCCGTCAACCAGTACTGGCTGCACTATCGCCTGCTAAAGGACTGGGGCTTTGCCAAGCTCGCCAATAAGGAACGGGCCGAATCGATCGAAGAGATGCAGCATGCCGACAAGCTGATCGATCGCATTATCTTCCTCGAAGGCCATCCCAACCTGCAGACGGTCGCGCCGCTGCGCATCGGCCAGAACGTCAAGGAAGTGCTGGAAGCCGATCTCGCCGGCGAATACGATGCCCGCACCGCCTACAAGGCATCGCGCGATATCTGTCACCAGGCCGGCGACTATGTCAGCATGAAGCTGTTCGAAGAACTCCTGGCGGATGAGGAAGGCCATATCGACTTCCTCGAAACCCAGCTCGAGCTGCTGTCTCAGATCGGTGAACAGCAGTACGGCCTGCTGAACGCCGTCTCTGCGGATTCCGCCGAATAGGAAAAGGGGCCCGTCCGACCGGGGGCGGGCTTTCCTCTTGCCCGATAGAACGACGTGGCATAGAGCCGCCGGGCCTGGATGCGCAGCGGCGGCACCGGATGCACTCGACTGGCGCCACAGCGGGCCATTTGTGCCGAACGCGGGCATGTCCTGTCAAAGGAACCGGTAACAACAACAGCGCACGATCCCTGGGTGGTCTTTCGAACAGTCTGAGCGATGCTCCGGACCACAGGGCCGGTTCCGTCACCAGTCGCCGATGGTTCCAAAACCGCGCGGCGGCCATTGAGAGGGATTATTCTCACTTCCACTCGTAGACCTTGTCCGAACGAAGCGGCCGTTCGTCCACCAGGATCGACGGGTCACCCAGCGTTGAAACATATTTGTCCGCATCCTCGTCGTCGTTGAAGCCGACGAGGATCATGAACATGGTTCTGGCCATGGGCTGGCCTTTCTTGCGATAGGTGAAATTGACAGCACAAGAGGGGTACTGCGAGCCGACGGTCAGGACTTGCGCGGCATCCTCGCCCTTCAGATTTTCGAGATTCCCATTGAAGGCGACGAACTGGCCGAGCGCCATGAAATGGTCGATCGCGCCATAGGCCGTCTCTTGTGCGATCTGCCGCGCAGTGCCGGTCCGACCGGAGCGGCCATAATAGAGGCTGTCTGTCTGACCTTTCCGCTTCGTCTTTTCATAGACGACCAGCTTGCCTGCCGCCGCCAGCTCGATGTGCACATGGAAGGTCTGGAACCTGTCCGGCTGCTTGTCCAGTTCGGCAAAAAGGGTCCGCAATTCCCTCAGATAATCCGCGTATCGCTCGACTGTCATGCTTTCCAGACCTGTGTGTTTGGCGAGCCATAGCACCGCCTTGACCGACACCGCCATAGCCAATTGATCTTGCTGGCCACCAGTCGGTCGCCGATCAGACCCGGCTCTTTCATAGGCAATCGTCTCCGCCCGCAGAACCGCACTCGAAGCGTGGAGGTGGTCGTGTCCACAATCGGGGTCAGGGGAAGCCGCTTAACCACACCGCACCGATCCATAGGCGTCGTCGCGTTCAGCCGGCGAAGCTGCTGAACTCGGCGACGACTTGTTCGTAGACGGTGCGCTTGAAGGGGACGATAAGGTCGGGCAGTTCGCGCATCGGCTTCCATGCCCAGGCATCAAATTCGGCGGTGTGGCCCCCAGGAGGCGGGTCGATGGAGATCTCGCTTTCGTCGCCCTCGAAGCGGAAGGCGAACCAGCGCTGCGTTTGGCCGCGATATTTGCCGCGCAAGCCGATGCCGATCAATTGGGCCGGCAGGTCGTAGTTGATCCAGCGGCTCGCCTCTGCCAGCAGCGAAACGCTTTTCATGCCGGTCTCTTCGTAGAGTTCACGAATCGCCGCCTGCAGCGGATCCTCGCCGTCGTCTATGCCGCCCTGCGGCATCTGCCACAGCATGGGCGAACCGTCATATTCCGAATTTCCTTCCGGAATGCGCCGCCCGGCCCAGACCAGACCCGCCCGATTGAGCACCATGATGCCGACGCAGGGGCGGTAGGGCAGGTCCTCGGCGCGGATTTTTGCGGAAACGGTTTTTTCCATCATGTCCTCTTACTGTCCGGTATCGGCCGCAAGCGCTGAGACGCCTACGATCTCAATCCCTCGCCCGGTCGCCTCCTCGGCCCATTGGCGGATCGCGGCAATCGTCTCGTCAAAGGCGGAGGCAATGCCGATGGCCTCCCCGTTGCGGCGGGCGATGCGTTCCAGCTCGTCGAGCTTGGCCAGTACGGCCGCCTTTTCAGGCTGGCCGTCGAGCAGGAGATTGCCTTGCGCATAGGGCATGCCGATCGCTTTTGCAAAGCTGTCCGCCAGCGACCGTGCGGTCGATCCGTCGTCGAGAAAGAGCAGGCCGCGGCCGCCGATGTCGCGCATGACCGGCTCGAAGGCTGCGGCGTCCGACATGTATTTCGCGCCCATGTAGTTCATGATCCCGGTATAATTGGTGATGCGGCCCATGGCCTCACGCAGTTTCTTGAGCGCCTCGGCCGGCTGGTCGGTCGTCAGCAACGTACCGCGCCCTGGATTGTTGGCTGGATAATCGAAGGGCTCGAAAGGCACTTGCAGCACGATCTCGTGGCCCTTGCGGCGGGCCTCCTGCATCCAGCGTGAAAGGCTGTTGCCGGTCGCGGCGAAGGCCAGCGTGATTTGCTCTGGCAACTCACGGATGGCGCGCTGACTGCCGGTCTGGCTGAGCCCAATGCCGCCGACGACGATGGCAACGCGTGTGGCGCGCGCGCCCGACCAGGGCCGCGCGTATTGCTCGACCGGTCTGAGGCCATCGGGCCCCACGATCGGCAGCCTGCCTTCCGGGGTGTCCTCGAGCAGGTCATTGTTCGGAAGTGCCGCGACGCGGCTGTCCTGGCCCACGGTCTGGCTGTTGATCAGGACCGGGCCACTTCCGTCGCGCGGCTTGGGCGAGAATTTGGTGACGACCGAGCCGTCGTCGGTCAGGGTGCGCTCGATCGTCGCGCCGCCGAGCGGCCGGCTCGTGGCAAGGATCTCTCCCGAGCCTGCGGGAGCCGCCGCGGTGGGCGATTCAGCGGACTGGTCGCCGGTGCCATCCCGGTGGTTCGCAGTTTCGGAAAACTGGCGCAACGGCAGCGGCATGACGGCGGAATAGGTGGAGAGGCCGACGACGGAGACGAGGGCCAGACTGCCAAGAACCGTGGCAAAGGAAAGCCGGCGACGCGGTCCTTTCGCCGGCTGGCGGTCCTGGCCGAGCGGTGCATGGAGATCGGCGCTCAAGGTTCAATCCGTTCCCGTCGGGTCGCAAATGCAGGCGGGCGCCGGATTGCTCCGGCACCCGCATTTGTTATTTTGCCACGAAGGCCTTGGCCGGATCGGGCGGGAAGGCGGGATCGGTCTTCACGCCGCGCAAGAGATCGAGCGCATAGTTGAGCTGTATGTCGTCCTTGGCTTCCGGTGGAACATAGGCGACCGAGCCGGAGCCTTCGTCGTTTTCGTTCTGGCCCTTGATGTGGCCCTTGAGTGCGGATTCACCCTCAGCACGGACCTTGCCCTGAAGCTCTTCCGGCAGCGGCTGCTCGACCTTGATGTCCGGCTCGATGCCGGTACCCTGGATCGAATTGCCCGACGGCGTGTAATAGAGTGCCGTGGTGAGACGCAGCGCGCCTTTTCCGCCCATCGGGATGATGGTCTGGACGGAGCCCTTGCCGAAGGACCGGGTACCGAGCACGGTGGCCCGCTTCAGGTCCTGCAGCGCGCCTGCGACGATTTCCGAGGCGGACGCCGAGCCGCCGTTGATGAGCACGACGAGCGGCATGCCGTCGGTCAGATCGCCTGCGCTGGCATTGAAGCGGCGGGTGTCTTCCGGATCGCGCGAACGGGTGGAGACCACTTCGCCACGTTCGAGGAAGGCATCGGAGACATAGATCGCCTGGTCGAGGAGGCCGCCCGGGTTCAAACGCAGGTCGAGCACGAAGCCCTTCAGCTTGTCTGCCGGCACGTCCTTTCTGATCTTTTCGATCGCAGCTTCCAGGTCGTCATAGGTCTTTTCTGTGAAGGAGATGACGCGGAGATAGCCGACATCACCCTCGACGCGCGACTTTACAGCGCGGATCGGGATGATTTCACGGACGATGGACAGTTCGATCGGCTTGTCGGCGCCCTTGCGCAGGATCATCAGCTTGATCGGCGTGTTGACCTCGCCGCGCATCTTGTCGACCGCTTCTTCAAGCTTGAGGCCGCGCACCGACTCGCCATTGATCTCGGAAATGAAGTCACCGGCGAGAATGCCGGCCTTGGCGCCGGGCGTGTCATCGATCGGGGTGATGACCTTGACCAGGTCGTCTTCCATCGTCACTTCGATCCCGATGCCGCCGAATTCGCCGCGCGTCTGGGTCTGCATGTCGGCCGCATCCTTGGCGTTCATGTAGGTCGAGTGCGGATCGAGCGAGGTCAGCATGCCGTTGATGGCATTCTCGACCAGCTTTGCCTCGTCCGGCGGCGTCACATATTGCGCGCGCACGCGCTCGAAGACGTCGCCGAAGATCGACAACTCCTTGTATGTGGAGGTGCCTGCGGCTTGCGCCGGAACCCCGGCGGAATAGAGAACGCTCATAGCGGTCGCGCCCATGAGCGCACCGACGATAACAAGAGAAGCCCTACGAATCATTCTGTGCCTTTCCAGAGCCGCTTCCGGTCCACCACTCACGGGAATCGACCGGCTTTCCATCTTTCCGAAATTCAATGTAGAGGGTCGGGCGATCCGTTTCCAGCGCCAAAGCGGTCGCGCTCGCCACTCTTTTTTCCCCCATGACCGCCAAGGGCTCGCCTGAAAGAACGAACTTTCCCTGACCTGTGCTGACACGGTCCATGCCCGACAATACCATATGATAGCCGTCGCCAGTATTCAGAATGATCATCTGCCCGTAGCTGCGGAACTCTCCCGCGTAGACAACCCAGCCGTCAGCTGGGGCGGTTACCAGCGGCCCCGGTTCCGAGGCGATGACCATGCCCTTGGCTTCATGCCCTGTGCCGTCCGGATCTCCGAACTGGCGGAGAATTTCTCCCGCCGCCGGCAGCTCCAGCTTGTGCTTCAGATCGGAAAAAACATATGCGGGGGCAATGCGGTTTTTATCGGGCAGTGAGGAGGCCGCCAGATCCCGGGCCCTTTGCCTTTGCTCGTCGCTTAGTCTGCGCAGCCGGTCTTCTTCGGCCCGAGCCTTTTCCGTTGCCTCGCGGACCGAACGGATTTCCGTCTCGAGGCTGGCGATCAGACCCTCCATGCTGGAGGCCCGGGCAGCGAGTTCCTCGGCACGGCGCTTCTCGGTCGCAAGTTCCAGCGAATTCTGCCGCGACAGCCGGTCGTTCTCGACCAGCAGCATATCCATGCGCCGCTCCTCCTGCTGCCGGCTGGCGATTGTCGCGACCAGCGTCTCGGTCTCCTTCTGCCCCTCCATGCGCAGACGGAGCAGTTCGGCGAGGTCGGCCGCGAGCTTTTCCGTCTCGTGGCGGACGCCGGGAACGACGGCGCCGAGCAGGATCGCGGTGCGGACCGAGGCGAGCGCATCCTCGGGACTGATGAGCAGGGCCGGCGGCGGGTTGCGGCCCATGCGCTGGAGCGCCGCCAGCACCTCGGCGAGGATGGCGCGGCGATCCTTGAAGGAGGCACGGATCCTGTCTTCCTGGACGCCGAGCTCGGCGAGCTTCTTCTCGCCCGCTGCGATCTTGCGCTCGAGATCCTTGCGGCGGGGCGCCGGNNCGGGCCGCCGATTCGATCAGCGCCTGCTTGATGCTCTCGGACGTCTTGGCAAGCGCGGCGATGCTGTCTTCCAGCTCAGCCGCCTTTTCGTCGGAAACACGCATCGAGCGGGCGAGTTCCTGCAATTCGCGGCCGACTTCATCCCGCTTCTGGCGGAGCGCCAGGGCCGCGTCATCGGCCGCAGCCGGATCGTCTGCCATCACCGGGGCCGGAGGGGCGGTGACCGCTGGCGAGGGCGATTGTGCGATTGCGGTCGATTGCGCAGCATAAAATGCGCCGCCCAACAGAAGCGCTGACGCAAGTGCGGTCGCGCGGCGACGCTCGGCTGGTCTGGCTCTGATGGATGGACGGTCGTCGTGTCGCAAGGCGCTATCCCGGTTCGCGGCGGAAAATACGCTGATTTGCCCGCCTACGCAAAGGTGCCATTCGGGGTGCCCGCCAGCGCCTGTCAGGCGCGATGATAGGGATGGCCGGACAGGATGGTCACGGCGCGATAAAGCTGTTCGGCGAGGAGGATGCGCACCAGCTGATGCGGCCAGGTCATGCGGCCGAGATTGAGGACGAGCCTGGTCTTTTCGCGCAGTTCGGGGTCCACGCCGTCAGCGCCGCCGATGACGATGGCCAGGTCGCGCTGGCCGCGGTCGCGGTGTTCCCCGATCAGCTCGGCGAATTCCTGGCTGTCGAGTGCCTTGCCGCGCTCGTCGAGGATGATGACGAGGGCGCCTTCCGGCATGGCTTTAGTCAGCTCGGTGGCTTCCTCCCGCTTGCGGGTCGCGGCATTGGAGGCACGGCTTTCGGCGATTTCGACCGAGCGGAGGAATTCGAGCCCGCAGGCGGGCCCGGCCTTGGCAAAACGGTCGAGATAGCGCGACGCGAGTTCCTTCTCCGGCCCGGCTTTGAGCCGGCCCACGGCATAGATGCCCACGCGCATGTTTCGATCCTTCCACTCCGGCCGCGCAAGCCACATCGCGGCAAAAGCGCGACGCTTGCCGCTTGTCTGGCTTCGCTTCTGCCGTGGTCAGCGGCAGCGGGCCGTCGGTGTCAGTGCAGGGTGCCTTCCTCGATGTCCGGAGCGGCCCACATCTTTTCGATGTTGTAGAACTCGCGGATTTCGGGACGGAACACATGCACGATGATGTCACCGCTATCGATCAGCACCCAATCGCCGGCTTCCAGTCCCTCGACGCGCGGAGAACCGAAGCCCTCGTCCTTGAGGTCGGAAATCAGGTGCTCGCTGATCGCCGCCACGTGCCGGTTCGAGCGGCCGGAGACCACAATCATGTAGTCGCCCAGCGCGGATTTTCCGGCAATGTCGATGGTGACGATATCTTCTGCCTTGGAGTCCTCGAGGCTCGCGAGGACCAGCTCAAGCGCGCGGGCTGCGGCATCGGCGCCACGTTCCGGGCTTTTCGGGAGGACGATGTGCGCCTTTCCCTTGGAGTGTACTGTTGTCAGAGTTTTCCCTTTCTTTGCGTAACAGCACGAAGGTGATTCCCACGATTGGAAATCGCTTCTAGAAGGTGGCACCGTTCCGTTGATCTTTCAAGGGTCGGCAATCATACCCGCTGTGGCGGGGGATGCCTCACCTGGCCTGCGCCTCGCGCAGGGCCGTCGAAGAAAGCGTCGAGCGGGGGCCGCGGATGAAGGTCCAGGCCGGCGCCTTCTTCTTCCACAAGACACCGGCATCGTCCTCGTCGATGCGCGCATAGTCGAAGGTGCGCGCCATCTTGGAGGAGAGATAGGCCAGCGTCGATCCGGGTCGGTCGATCACAGCGATCGGGAACGTCATCGCGATGCGTCGCCAGCGCTGCCAGCGGTGGAAGCTTGCCAGATTGTCCGCGCCCATGATCCAGATGAAATGGACGTCACGGTTGCGCGCCCTCACGTAGTCGAGCGTCTTCGCCGTGTAACTTGTGCCGATCGTCTGTTCGAAGGCCGTCACCTTGATGCGCGGGTCCTCGGCAAGCGCCTCGCAATTTTTCAGCCGCTCGGAAAGCGGCGCAAGACTGCTATTGCTTTTCAGCGGGTTGCCGGGCGTGACGATCCACCACAACTGGTCGAGCCCGAGGCGGCGAAGGGCGATCTCGGCGACGAGCGCATGGCCCTGATGCGGCGGATTGAACGAACCGCCGAACAGGCCGACGACCATGCCCGGCTCAACATGCGGCATGAAACGATGGCGATGGGCGATCGCGTCCTCAGCCACGTTAGGGTCGCACCTGTCCGGTGCCGCGCACCCGGTATTTGAACGAAGTCAGTTGTTCGACCCCGACGGGACCGCGCGCGTGCATCTTGCCGGTGGCGATGCCGATCTCGGCTCCCATGCCGAACTCGCCGCCATCGGCGAACTGGGTCGAGGCATTGTGCAGGAGGATCGCCGAATCGATCTCGTTGAAGAAACGCTCGACGACGGCCGGATCCTCGGCGATCACCGCCTCGGTGTGGTGGGATGAATAGCGCGCTATGTGATCGATCGCACCGGAGATCCCGTCAACGATGGCAACCGCGATGATGGCGTCGAGATATTCGGTGCGCCAATCCTCTTCCGTTGCCGGCTTGAAGCCAGGATGGATCTTCAGCACGGTCGGCGAGGCGTGGATAACGCAGCCGGCCTCCGTCAGCGCCTCCAGGATCGGCATGAGATGGGTGCTGATCGCCGCGCTGTCGACCAGAAGTGTCTCGGCCGCGCCGCAGATGCCGGTGCGGCGCATCTTCGAATTGACGACGATGCGCTTGGCCATTTCGAGATCGGCGGAGGCATCAACATAGACGTGGCAAAGGCCTTCGAGATGGGCAAAGACCGGAACGCGAGCCTCCGACTGAACCCGGGCGACGAGGCTTTTCCCACCGCGCGGCACGATGACGTCGATCGCGCCGTCGAGACCGGTCAGCATGGCGCCGACGGCGGCGCGGTCGGGCACGGGAACCAGCTGGATGGCATCGGCCGGCAGGCCGGCGGCTTCAACACCCCTGACCAGGCAGGCATGGATCGCCCGCGAAGAGTTGAGCGAGTCCGAGCCGCCGCGCAGGATCACGGCATTGCCGGATTTGAGGCAAAGCGCGCCTGCATCGGCGGTGACGTTGGGGCGGCTCTCGTAGATCACGCCGATGACGCCGAGCGGTGTGCGCACCCGTTCGATATGCAGGCCATTGGGACGATCCCATTCGGCGATCACTTCGCCGACCGGATCTTTCAGGTCGGCAATCGCCCGGATCCCCTCGGCGATCGCGGCGATGCGACCGGGATCGAGGGCCAGGCGGTCGAGAAAGGACGCGGCAAGGCCGCTGTCCTCGGCATTCTTCAGGTCGATCGCATTGGCCGCCAGGATGGCCTGCTCGTTCGCGACGACGGCCTCGGCCATGGCGATGAGTGCGCTGTTCTTGGCCTCGGTCGAGGCGATTGCCAAGGGTCGGGCGGCTGCGCGGGCGCGCCTGCCGATGTCCAGCATCAGCGCATCGACGGGGGGCAGATCGGCATTTGCCTTGTCAAGCATGGGCTTCGTCCCTGTTGTCAGCCTGCGCGGGGTCATGCTTGTGCGCCGGATCGGTCATCACCAGGTCGTCACGATGGATCATGGCGGCGCGACCGGCATAGCCGAGGATGTCTTCGATCTCGGAGGACTTACGCCCGGTGATGCGGCGCGCCTCTTCGGCATCGTAGCCGGCGAGACCGCGGGCGATCTCGCGGCCTTGCGCGCCAATCACAGAGACGGTGTCGCCGCGGCTGAACTGGCCGACGACCTGGCGGACACCGGCTGGCAGCAGGCTCTTGCCCGCCTTCAGCGCGACTTGCGCTCCGGCATCGACGTGAAGCTCGCCGGCGGCCTGAAGCTGGCCGGCGATCCAGGTTTTGCGGGCGGTGACGGGGATCCTGGCGGGGGCGAACCACGAATGGCGGGCGCCTTCCTCGATGGCTTTCAGCGGATGATCGGTCTTGCCCGAGGCGATGATCATGGCGCAGCCGGCGCCGGTTGCGATCTTGCCGGCATCGATCTTGGTACGCATGCCGCCGC
>DBUL01000152.1 GCA_002307905.1 Rhizobiaceae bacterium UBA1291
TCCTGTCGCGCGACATCTTCGACGGCACGATCTCGATGGCCGACGCCCATGTCTCGATCCTCTGGCGTTCGATCAAGCTGGCCGTCGCCACCACCGTCATTTCGCTGATCTTCGGCTTCCCAACCGCCTATTTCATTGCCAGCCGGGCGCCCCACATCCGCTCGGTCTGGCTGTTCCTGATCACCATTCCGTTCTGGACCAATATGCTGATCCGCGCCTTCGCCATCCAGGAAGTGATCCGCAACGAGGGACTTGCCAACACCATCCTGATGAAGCTCGGCATCATTTCCGCACCGATCCAGATGCTCTACACCGATTTCGCCATCCTGCTCGGCATGGCCTATGTCCACCTGCCACTCATGGTGCTCCCACTCTATGCCAGCATGGAGAAGCTCGACTTCCGCCTGGTCGAGGCCGGCTATGATCTCTATGCCACCCGCTTCCAGGTGCTGCGCCGCATCATCATCCCGCTGGTAAAGCCCGGCATCATCGCCGGCTCGATCCTGGTCTTCATCCCGGCACTGTCGTCCTATGTCATTCCGCGCATCCTCGGCGGCGGCAAGAACCTGATGATCGGCAACCTGATCGAGCTGCAGTTCGGCCAGGGCCGAAACTGGCCGCTCGGGGCCGCGCTATCGATCACGCTGGTCATCATCGTTCTCGTGGCCATGCTCTACTACGTGAAGAACGCCGGAAAGACCGGAGGCGGCCATGCATAAGGGTTTCGACATCCGCACGCAGTCGGGCTTTGCCACCATCGCCATGCTGTGCTTCTTCATCCTCTCCCTGCCGATAGCCACCCTCGTGGTCTTCGCCTTCAATTCCGGCACATCGATCGCGCTGTGGGAAGGCTTCTCGCTGCGCTGGTTCGCTGCCGCCTGGAACAACAGCCAGGTGATCGAGGCCTCGATCCGCTCGGTAAAGATCGCCGCCGTCGCCGCCGTCGTCGCCACCGCGGTAGCGACCCTTGCGGCCATCGCCACGACCCGCACAAGCGCCTATCGCGGCCTCACGTTCAAATACTCCTTCATCAACATGCCGCTGATGGTGCCTGAAATCGTCACCGCCGTGGCGCTTCTGATCTTCTTCTCGCGCGTCAAGGTCTGGACCGGCTATTCGGGGCTCGGTTACCTGATCACCGCGCATACGGCCTTCTGCATCCCGTTTGCCTATCTGCCGATCCGCGCCCGTCTGGAGAGCATGGACCTGTCACTGGAACGCGCCGCGGCCGATCTGTACGCCACACCGCTCAAGGCCTTCCGCCATGTCACCCTGCCGCTGCTCTGGCCAGGCATCCTTGCCGGCCTGATGCTCGCCTTCGTCATCTCGCTCGACGACGTGGTGATCACCGAATTCGTGAAATCCGGCGGTCAGGACACGCTCCCGACCTACATGCTCGGCCAGTTGCGCCGTGCCATAACGCCGGAAATGAATGCCATCTCGACAGTCTTTCTGCTGCTGTCGTTGGCGGTTGTCACGATCTTCTTCTTCCTCAGCAGACCCAACGAAAAAACCGAGTAGAAACAGGAGTGGGAACCATGAAAAAGACCTTGAAACTCGCAACCGCCGCAGCAGCCCTGCTGGCATCGGCGACCTTCGCCCATGCCGAAGGCGAACTGAACATCTTCAACTGGGGCAATTACACCAATCCCGAACTGATCAAGAAGTTCGAGGAGACCTACAAGGTCAAGGTGACGCTCACCGACTACGACTCCAACGACACCGCGCTCGCCAAGATCCGCCAGGGCGGCCACGGCTTCGACATCGTCGTGCCGTCTGCCTCCGCCATGCCGATCTTCATCGGTGAGGGCCTGCTGCTCGAGGCCCGCCCCGACCAGATGGAGAACTTCAAGAACATGGACCCGCAGTGGGTCGACGTTCCCTTCGATCCGGGCCGCAAGTATTCCGTTCCGTGGCAGTGGGGCACGACCGGCGTCGCCGTCGACAAATCGGTCTATTCCGGTGATCCGAACACTTCGGCGATCTTCCTCGATCCGCCGGCCGAACTGGTCGGCAAGGTCAATGTCGTGCCGGAAATGTCGGACGTCATGCATCTGGTCGTCACCTATGCCGGTGGAGAACCGTGCACCGGCGACCTCACTGTGCTGAAAAAGGCGCGCGACCTTCTCGTTGCTGCCAAGCCGAAGTGGATCTCGATGGATTACGGCACGGTCGAGAAGTACACCAAGGGCGACCTTGCCGCCTCGGTCGACTGGAACGGCGCCACCTTCCGCGGCCGCCTGGCCAACCCCAACATCGTCTACGGCTACCCGAAGGAAGGCTATCCGATCTGGATGGACAATGCCTCGATCCTGAAAGACGCCAAGAACGTCGACAACGCCAAGCTGTTCCTGAACTTCATCATGGATCCGGAAAACGCCGCCCTGATCTCGGCCTTTGCCCGCTATGCCAACGGCATCAAGGGCTCGGAAGCCTTCATGCCGGAAGACATGAAGACCGCTCCGGAAGTCAACATCCCGGAATCCGCCAAGGCCGCCGGCAAGTTCAACCTCGCCTGCGCCCCGGAGGTCCAGGAAATCTACACCAAGATCTGGACCGAGATTCAGAAGTAACCGGCCAGGTCCGAACCTGCATGACGACGGGGGAGCCTCAAGGGCTCTCCCGTTCCAAGGGAATATGCCAATGACCACCGAATTCGAGACAGCCTACGGCTTCGCCCGCCGCGACGTGACGATCGCCAACTGGCGCACCGCGCCCTATAGCCGCTGGTCGTTCCAGAACCTGCGCGAACTGGTGCCGACCGCCGAGATCCGCGCCACGGCGGAAGAACCGGAGACGGCGCTCGCCTTATCGCCGCTGCTCGACACACCGCTCGAAACCGGGCTTGCCGGCACGACAAATGCCCGCGCCTTCCTCGATTATGCCCACACCGACGCCTTCGTCCTGATGAAGGGCGGCCGGATCGTGGCCGAACACTATGCGCCGCATGCCCAGGTCAACGCCCGCCACATCGTCTTTTCCATCAGCAAATCGCTGACCGCCCTGGTCTCCGCCGTCCTCGAAGAACAAGGCGTGATCGATCCTGACAGCCCGGTGGTCAGCCTGATCCCCGAGGCCGAAGGCTCGGCCTATGGCGACTGCAGCTATCGCGACGTGCTCGACATGCGCGTCAGTCTCGATTTCGACGAGGCCTATCTCGACAAGAACGGCGCCTTAGCCCGCTACCGCCGCTCGACATTGTGGAATCCGTCGGAAGCCGGCGCCCCGGTCGAAACGCTCACCGAATTCCTGATGACGATCCAGAAGGCCGATCGCCCGCATGGCGGTCCCGTTTTCTACGCCTCGCCCAATTCCGACCTGCTCGGCATTCTGATCGAGCGCGCCACCGGCCGCCGCTATGTCGATCTCTTTTCCGATCTTCTGTGGAAGCCGCTCGGCGCGAAGAACCACGCGCTCGTCAGCGTCGACGGCGCAGGCACCGCCCGTTCGGCCGGCGGCGTCTGCGTCACCGCCCGTGACCTTGCCCGCGTCGGCCAGATGCTGCTCGACGGCGGCATTGCCAACGGCCGCCAGGTCGTCCCCGCCGCCTGGGTCGACGACATGAAGACCGCCGGAGACCCTGGCGCCTGGGCCGCGAGCCGGCCGACCATGCTGCCGAACGGCCGCTATCGCAGCAAATGGTACCAGAC
>DBUL01000025.1 GCA_002307905.1 Rhizobiaceae bacterium UBA1291
CGCGGCGCTCATTGCGCGCCCCCTGGCTTGGCTGAAAGAAGGCATTCAACCGGTCGCGGACGTCCTGCTGGTAGTGGCGGCGAACATTTTCGTCGGCGATCACCTGGACCACTTGCTTCATTCGCGCTTCAAGCTCGGCGCGCTTTTCCGGCGTATCGAACTGCGCGCCACCGGCCTCGCGCGTCCACAGCATTTCGGCCAGGGGCCGAGCCTCGGCCAGTAGCTTGTCGAACGGCGCCCGACCGTCCTGCTTGACCAGGTCGTCCGGGTCCTTGCCGTCCGGCAGCATCGCAAACCGCACCGACCGACCAGGCTTGAGATGCGGAAGCGCCAGATCCACGGCACGGAAGGCGGCACGCTGGCCGGCACTGTCGCCGTCGAAACAGAGCACCGGCACCGGGGTCATCTTCCACATCAGGTCGAGCTGGTTCTCGGTCAGTGCTGTGCCGAGCGGCGCGACCGCGTTCTCGATACCCGCCTGATGCAGAGCGATCACGTCCATATAGCCCTCAACGGCGACGATCGTGTCCGCCCCTGCCGCGCCCTGCAAGACGCGACGGGCGCGCGACAGGTTGAAAAGGACATTCCCCTTGTGGAACAGCTCAGTCTCCGGCGAGTTCATGTATTTTGCCATCGCATCCGGCGCCATGGCCCGGCCACCAAAGGCGATCACCTTGTCGCGCGAAGACAGAATGGGAAACATAATGCGGTCGCGGAAATAGTCGTAGGACACGGGAATGTCGGGCCCATGCCGCACCAGGCCGCAAGCCTCGATCTGCTCCTTCGGCACGCCCTTGGCGGCCAGATGTTCCTTCAGCGCATTGCGGCTCTCAGGCGCATAGCCGAGCCGAAAGGTTTCGATCGTCCGCCCCGAAAGTCCACGTTCGCGCAAATAGGCCCGGGCCCTGGCGCCACTCGCCGTCTGCAGCTGATCCTGGAAAAACTGCGTCGCCATTTCCATGACGTCCTGCAGTGTCGTGCGCTCCTTCTCGCGCCGCTCCGTCTGCGGATCCACCATCGGCATGGCAATGCCTGCCATATCGGCGATCTGCTGGACCGCTTCGGGAAAGCTCAGGCCCTCGAGGTCGGTGAGAAAGCGGAAATGGTCGCCGGATACGCCGCAGCCAAAGCAATGGTAACGTCCCTTGCGGTCCTCGCAGTGGAAGCTCGGGCTCTTTTCACCATGAAACGGGCAACATGCCCAATAATCGCCACGCGACACATTGGTCTTCTTGCGATCCCACGACACACGCCTGGCGATCACAGCCGAAATCGGCACGCGGTCGCGTATCTCGTCGAGGAAATCGTTGGAAAAGCGCATGTCGGCCTCTTGGTCGTTCCCTCCATATAGGCGGGCAATACGGGAAGCGCCAAGGGTTTCAGAACTTGCGCCCGCTATCCACAGCGCTTGACCAGAATGACAGGTGAATTGACATTGCCAAAGGCCGGCAAATGCCTGGCAACTGCGGATCGGACCAAGCCTGTGATCACCCCATCGCCGGCGACCTTCGCTTTCTCTGCGCCATTTCGCCAAGCAGCAGAAGCGCCCAAAGGGGCTCAACGAAAAACTCCGCCCGAAGGCGGAGTTCCGGCAGTCTTCCGCAGAAAACGTACTTACTTCAGCAGATCCTTGACCAGGCCGGAAGCCTTGGCGAAATCGATCTGGCCGGGATAGCGCTCTTTCAGCGTGTTCATGCACTTACCCATGTCGCGCAACCCTTGAGCACCGGTTTCGGTGATCACCGAAGCGCAGAGCTCGCGCACCTTCTCCTCGGACAACTGATCCGGCATGAAGCTCTTGATGATGCAGATTTCCTGCCGCTCCTGCTCGGCAAGCTCGGGCCTGCCGTTATCGGCGTATATCTTCGCCGATTCGTCGCGCTGCTTGATCATCTTCATCAGGATCTGCATGATCTCGTCATCGGTGACCGGATCCTTGCCGACACCGCGATTGGCGATATCGCGATCCTTGATCGCGGTCTGGATCAGCCGCACGGTCGAAGTGCGGCGTACATCCTTCGCCTTCAGCGATTCTTTCATAACCTCGGTGAGCCTGTCACGCATCATCTCTTCATCTCCATGGGAAAGCCGGTTGCCGAGCGCCGCCAATTATGGCTTTTCCTTGTCATTTTGCCGAACTCTTAAACAGACCTTTGGGTCCACGCAAATCAATTGGGCAACCCATTGAAATACATGGGTCCAATTTCCACGCTTTCCACAGCAACGAATTGACCTTGCTGATTGATCCGTCTATTTATCGGCACCTGCACGAAAATTGTCATCAGGGGGAAACCGCGCTTCGTTGCGCGACCTTGATCTGCGATCATAAATGGCGCGTAGGCTCCGGTTCTTCAAGGGATCGGTGGTCCTCGGCCGGACAAGGAACGAACATGACCTCGACAGCCCCATGGACCACCCGCAAGCCGACCGCGCTTCTCGTTCTCGCCGACGGCACCGTCATCGAAGGCCAGGGGATCGGCGCCACCGGCAAGGTACAGGCCGAAGTCTGCTTCAATACGGCACTGACCGGCTACGAGGAAATCCTGACCGATCCGTCCTATCTCGGTCAGATCGTCACCTTCACCTTCCCGCACATCGGCAATGTCGGCACGAATGACGAAGACATCGAGGACCTGACGCCGGCGGCCCGCCACGGCGCTGTCGGCGTGATCTTCAAGGCTGACATTACCGACCCGTCGAACTACCGCGCCGTCAAGCATCTCGATGCCTGGCTGAAGGCCCGCGGCATTATCGGACTATACGGCATCGACACCCGAGCGCTCACCGCCTGGATCCGCGAGCATGGTGCGCCGAACGCGGTCATCGCCCATGATCCGAACGGCGTGTTCGATATCGACACGCTGAAGGCGGAAGCCAAGGCCTGGAGCGGTCTCGTCGGCCTCGATCTCGCCAAGGTCGCCACATCCGGCCAATCCTCGACCTGGGACGAAAAACCGTGGGTGTGGAACGAAGGCTATTCGACGCTGGGCTCGGCCGATGCAAAGTATCACGTCGTTTGCGTCGACTTCGGCGTAAAGCGCAACATTCTTCGTCTGTTTGCCGGCCTCGACTGCAAGGTGACCGTCGTACCGGCGTCAACAAGTGCAGAAGACATCCTGGCGCTTCAGCCCGACGGCATCTTCCTGTCGAACGGCCCCGGCGACCCGGCTGCAACCGGCAAATATGCCGTTCCGGTCATCCAGAACCTGATCAAGTCCGACAAGCCACTGTTCGGCATCTGCCTCGGCCACCAGATGCTGGGCCTCGCACTCGGAGCGAAGACCGAAAAGATGCACCAGGGCCATCACGGCGCCAACCATCCGGTCAAGGACTTCACCACCGGCAAGGTCGAGATCGTCTCTATGAACCATGGCTTCGCCGTCGATTCGAAGTCGCTGCCGGAAGGCGTTGAAGAGACCCACGTTTCGCTGTTCGACGGTTCGAACTGCGGACTGCGCCTCGCTGGCAAGCCTGTCTTTTCGGTGCAGCACCACCCGGAAGCTTCGCCCGGCCCGCAGGACAGCCACTATCTCTTCCGTCGCTTCATCAACATGGTGCGCGAGAACAAGGGTGAGCCCGCGCTCGCAGAGCGTTGATCCGACTCTCAGATTAGAAAGTTGAGATGCGGCCCGGTCAGACCCGGGCCGTTTTCATTTCGTAGCGCATCTTCTGGAAGAAGCGCAGGCAAAGCAAAAGCGCCGCGCTCATCAGGCCGATCAGGAAGCCGAGCCATATACCGATGCCACCGAGCCCCAGTGGAAAGGCCATGACCCAGGCGAGGAAGAAACCGATTGGCCAGTAGGCAATCAGCGCCATGACCATCGGGATGCGCGCATCCTTCAGGCCGCGCAGCAAGCCGCTGGCAATCGCCTGCAGGCCATCGACAAGCTGAAATATGCCGGCGATCACGACGAGCGGCACGGCGAAGTCGAGGACAGCGCTAGCATCCGGCGTGTTCAAGTCAATGAAGGCGCTGCTGAGCACGCGCGGTATCGAGTAGAAAAGCAGCCCACCGACAATCGCGATCGCGCTGGCGATCCCCAAAACGGCGATCGCCGCCCGCATCAGGTTCGGATAGTCGCCCCGTCCGTGCGCAACCCCTACCCTGACAGTTGCTGCCTGCGACAGGCCGAGCGGAACCATGAAGGCGATCGAGGCGAGTTGAAGCGCGATCCCGTGGGCTGCAAGCTCGATCGTGCCGATCTTGCCCATCATCAGCGAGGCGGCCGTGAACAGGCTGACTTCGGCGAGCACCGTGATGCTGATCGGCAGGCCGAGATGCAGCACTTCCCAAAGGGCTTGCCAGTCCGGGCGCCAGAAGCGGACGAACAATTCGTAGCGGCGGGTCTCCGGGCGCGTCTGGATATAGGCGACCATGAACAGAAAGCTCGCCCACTGGACGATGACCGCGACGATGGCCGCCCCGATCATGCCAAGCCGCGGCAGGCCGAAATGACCAAGCACCAGCGCATAGGCGAGCACCGCGTTCATCACCAGCACGGCAAGCGTGACGTAGAGAATGATCCCGGCCCGGCCGATTGCGCTGACGAGGGCACGCAGCACGGCAAAGAGCAGCGCCGGCAAAAGGCCGAACTGCACGATCATCACATAGTCGGCGGCGAGCGCGGAAACCTCGGGCTTCTGCCCGAGCGCCAGAAGGATCGCCTCGGCATTCAAGAACAGCGGCGCGGTCAAGAGTGTGTAGCCAATCGACACCCACATGCCCATGCGGATCGCGCGGCGCACGGACACGACGTCGCCNNGAGGCCTGCGCCACCATCGGCACGACGGCAATCGAAAAGCCGGAGCCAAAGATGAAGATCGTGAAGAAGAATTGACCAGACAGGACCATGGCGGCAAGGGACTGCGCACCGAGCTGGCCGACGATCACGACATCGGTCGTATGGATGCCGAGCTGTGCCAATTGCGCGCCGATCAGCGGTATTCCGAGCGCGAGCGTCGCACGAACATGCGAGGCCCAGCTATTGGCCGTCTTCCCAGCTGATGGGTAAACACGATGGCTAGACATGAGCTTTATCCAAGACGAAAAAAGCCGCTTCCAGGGGATACTGGCGAGCGGCGTCTATCGCTTGGATAGAAGAAACCCGCTGCGGTAGCAAGCCGCAGCGGGATAGTGCAGAAAATTTCGTTGATAGATCACAAAGGCTGATGGAATGCGTAATTCCTTTGGCGCAGGCGCCCGATCCCGCCAGACAAAGTCCACAAAGGCTCTGAGCGGCAACCCTATATGGCGGCTCGGAGAGTAGAGGAACGGACCGGGGACCTGTGCGCAATATCCGCCTTCATCCAGGCGCGGCGCCGGACCGACTTCATCGATCGCCTCAGGAGAGCGGCCCTTCGAGCTCGCTCTTCATCCGCGCCAGGAGGTTGACCGCGTCGGCCGCATAGGCACCAATCCAGCGGTCATGGATCGCCTTGATCGGCAGCGGGTTCAGGTGGTTCCAGCGCTCTCGCCCCTCGCGCCGGAAAATGACCAGGTCTGCGCCCTCAAGCACCTTCAGGTGTTGCATCACCGTGCAACGGTCAAGCGATCGAAATGAATCGCAAAGGGCACCCGTCGTCTTGGGGCCTTTCTTCAATGCATCGAGGATCGCCCGGCGCACCGGCGCCGCCAGCGCCTTGAAAACAGTATCTTCCAGATGTGAAGCAGTCATGTTATATTTTTATAACATGATCGATGCCGATACAAGGAGGCCATGATGGAACTCAAGTTCAAAGTATCCGCCCATATCGCCCGCCCCGTGCACTATGTCTTCGAGGCCGTCGCCAATCCCCAGAACCTGTCGCAGTATTTCACCACTGGCGGCGCCAAGGGGCGGCTCGAATCGGGAGCGACTGTCACGTGGGATTTCCACGACTTCCCTGGCGCCTTCCCCGTGGATGTGATCGAGGTCGAACAGGACCGCCGGATCGTGCTCAGATGGGAAGCAAACGAAGGCGGCCCGGCCGACGGCGACGCAGTCACCGCCGGTGCCGGCTACAAGACGCAAGTCACCATGACCTTCGCTCCGCTCGAAGATGGCAGAACCCTGGTGACGATCGCCGAGGAAGGCTGGAGGGAATCCCCGACGGGCCTCGCCGCATCCTACGGCAACTGCCAGGGCTGGGCACAGATGCTCTGTGCCCTCAAGGCTTGGATCGAATACGGGATCAACCTGCGCGAGGGGATGTATCGATAGAGAGGTAATCGACGGAACGCATCGCGTCCCGAAGATCAGATCGATCCCGAAAACGTATCGCAGGACGACACTTCGCCGCTATCGAAACCACGCTTGAACCATTTCGCCCGCTGGGCGGAGGTTCCGTGGTTGAAGCTGTCGGGCACGACATAGCCCTGACTGCGCTTCTGCAACGTGTCATCGCCGATCTGATGGGCCGCATTCAGAGCCTCTTCGAGGTCGCCGGCTTCGAGCAAGCCTTTTTGCTCGGTGTAGCTTGCCCAGATGCCGGCATAGCAGTCGGCCTGCAATTCGACACGCACCGACATCTGGTTGGCCTCGACCTCGCTCATTTGCTGCCGCAATTGGTTGAACTTCGGCAGTACCCCCGTCAGATTCTGCACGTGGTGGCCGATCTCGTGAGCGATGACATAGGCTTCGGCGAAATCACCCGACGCGCCGAATTGGTCTTTTAGCTGCTGGAAAAAGTTCGTGTCGAGATAAACCTTGCGATCACCCGGGCAATAGAACGGCCCCGTGGCCGAGGAGGCAAAACCGCAAGCCGATTGGACCTGCCCGGAAAACAGCACGAGGGTCGGCTCCTGATAGTTTTCGCCGGAGGCCTTGAAAATACCGTTCCAGGTATCCTCGGTCTCGGCCAGAACGGTCCGGACGAAAGCGGTCATCTCGTCGGATGCAGGCGCGGTCGGCTGTTCTCCCGTTGACTGCTCGTAGCCGGCCGGCGGCGCGGAGCCCCCGTCCAAGACCTGCAGCATGTCGATGCCCATCATCTTGAGTACGAAGTAGATGACGACAAGGAAGATGATCGTGCCAATGCTCAGCCCGCCACCGCGGCGGCCGCTGCCCATCGGGATCTGTATACCGGAACGGCCGAAGGGATTGCGGCCCATTCCGCTGCGGCCGACGGACCTGCCGCGTCGATCCTCGACATTGTCCGACTGTCGCCGACCCTTCCATTCCATGATCTCATCCCTCTCCGTAACGCATGCCTGCGGCTTCAAACCCTTCATAAAGCAAAGCGTTCCACAGAACCATGGAAATCAGGGAACGAACAGACGGACAAGGCAAATGCTCAGGTTTCGGCATAGTCATAAGCGCCGCCACGTGTCAGCGCCCGCCGGTAGGCCGGCCTTGCCCGGATCGCGGCAAGAAAACTCCGGATCCCCGGCAGCGCAGTGGCTTGTTCACCAAACCGCGACATGCCCGCCTCGATCGGGAAGCTCATCGCGATATCGGCGGCCGTGAAGCTTGCACCGGCAAAATATCCGTCGCGGCCGAGTTCGCTTTCCCAGAAAGCGACGTGATCCTTGAGTTGCGGATCGAGGAATTTGGAACCCGCCCCCTTGGCTATCAGCGCTGCAATCGGCCTTAGCAACAGCGGCACCTGGCTCGGCAACTTGGCAAAAACCAGTTTCATCACCAGCAGCGGCATGGCCGAACCCTCGGCATAGTGGAGGAAATAGGTGTAGCGCAGCCGCTCGTCTGTTCCCGCCGGTGGACGCAATTCTTGCCCACCATAGCTGTCAATCAGGTACTCCATGATCGCCCCGCTTTCGGCAATCACCTTTCCGCCGTCCTCGATCACCGGCGATTTGCCAAGCGGATGCACCGCCTTCAGGCTTGCCGGCGCCCGCATGTCCGCGCCACGACGATAGACATTGATGTCATAAGGAACGCCGAGTTCTTCGAGCAGCCAGAGGATGCGATGGGCGCGGGAATTCTCGAGGTAGTGGACAATGATCATCGACTGCTCCATGGGCGACGCCGACAGGAAATGCGCCGGGCCACATGCAAGCAATACGCCTCAGCCGCCCAAGCGGTTTCCTCGCCCCGGCGTTTTCCATCGAACCCGCCCAGGCCTCAAGCCGGCGGTCGCCGATCCTTCCATGGCCGCACCTGCTCCAGTTCTCCTGCGAGGCTGAACAGGGTTTCCTCGTCGGCAAAGCGGCCGACGAAATGCATGCCGATCGGCAGCCCCTCGGGCGACCAGGCGAGCGGCACCGACATGGCCGGCTGGCCGGTGACGTTGAATACCGGCGTCCAGGGGATGAACTCGAAGGTCTGGGCGGCGAGCTGGTTGGCGATGCCGAGCTTCTTCAGCAGCGACCCGCCGTGGATATGCCCCATGAAGCGGATCAGCTTCTTCTCGACCGGTTTCGGCTGGAGCGCGCCGATCTTCACCGGCAGGCTGGAGAGGACCGGCGTCATCAGTACGTCGTGAGTTTCAAAGAAGCCGAGGATCGATCGCGCCGAGAGCTTGAGGTAGCGCAGTGCCGCAGCCAGTTCGGCGGCAGAGAAAGCCTGGCCGAGCAGGCCGAGGCCGCAGGAGGACGCATCGAAATCCTCCGGCCGCACCCGGACACCGCTCAATTCGGCGATGAACTCGATGTCGGCGCGCAGCTCGGCGGCAAGCACCGTAAGGAAGGCGAGCGAGAAGCGCTCGCGCTCGACCGGTGGGGCGGCCTCCACCACCTCATGTCCCAGACCTTCGAGCAGGCGGACCGTTTCGGCAAAGGCCGCGCGAACCTCCGGCGCGACCGCCTTGCCGAGCATCGGTTCGCAGGACACCGCGATCCGCAGGCGCTTCGGCGGACGGCCGACGGCCTCGAGCCACGATCCGCGAAACTCCGGCAGCGGATGCGGATTGCCGGTATCGGGGCCGTGCGTCGCGTCGAGCATGG
>DBUL01000169.1 GCA_002307905.1 Rhizobiaceae bacterium UBA1291
GAATTCAACTACATGATCCTGCAGGCCTACGACTTCGTTGAACTCGCCAAGCGCTACGACTGCCGCCTGCAGATGGGCGGCTCCGACCAGTGGGGCAATATCATCAACGGCATCGATCTCGGCCATCGCATGGGCACCCCGCAGCTTTATGCGCTGACCTCGCCGCTACTGACGACCTCGTCCGGCGCCAAGATGGGCAAGTCGGTCAACGGCGCGGTCTGGCTTAACCCGGATATGCTCTCTGCCTACGACTTCTGGCAGTACTGGCGCAATACCGAGGATGCGGACGTGCCGCGCTTCCTCAAGCTCTACACCACGCTGCCGATGACCGAAATTGGCCGCCTAGCTAGCCTCGGAGGTTCGGAGATCAACGAGGTCAAGAAGATCCTGGCCACCGAGATCACCGCCATGCTGCACGGTCGCGAAGCCGCCGAGCAGGCGGCCGAGACCGCCCGAAAGACCTTCGAGGAAGGCGGACTTTCAGAAAACCTGCCGACGATCGAGGTTCCGGCTGCAGACCTTGAGGCGGGCATCGGCCTGCTCTCGCTGATCGTCCGCGCCGGCCTTGCCTCCTCCAACGGCGAGGCGCGTCGGCACGTGCAGGGCGGCGCGGTGAAGATCAACGATGCCACCGTCAGCGACGATCGCATGGCGATCGGTACTGACCAGATGACCGGAGACGGCGTGATCAAGCTGTCGCTCGGCAAGAAGAAGCACATGCTCGTGCGGCCCGCCTGACGAGTATCCCGGGGCCGACCGAGCAAGAGCCCCGGCGCCCACATTTCTTGCACTCATGGCCGGCATCGGGACGCATCCCCCCGTGTCGGCCAAACATTTTTTCCAGATTATTTTTTTGCGCGCCGAACCTTACGATCGGCATTGAGGCTGCCTTTGCGCGTGCCTTGCCACGCAGTCCCCAGGATCTTCATCGCCTTCTTGCCAAGTTGCATCCCAGCGCGCATCGGGCACCGTCCCCCTTTAACCTATGCGCGCCCTTCTCATTCCAATTTATTTTCAATGGCTTAACCTCGACAGAGATCGCCCAACGCGAGTCACGCTCGTTAAAATTCGACACAAATTTTCGACAAATACAATTAAAATCAATTTTGCATTTTATACTTGTTTTCGTTATTTTTTACTCGACTTTGATTTCATTTAACCTCTATTTTTACTTCGTGATTTTGCGAGCAATCAAAACATTGCTGCCATTGTCTCCTCAACACGGGGAGACAACCAATGACAAAAACAAGAAATCTGGGAATTGGACTCTTGGCCATCGCAATCAGCGGCGCTCTGGCGCTTCCTGCGGCGGCTATACCGGCCAGCATGCGCATCGTAGGCAAGGCTAACCCACCGATCGGCCACTACGAGTTCTGCAAGACCTATGGCGGCGAATGCGTCGCCACCAGTTCCGACACTGGCCCGGCTGCCCTGACCCAAGACAGCTGGAAAACCCTGCTCGACGTCAATTACACAGTCAACAGCTCGATCACTCCACTCACCGACCAGGAAATATATGGCGTCGAGGAGCGCTGGGCCTATCCCCGTTCGGTCGGGGACTGCGAGGATTTCGCACTTCTGAAACGCAAGATGCTGATCGACCGCGGCTTTGCGGCATCAGACCTGCTGATCACGGTCGTCCTTCAGCCGAACGGCGAAGGTCACGCGGTCTTGACCGTCCGCACCGACCACGGCGACTTCATTCTCGACAACATGCGCAACAAGGTCATGCTGTGGTCGGAAACCGAATACACCTACCTCAAGCGCCAGTCGTCCGACCATCCGGGCCGGTGGGTCAAGCTGCAGGACGGGCGGGCCACCGCAGTCGGTAGCGTCAGCACGAACTAATAAGGTCATCGCGGTGGCGCAACTGCCGCAGAGCCCCCGGCCCGGTCCGTCCCCCGCCGACCCCGTCCCCGACCGGAGCCCAAAAGCCGGTCCCGTTCCAAGCGGGACCGGCTTATTCCTTGCCCAAAACAACGCTTTGCAATGCCTTGCAGAGCCAGTGAGCGTCCGCGCGCCCCTGGAGTTTAACCGCACGTTAACCACAATCATCGACTGTCGACCCTATCGCGATGGCAGGAATCGCCCGGGCACAATAGTCGACGCCGCACCCGAGCTCCGCCGATCGCCTTGACGCAGTCTTGGGGGCAGAACCATGCACGGGACAGATACCGCAACGGAACCTGCAGATCACACGCCCCTCCTCTCAAATCGCTTCCTGGCGATCCTGACGGTCGCTGTCATGGTATTGGCGCTCCTTTCCCTCGGCATCAGCCTCTTTGGACATCGGTTTGGTGAACGCTGGTCGCTAGCAGGTCACAGCGATAGCACCGAGACCTTCGACACCTCGATCGGCCTCGATCGTCTGCGCATCACGGCCAACACGATCCGCTTTGCAGACCAGAGAAAGCACGGCGCGACCGAACGGCTTGACCTTTACCTGCTCTGGCCGGAAATGACCGGCTACTCCAAGGAGAACCGCCGGCGCTTTGACGACCTCACGCAAACCCAATCGCTGATCTTCCTGCAGCTCTCGCAAAGCACCATGTCGCGCGACATGTCGGGACGCGTCGAACCCATCTATTCCCATCTCTTTGCCGGCACGGCGGAAAGCGGGCCCTTCGGCCTCTCGCTCCATCGCTTCGTTCCCGGCGCTGGTTATGACGGCGAAATCCTGCTGACCGGGTCACGGCACGACAAGCCTGACTATGCCGTTCGCTGCCTTCTGCCAGGCCCAGACGGGCCAGCGAGCGGCAGCGATTGCCAGCGCGACATTCACGTCGGGCGTGACCTGACGGTGCTTTATCGCTTTTCAAGCGATCTCCTCTCGGACTGGCAGCGGATCGACAGCGCCATTGAGGGATACATACGCAGCAGGATCGTCAGCGCGCCTAGGTCCGCGACGCTTCAAAAGCGCGCGAATGCGGCAACGAATGATTCATTATAAACCTCTTGGTAAGGCTGTTTTCGTATTGTCGCAGCGAGTGGTCGCGTGGGGGTGCGTCCGATCCGAAATTCAGCATGTGAAGAGTCTTGCGGTGAACAATACAATCCGACGCCTTAACCTCGCTCTCCTGATGCGCAAGCTGGCAGTCGCCCTAATGGTGCTGATTTCTGCTCTGGGGATGAATGTTTCCGCGGCAGTCGCCAAGCCGACCTATGCCGGTATCGTCGTCGACGCCAAGACGGGCAAGGTCTTGTATAGCGAGAATGCGGACAGCTTGCGCTATCCCGCATCCCTCACCAAGATGATGACGCTCTACATGGCGTTCGAGGCGCTCGAAGCCGGCCGTATCCGCCTTAGCGACAAGGTGACGGTCTCGGCCAATGCTGCCAAAGAGCCGCCATCGAAGCTTGGCGTCGGTGCCGGCCGCTCGATCACGGTTGAGCAGGCCATTCTATCGCTCGTCACCCGTTCGGCCAATGATATCGCCACCGCACTTGGCGAGTTTCTCGGGGGCTCGGAAAGTCGCTTCGCCCAGATGATGACCGCCAAGGCTCGCAGCCTCGGCATGACCAAGACGACCTACCGCAACGCCCACGGCCTGCCGAACACCGCACAGCTGACGACCGCACGCGATCAGGCCCGCCTCGGCATCGCGNTTCGCGAGCACTTCCCCCAATATTATGGCTATTTCTCCACCCGCAGCTTTACCTTCGGCAAGCAGACGATCGGCAACCACAATCGCCTCCTCGGCTCCGTGCGTGGCGTCGATGGCATCAAAACCGGCTTTACCAGGGCCGCCGGTTTCAACCTCGTCACTTCGGCTCAGGTCGATGGCCGCTCCATCGTGGGCGTCGTGATGGGGGCTCCCTCTGGCGCCAATCGCAACGAGCGAATGACGAAGCTGGTGCAAGCCTACCTGCCCAAGGCTTCCCGCTCAGGCGGTGGTGGCGATCTGATTGCCAAGATGAATACGGCTGTGGCTCCTGCCGGGCCAGAAGTGGCTCTTGGCGCACCGTCACTGCCCGTCACCGGGCCACTGCCGCAAACTCGTTACGAGGCAGCGCCCGTTGCCACAGCCTATGCAGCGCCTGCCAACGACAATGCCGCAGCAGCAGCTCTCGATATGGCCCGTGGCGCGAAACCCCAGCCACTGGGTGCGGGCATTCCGGTCCCGCAGCCGGCACCGGCCTACATGCCGGACAGCCAGGTTTCGGTCGCGCCAGCTGGCCAGATCGAACCCGCACAGCAGGAAGCCATGGCATCCGCCGCTATAGACCAGACGACAACCGCCTCCACCCAACCGTCTTCCGGATGGGTGGTCCAGATCGGCACCTCGCCCGACCAGGAACAGGCAATGACCCTTCTGCGCAAGGCGCAGGACAAGGGCGGCAAGGTATTGCGTTCCGCCACCCCGTTCACCGTCGCCTATAATTCCGGTTCTGCAAAGGTCTATCGTGCACGGTTTGGCGGCTTCGACGACCAGAAGACGGCCGTCAACACCTGCAAGGCATTGAAGAAGATGGGGATCGGCTGCTGGGCTGCTGCCCAGTAAACCGCTCCCTTCACCTCGATTTTGTATCGCGTACGAGGTAAGTGAAATGGCATCGAACGAAAACCACTTCGAATTCGCTCCGACCCAGGACAATAGCGGCAAGCAGAGCCGCCACAGCCTGCATCCACTGCATGAGGCAGCCTATCGGATCGCCGACCTTGGCCTCAGTCGCAAGCGTGGCTCAAGGACCAAGGATCTGATCGGTTTGTTGCTTTGCCACGGTGCACGCGCCTGGCGCTATTCCCAGCCGGAGGCGAGCATACACCTCCATGTATCATCGCATGGCGGCCGTTTTCCCATCGTCCTGCGCTTGCGCTGAATCCCGTTCAGCCGCTTAAGGAATATGCCATGCCACTCTATTCGCTGGGCAATCTCACCCCCAAGGTTCCGTCAGCAGACAAATTCTGGGTCGCGCCCGATGCCCATGTCATCGGCCAGGTGGACCTCGGCGATGACGTCGGAATCTGGTTCGGTGCCGTGCTGCGCGGCGACAACGAGCCGATCGTGATCGGCGCGCAGACCAATGTCCAGGAGGGCGTGATGATCCATACGGATCCAGGCTTTCCAGTGACCATCGGTGCAGGCTGCACGATTGGTCACCACGCCATCATCCATGGCTGCACCATCGGCGAGAATTCGCTGGTGGGCATGGGGGCGACCATCCTCAATGGCGCAAGGATCGGCAAGAACTGCCTCATCGGCGCCAATGCGCTGGTGACGGAAAACAAGGAATTTCCCGACAATTCACTGATCGTCGGCTCTCCGGCCCGTGTCGTGCGGACCCTTGACGAGGCCGCAGCCGCAGGCCTTGGCCTGTCGGCCCAAAGTTACGTGCGCAACTGGCAGCGTTTTGCCCGGGATCTCAAAGAAATCTG
>DBUL01000029.1 GCA_002307905.1 Rhizobiaceae bacterium UBA1291
GGGGACAAATATGTCCACCAAACCCAGAGAAAGAAAAAATAAATAAACCTAACCCGCGCGAGGACGCCCCGCAGCGCGTCGAGACGCGTCGGGCTGTCCCGCCCGTCTTCGTCGCCGAGACGAAGACGGATCAGATCGTGAAATGGCGCAGCTGGTTGCGTCGTCACGGCTTTCCATCGCTCGAAGCTTTAGGCGTGCGAACTCTCAAAACCGGGAAGCCAGGCTACGCCTTGCCGGGCTATTGGCCACCGGACGAAGCAAGCTCCATGGCACTCAATTGGATCGCTTTTTTCAGCCGTCGCTGTGAACACATTGCCGGCGAAACCTCCCGACAAACCGACCTTCGGAGGGCGTCATGAGATCTTGGCGGAAGCGATACTATACCGCCCAGCGCTGCCCCGATCCGCTAGTTATCGATCGGAAACGCAAATCCTGCCTTCACTCGATCCATGACCACCATGGTCTTGAACCCTTTGATATCGTGGTTTTCGTAAAAGAAGCGCCGAGTGAACGCCTCGTAGTCCTCCATGTCCTTTGCGGTCATCACGAGAATGAAGTCGGCATCACCCGTGACGTAGTACCCAATCATAACTTCCTTCGTGGCCCGGATCGCAGCCTTGAATCGATCGACGATATCGGCGCGTTCGCGCTCCAGCGACACCAGAACGATCATCGTGATGCCCCGTCCGACGGCTTTGGGCGATACTATCGAGACATCCGCCTCAATCACCCCCTCCTCCCGCAGCCGCTTCAGCCGCCGTTGGCAGGCCGTCGGCGAAAGATTGACGATGCGCGCCAGCTCTTCCGATGTCAGGCGATTGTTCTTTTGAACGGCATCCAAGAGCGCTCTGTCGGCTCGATCCAATGTAGTCATGCAGCAATCCTGCGCCAAATGGGGAAAACAAGTCTTCTTTCTGCATAAACTCCGTCGACTACGCAGTCAAACGCTCACGCAGCGCGGCTAAACTACCACACATCGTTTGAGGAGAGACGCATGAAAGGTATCGCCAGCACTGCGCTGAAATCACTGCAGCAACCCGGCCTGCTCGAGCACCGCGCCTTCCTCGACGGCGCTTGGGTTGAGCGCGCCGAGACACTATCTGTCACCGATCCGGCAACCGAAGAGCATCTTGGGGATGTCGCGGCGTGTTCCCTCGAAGACGCCGACAATGCCGTGGAAGCCGCCGGACGGGCGTTCCTGACCTGGCGGGACATGTTGCCCCTGGAACGCGGACGGATCCTGCGCGCATGGGCAAAACTGATGCGCGACAATGCGGCGGATCTCGCCGTCATCATGACCGCGGAACAGGGAAAGTCGCTGACAGAGTCGGAGGGCGAGATTTCCTATGCAGCGAACTTTCTCGACTGGTTCGCCGCCGAGGGCGAACGTGCTTATGGCGAAACGCTCCCGAGCCACCTGCCCGGTGGCCGCATCTCGGTGCAGATGCAGCCGGTCGGCGNNATGATCACCCGCAAGGCCGGCGCAGCACTCGCGGCAGGCTGCACCATGATAGTCAAACCTGCGCCCGAAACACCGCTCTCGGCTCTGGCTTTGGCAAAGCTTGCGCAGCAGGCAGGCATGCCGGCAGGCGTATTTCAGGTTCTGACCGGTGAGGCTGCGCCACTGTCTAGCCGACTGCTCGAACACACCGAGGTTCGGGCTTTCTCCTTTACCGGTTCTACGGAAGTCGGGCGAATTCTGCTGACCCAGTCTGCCGCGACGATCAAAAAAGCATCACTTGAACTGGGCGGCAATGCGCCGTTCATCCTCTTTGACGATGCCGATCTGACGGAAGCGGTGAGGGGGTGCATTGGTGCAAAGTTTGCGACATCAGGGCAGGACTGCCTCGCGGCAAACCGCATCTACGTCCAGCGCCGGCTTTACGACCGCTTCGTTGACGCTTTCGCCAGAGCGACATCGGAACTCAAGGTGGGGCATGGCCTTGAGCCGGGCATCGACATCGGGCCGATGACGCGTCCTTCGGTGGCCGAAAAATGCCGAAAGCAGATCTCTCAGGCACTGTCTGCCGGCGCGCGCCTCGCCTGCGGCGGACAGGACAGTCCCTTGGGCGGCAATTTCGTCATGCCGACGGTGCTGGCCGACGTCGAAGACGACATGCTGATCGCAAGAGAAGAAACCTTTGGTCCGGTCGCCGCAATCTTGCCCTTCGACGACGAGGACGAGGTGCTTGCGCGAGGNNTCCGGCCTGGGCCGTGAGGGCTCGCGCCACGGCCTCCTGGAATATCTCGAGGCAAAATACGTCTGCTTCGGAAAGCTCGCTGCTTGAAAGGATTTGACCCAATGAATGCCAATCTGAACCAGATCGCCGAGATGGACCGCAATTCGGTCCTGCACCCCTTCACGCAACTCAAGGATTTTGCCAGCGGCAAGATGGGAGATCCCACGATCGTCGAGACCGGCAAGGGCATCCGCATTCAGGATGCGCATGGAAACCAGTTGATCGACGGCTTTGCGGGGCTGTACTGCGTCAACGTCGGCTATGGCCGGACCGAGGTCGCGGAAGCCATTTCCCGACAGGCCTATCGCCTCGCCTATTATCACTCCTATGCTGCCCATACGACCGATGAACTTGCCATCCTCTCCGACCGCCTTGTCAGGATGGCGCCGGGCAAGATGAGCAAGGTCTTCTACGGCATGTCGGGATCCGATGCGAACGAGACCCAGGCCAAGCTCGTCTGGTACTACAACAATCTTCGCGGCAAGCCGAACAAGAAGAAGATCATTTCCCGGGAGCGCGGTTACCACGGGTGCAGCATCGTTTCGGGATCCATGACCGGAATGAGTTTCTATCATGACCACATGGACCTGCCGCGCGCGGGCATTCTCCATACCGGTGTCCCGCATCACTATTGGGGCGCTGGTGCCGGGGAAACGGAGCTCGAATTCTCGATCCGTCGCGCTGGCGAACTCGAGGCTCTCATCCTGCGCGAAGATCCCGAAACGGTCGGCGCCTTCATCGCCGAGCCCGTCCTTGGAACGGGCGGCATCACGCCGCCGCCTGAGGGCTATTGGGAGGAAGTTCAAAAGGTCCTCCGGAAATACGACATCCTGTTGATTGCTGACGAAGTCATCACCGGTTTCGGCCGGACCGGCTCGATGTTTGGATCGCAGCACTACGGCATCGAACCCGATCTCATCACAGTGGCCAAGGGCCTCACCTCCGCCTACTTCCCCCTCTCGGGCGCAATCGTCGGCGAAAAGGTCTACAAGGTCATGGAAGACGGGGCTGATCGCGTCGGCGCCTTTTCACATGGCTATACCTATTCGGGCCACCCGATCGGCGCGGCAGCCGCCAATGCGGTTCTTGACATCGTCGAAAAGGAGGATCTTCCGGGCAACGCCCGCAAGGTCGGCGCCTATTTCCAGGCGCAGCTGAAGGAAAAGTTCGCGCAGCTTCCGATCGTTGGCGAGGTTCGCGGTGTAGGCCTTATGGGCGCGATCGAGTTCGTGGCGGATCGCGAAAACAAGACACGTTTTAGCCCTTCGCTGTCCGTCGGCGCGCGTGTCTCCAAGGCTGCCCGGAGCCGCGGGCTGATTGCACGCGCGATGCCGCATGGCGACATTCTGGGGTTTGCCCCTCCCCTCGTCACGACGAGGGAAGAGATTGAAGAAATCGTCGCCATTGCCGAATCCGCTGTGCGATCCGTCATGGATGAACTGGTAAAGGCAGGCGAAAAAATCTGACGAGCGACCGGCGAAACGCCCGCCGCCCGCCGAATCGCACGCAACCAAAGCCGCAGGAATGCGAAAAATTCTGAGGCGATCCCGCCTCAGATTGCATGACGCTTCATTTATGAAGCGAAGCGTGCATAATGTCATGAAATTTACGTCGTACGAGCGAGACAATTTCATGCGCCAACAATCCAATCCCTTCGCCCGCGAACCGATGACCGTCGCCAAGCCCGTGGTTTGGCGACCTCAGCTCGCCAAGCTGAAGGGGGAGACCAAGCATGCCGCACTGACAGAGCGCATCATAGCGGACATCGACGCAGGCATCCTGAAACCGATGGACCGAATGCCGACACATAGGGATCTGGCGCGCGACCTCGGCCTCTCCGTCCAGACCGTCAGCCTGTCCTACAAGGAGGCGGAACGTCTCGGCTATCTGAGCGGCGAGATCGGGCGCGGCACCTTCGTCAAGGCCCGTGTGACGGATCGGGCGGGTCGCATGATGCTCGATCACAGCGCCAATGAGGTGCTCGATCTTTCGATTGTTCGGGGCGTTTATCTCGACGTGCACGAAAACGCCTCCCGCGACATACTTCGGGAGCTCTCAGAGGGTGACAATGCCAGTTTCATGAGGCCTTGCCGCCCGATTGCGGGCCTTGAGCGTCATCGGGAAACGGCACGCGACTGGCTGCGAACGTTGAACGTCGATGCGACGGCCGAACGCATCCTCATCACCAACGGAGCGGCCCACGGCATCTTTCTGGCGTTGAGCTGTATCGTTCGACCCGGCGATGTCGTCCTATGCGAAAACTTGACCGATCATGGCATCATCGGACTTTCGAACGTCCTCGGATTCAGTCTCAAAGGCTTGCCGACAGACGAGGAAGGCATCTTGCCGGATGCACTTGCGGCCGCCTGTTCGGGCGGCGGGGTGCGCGCACTGGTCCTTATCCCGACACTCAACAATCCGACCGGCCACGTAGCCGGTGCAGCGCGCCGGCGCGAAATTGCGGCAATCGCCGAGCAATACGGCGTCTTTGTTGTCGAAGACGAAGTCTATCGGCCGATGATCGAGGAAGACCTGCCCTCGATCTGCGACATGATTCCCGATCTCGGCTTCTTCGTCACCAGCTTCACCAAGACCGTCCTCACCGGGCTGCGCGTCGGTTACCTTATCGTGCCGCGCTCCTATTCCATTCGGGCGGCCTCCATCTTGCGTGTCACGAGCTGGAGCGGCACCTATCTGGCGGGTGAAATTGCAACACGCTGGGTCGAGAATGGCATGGCACGGCAATTGGTCGCCATCCAGCGCGAAGAAGCGCGAAGGCGCCAGCAGGTGACCGTAGAAATTCTGGCAGATCATATCGCCTCCAGCCACCCGCTCGCACTCTGCGCCTGGCTCAGGGTTCCTCCCCACTGGACCGAGGACAGTCTCGTGCGTGCGCTTGCCAACCAGAATGTCGCCGTCACGCCGTCCGAGCCCTTCATCGCCGGACCGGGCCATGGCGGCGGTATCCGCATTTGCCTGGGCGGACGTCTGAACCAGACCAGCCTCATCAAAGCGCTGACCACCGTACGCCAGACATTCGAACAATTGCCCCCGGTCTATGACATAGGGTCGATCGGTTGACGCTGCACATCGACAATCATTGAATCATTACAATATAATAATTGACATGATTTTATTTCGCCAACAACATGACAATCATGAAGAGCGAAACCTTCCACCGATCGGCCTACACGAACATTCTGCCAGTCATTCTGGCGGACATCGAAGGCGCGTCGGCAAGGATAAACGGCCACGTTGCCCGAACCCCGCTCGTTCGTTCCAGCTCGCTGTCTGACCACACCGGCCAATCGGTGTATCTGAAGCTCGAGACCCACCAACCCATCGGCGCCTTCAAGCTGCGCGGGGCGATGAACGCAATCCTGTCGCTTGACGATGCCCAGCGCCGACGCGGGCTCGTCACGGCGTCTACGGGAAATCACGGGCGGGCGGTCGCCTATGCGGCACGCGAACTGGGCGTGCCGGCCATTGTCTGCATGTCGTCGCTCGTTCCTGCCAACAAGGTCGACGCCATCCGCGCACTTGACGCCGAAGTCCGCATTGTCGGCGTCTCGCAGGACGATGCCCAGGAGGAGGTCGAACGACTGGTCGAGGCACGCGGTCTGACGGCGATCCCGCCTTTCGACAACGCGCATGTCGTCGCCGGTCAAGGAACGATCGGCCTCGAAATCCTCGAAGACATCCCTGATCTGGCGACCGTGCTGGTTCCCCTGTCCGGTGGTGGCCTCGCTGGCGGCATTGCCGTCGCCGTCAAGGCCTTGCGCCCCCAGGTACGCCTGGTCGGCATTTCCATGGACCGGGGGGCCGCCATGCATGCGTCGATGGCTACCGGACGACCGGTGGCGGTCCGCGAAGAGGAAACGCTGGCCGATTCCCTGGGCGGCGGTGTTGGCCTCTCGAACCGCGTCACCTTCGCGCTTTGCAGCAGTCTCCTCGATGACGTCATTCTTCTGAGCGAAAGCGAAATTGCCGAAGGCATCCGCCATGCCTGGCGCGAGGAAGGCGAGACGGTCGAGGGCGCCGGAGCGGTCGGCATTGCCGCCATTCTGGCGAGGAAGGTCGAACTATCCGGCCCCACCGCCGTCATCGTGTCGGGCGGCAACATCGATCCGAAGCTCCACCAGAGAATAACAGAGGGAGCAGACGCATGAGCCGCATCACGATCCTGACGGAAAGTGACCTGCGAGCAGTCGTCCAACTGGACGTCTCTGCGGTCGACTGCATCGAGCGCGCCTTTGCGGCGCTGGCCACCCAGGACGTGGCCATGCCTCCGATCTTGCGGCTCGACATTCCCCAGTTCCGCGGCGAGGTCGACGTCAAGACCGCCTATGTTCCTGGATTTGATGGTTTTGCGATCAAGATCAGCCCAGGCTTCTTCGACAATCCCAAGCTCGGCCTGCCAAGCCTCAACGGGCTGATGATCCTCTTCAGCGCGAAAACTGGGCTGGTCGAGGCGCTTTTGCTCGACAATGGCTATCTCACAGATGTGCGTACTGCTGCGGCAGGCGCGGTCGCGGCGCGGCATCTGTCGCGTCCAGACGCCTCCGTCGCCGCGGTTTTCGGTGCAGGCATGCAGGCACAGCTGCAGCTTCAGGCACTGATGCTGGTACGGCCGCTGACGTCGGCGCGGATCTGGGCGCGCGACCCTGCAAAAGCGCGCAAGCTCGCCGCCGATTTCACCAGCAAGCATGGAATCGACGTGGCTGCCGTGGCGGACCCTCGGGAGGCCGCCCGCAATGCCGATATCATCGTCACGACGACGCCTGCCGAAGAACCGGTTCTGCTTGCAGACTGGCTGGAGCCCGGTCAGCATCTTACGGCGATGGGATCCGATGCCGAACATAAAAACGAGATCGATCCCGCCGTCTTCGCCAGGGCCAGATACATCGCCGATCGCATCACCCAGACACGTGTTCTTGGCGAGCTGCACCACGCCATTAAGGCCGGAGCGGTTGCGGCAGACCCGCATTTCGACGAGCTCGGAGCGGTCGTCGCTGGCAAGGCGCCAGGCAGAACGAGCGCCGAAGAAATCACCTTCGCGGACCTGACGGGCACCGGCGTACAGGACACCGCCATTGCCAATCTGGCCGTTAGCCGGGCGCGCGACGCCGGCAGCGGACAAACCATCGACAACGGAATAGACAAGGGAGACGAAGCGTGAGCGTGACACTGAACTTTACGCGCGAGGAATACGCCGAGCGCCTTTCCAAGACCCGTCGAGCCATGGAGGCAGCGGGCATTGATCTGCTGATCGTCACCGATCCATCCAACATGCATTGGCTGACGGGATATGATGGCTGGTCCTTCTATGTGCATCAATGCGTGCTCGTTCCGCCGAGCGGAGAACCGATCTGGTATGGTCGCAAGCAGGACGCCAATGGCGCCAAGCGTACCGCCTATCTCGACCACGCCAACATCATCGGCTACCCGGATCACTACGTGCAGTCGATCGAGCGCCACCCGATGGATCTTCTGTCGCAGATCATCGAAGAGCGCAAATGGTCGAGCCTCGCCGTGGGCGTCGAGATGGACAACTACTATTTCTCGGCAGCGGCCTTTGCCTCACTGCAAAAGCATCTGCCCAATGCCCGCTTCAAGGATGCCGCAGGTCTCGTCAACTGGCAGCGCTCCATCAAGAGCCCGACCGAACTCGACTACATGCGCAAGGCCGGCAAAATCGTCGAACTGATGCACAAGCGGATTGTCGACGTCGTCGAGCCGGGCATGCGCAAGTGCGACCTGGTTGCCGAGATCTATGACGCCGGCATTCGCGGCACCTCCGAGTTCGGCGGCGATTATCCTGCGATCGTGCCGCTACTGCCGTCCGGTGCAGACGCCTCCGCGCCACATCTGACATGGGATGACAAACCCATGCGCCTCGGCGAAGGGACCTTCTTCGAGATCGCCGGCGCCTATAAGCGTTACCACTGCCCACTCTCGCGGACCGTCTTTCTGGGCAAGCCAACGCAGGCCTTTCTCGATGCCGAAAAGGCGACCCTCGAAGGTATGGAGGCAGGGCTGGCAGCAGCAAGGCCAGGCAATACCTGCGAAGACATCGCCAATGCCTTCTTCGCCGTCCTGAAGAAATACGGCATCATCAAGGACAACCGCACCGGCTATCCCATCGGTCTTTCCTATCCGCCGGATTGGGGCGAGCGCACGATGAGCCTGCGCCCCGGCGATCGCACCGAGCTGACGCCAGGAATGACCTTCCATTTCATGACGGGGCTGTGGCTCGAGGACATGGGGCTCGAAATTACGGAAAGCATCGCGATCACCGAAACCGGTGTCGAATGTCTTTCGAATGTTCCGCGCCAGCTGTTCGTGAAGGGCTGAACCATGTTGACCAGCCTGTCCCTCCCCTCGCCGATCCCCCCTTCCGTCGATTTCGACGCGAAGGGGGTACAGCACGGTCATCTGCGCCTGCCCTACAGCCGCGATGACAGCGCCTGGGGTTCGGTGATGATCCCGATCTGCGTCATTGCCAACGGCGAAGGACCGACCGCTCTTCTCACCGGAGCAAATCACGGCGACGAATATGAAGGACCGGCGGCCCTCTTCGAATTGGCGCAGACGCTGGATCCGGCTGACGTGAGCGGACGTGTCATCATCGTTCCGGCGCTCAATTATCCCGCCTTTCGCGCCGGCACACGAACCTCTCCGATCGATCGGGGAAATCTGAATCGCAGCTTTCCAGGACGCCCGGACGGCTCGGTGACGGAAAAGATCGCCGACTACGTGACGCGCTATCTGGCACCGCTCGCCGACTTGGTCCTCGATTTCCATTCAGGCGGCAAGACGCTCGACTTTCTGCCATACGCCGCAGCACATGAGCTGCCCGACAAAACCCAGGAGGCGCGTTGTTTCGACGCCGTGGCGGCTTTTGCCGCCCCCTACTCGATGAAGATGCTGGAAATCGATGCAGTCGGGATGCTCGATACGACCGTCGAGGACATGGGCAAGGTATTCGTCACCACGGAGCTCGGCGGCGCCGGCACGGCAAGTGCCGCCTCGATCCAGATCGCCCGCAAAGGCATCCTCAACCTGTTGCGCCACGCGGGCATCTTGCCTGGCGCTCCTGATGTTCAACCGACCCGGTGGCTGGACATGCCGTCGAGCGATTGCTTCACGTTTGCGGAGGATGACGGCCTCGTCGCCTTTGCACGGGACCTCGGTAAGATCGTTAGAACCGGCGAAACCATTGCCCGCGTCTATCCCGTGGGTAAGACAGGCCTCGCGCCGGTCGACTATCGAGCCACCATGGATGGCGTGCTTGCGGCACGTCACGTTCCCGGCCTGATCAAGGCCGGCGACTGCCTTTCCGTAATCGCTACGGTTACGGGAGAACCTGCCCGGTAAACCGGCACAAGATCCGGAACGGACAAGCAAAAACAATGGAACCAGAGGAGAATTCACATGCACGTCACCAAGATCACCGGGCTTTCCGCCCTTGCCCTGATCATGTCCATCACATCTGCCAGTGCCCTCACCCTCGAGGAGGTCAAGGAGCAGGGCTACATTCGTGCAGCCACCGCCAATGAAGTGCCCTATTCCTACATGCAGCCTGACGGCACCTCCGCAGGCATCGGTCCGGATGTCGCCAACGCCGTGTTGAAACAAATCGGGATTGAAGAGGTCAACTGGACGGTGACGCCCTTCGGCACGCTTATCCCGGGCCTCAAGGCCCGCCGTTTTGACTTCGCTGCGGCCGAACAGAACATTTCGGCTGAGCGCTGCCAGCAGGTCTCGTTTACCGAACCGAACTCGTCCTATGGCGAAGGTCTCCTGGTGAAAAAGGGCAACCCGAAGGGCCTGACCACCTATGCCGACATCGCCAAGGACCCGTCGCTGAAGGTCGCCGTCGTGTCGGGCGCGAACAATGTCGACTTCCTTCGGGCTGTGGGCGTCAAGGACGACCAGATCGTCTTCATTCCGGCCAATGCCGATGCAATCCCGACGGTGGAAAGCCGAGTGGACGCCTATGCCGCCACGGAGCTGACCGTCTCGGAGCTCGCCAAGGATCAGGCGAATGTCGAGCAGGTCGCCCCCTTCGAAGATCCGATTGTCAATGATGCACCGGTTCGCAACTACGGTGGCTTTGCATTCCGGCCGGAAGACAAGGAATTGCGCGACGCCTTCAACGCCGCGCTTGTCGAGTTTCGCAAGACGGACGAGTACAAGGCGATCCTTGCAAAATATGGCGTTTCCGAAGCCAGCATCGCGGCCGCTGCGGAAAAGAACGTGGCCGATCTGTGCGCCGGCAAATAACGGTAGATGGCGCCCGGCCCTGACCGGGCGCCACAAGACCTGAAACCGGGAGAGTTCACAGATGGATTGGACAGCCTATCTGCCTATGCTCTGGAAAGGCGCGGCCGTCACGATGACGATCACGCTTGCGGCGATTGCCGTGGGAGCAGCCCTGGCCTTCTTCTTCGGCATCCTACGCGTCGAGGGCGGCCCCATTCTGTCAGGTATAGCGCTCTGCTACACGGAAGTGTTTCGTGGCACGTCGCTCTTCGTTCAGCTTTTCTGGTTCTATTATGCACTGCCATTGGTGGGACTGAGTTTCGAGCCGATCACCACAGGCATTCTGGTGCTGGCCGCCCATGTCGGCGGCTATGGCGCCGAGATCGTCCGTGGTGCGCTCTCCTCTGTCTCCCAGCAACAGCTGGAAGCCGCTCGCGCTCTGAACTTCAATCGCTTCCAGACGCTGTTTCGGATTTCACTGCCCCAGGCGGTCGTCGAGATGATGCCCGCTTTCGGCAATCTGGCCATCGAGACCCTCAAGCTTTCCTCCCTCGTTTCGCTCATTTCCATCGCGGATCTGACATTCGCGGCCCAGTCGATCCGCAACCTGACCCTCGACAGCACGAGCATCTACTCGATCACGCTCCTCTGCTACTTCGCGATGTCGCTGGTGTTGATGATGGCAATCAAGGTTATCGAGCGCTTCGTGCGACGCGGCGACGCCCTGCCCCGTCCGGGCCATTCGTGAGGATCCTGCCGTCATGATGTATGGATATGAATGGGACACGACCACCTGGATCACCTACACGATCTCGATCCTTCCGATCATCCTGATCGGCCTGACCGTGACCTTGAAGGCGGCGGCTGCCGGCTTCGCAATTGCGCTCTCCCTTGGCCTCGCCTTCGCCTTGCTGCGCCGTAGCCGGGTCAAGGCGATCTCCTGGACGACCGCATTCGTTGTCGAGTTTCTGCGCGATACGCCACTTCTGGTGCAGCTCTTCTTTCTCTATTACGTCCTGCCCGAGTTCGGTATTGTCCTACCCGCCTTCCTCACCGGCGCGCTTGCCCTTGGTCTTCAATATGCGGCCTATACGTCCGAGGTCTATCGCGGGGGGATCGAGGCCGTGCATCGCGGCCAATGGGAGGCTGCGACGGCGCTCAATCTGACACGCATGCAGGCCTATCGTGACATCATCATTCCCCAGGCCATTCCGCGCATCGTGCCGGCGATGGGCAATTATATGGTTGCGATGATCAAGGAAACACCTGTTCTCTCCGTTGTCACGGTTCTCGAGATGATGGGCCTAGCCAACATGATCGGCGAACGCACATTCGAGTATCTCGTGCCGCTGACGCTGGTGGGCCTCATCTTCCTTCTCCTGACGCTGATCTGCTCGGTAGGCCTCCACCGCCTGCAGAAAGCGCTCCCCAAAGCAGGGATCCCAATGCGATGACCGATGCTCATAACCCTTTTATAGAGTTCTCCGACGTCACGAAGCGCTTCGGCATTCTGACGGTGCTCGACCAGTTCAACTTCAGCGTGGCTAAGGGCGAGAAGGTTACGCTCATCGGGCCCTCAGGCTCCGGAAAATCCACGGTCTTACGCATCCTGATGACGCTGGAACCCTTCCAGGAAGGCAAGCTGACCCTTGCCGACATGTCCTACCATGAAGAGCGTGGCAAAGGACCGTTCCAGGCATCGGAGAGACATCTGCGCCAGATCCGCAGCCATGTCGGCATGGTCTTCCAGAGCTTCAATCTCTTTCCGCACATGACGGTCCTGCGCAATGTCGTAGAAGCGCCGGTCCGGGTATTGGGCATGGCGCGGGCGGAAGCGGAAGCGCGTGCCATCGAACTGCTCGATATGGTCGGACTGGCGGACAAGAAAGACCATTACCCGGCCCAGCTCTCGGGCGGACAGCAGCAACGCGTCGCGATTGCCCGCGCCCTCGCCATGCGGCCGAGCGTCCTGCTGTTCGATGAGCCGACGTCGGCGCTTGATCCTCAATTGGTGGGCGAAGTGCTCTCCGTCATCCGCGGACTGGCACACGAGCACGATTTGACCATGCTTCTTGTCACGCATGAAATGCGCTTTGCGCGGGAGGTTTCGGACCGAGTCTGCTTCTTCGACAAGGGTCGCATCTGCGAACAGGGTTCACCCGAGGAGATCTTCGAAGCGCCCAAACAGGAGCGCACGCGCGAGTTTTTGGCTTCGGTGCTGGCCTAGACAGTCAGCCGGCCACGATGGTGAACCAAGATCCGTTGTCACGCCAGATATCGGGGAGGTCGACACGGAGGCCAAGGCACCGGAGCTCCTCGACGCAGGGGCTGAGGAACTTTGTTTAGATTGGCATGTGTTGAGATATATTCACTTGTTTTGGTTGCGGGGGATGGTTTTGACCTGCACACGCGAAGCATTTCGACCAGCTCTCGGGGCATAACTTGGTACGGGCGACATGCAGAAAGAGTCCGAGGTATGTACCAAACTATTCCGAATTTCGGTTTTATCTTCGCCATTGACTAAAGCGGTCGCGGCGGTCTCAGTTCCAGATTGAACACCGTGTCTAGATGATCAGTCCTAACCCATTGTTCCGAATCCGGCTCAGCTCGTACTTTCGTGACAGCTCTTGCCGCGGCGCCCGATCGGCAATGAGAGCGACATGTTTGATGCGATCGAGTTTGGCAGCATCTTGCGGCCCGAGCCGCAGGTTTTCCTTCTGTAGGCCCGCCGATCGGAGCGGCCGAACCGCCGCTTGAGCGGCTTGACAATCTTCTCCGTGTGTTTCGGCGCGGGAATGGCGTGGGGCACAATACGGAATATTACTCCTCAGCGGCGTCGATTTTACGAGACGAGTGCCGACCTCAAGATCGCCAAGCACTCATCGATCGCGGTCTCTTTTAGGGGCTCGAAATCTGGATTGATCTGGAGATCGCCGATAACGCTCAGAACGTACTCGGGGTTTGACCTCTCAAGCGCGGTGATGGTTACGGAGACCTTCTGGGGATATCCTGCAAGCGCCTGGACAAGCTCGAGCCGGTGTGTTTTCGCGGCAGCAGCAATGTCGAAGACATCGCGCGGTGTTACCATGCTCCCACGGTAAAACACCTTCTTGGTGATGATTTCCGCAATTGTCTCTATCAAAATCGGGCGGCCGTGCAGCTCAATCCTCCTGGTCGGTTCGTCGGTCAACGGTGAACACGCAACAAAATCGATCTCCCCGAGGTCATCGAACGCGATTTTCAGGAAGCGGTTGCCGTCACCTGCATATGCAGACGGCTTGATCTCGAAATGGAAGCTCTGTCTACTTGGATCGACGTAGCCGAGGAGCTGCGGGTCGTCGAGGAACAGGTCGATATCGTGGCTAAGCCGATGCCCGATCTGAACCATCATGGCTGTCCCGCCGCCAAACGCCCAATCGTCACCTATGCCGGATTGATCGATAATACTGCGGGCGATAACGAGAAGTCGCTCCCAATGGGAGATCATGCAGCCAGTGCACTCTTCTGCCCAGACCAAGCATCAAAGAACGAAGCGGCAGACTTCAGCGCCGCGACGGAAATGCCGTGACCTTCAGCGAAGGCAATCTGGAGATCTGGCGACACTTCATAGAAAAAGGACGACATCGGCCCGGCTGCTGTCTTGCTCTTGGCCGGCTCCAGGATGTAATTGGCAAGTGTCATCGCGTCCAGCTTCTTACTGTACGGGGCGTTGACCGTGCTGAGCACAAGTGAATCAACCGACGACATTTCCAAAACTCCACAAATGCCCGCGTGGGCTTCTGGTTGGCTGAATATATAGGCCCAATTGATGGCTCCGTCAAATGACGCCGCCGTCAGGATGTCCCGCAGTATGCCCAGAGACTCCCTGACATCACGTCAACTATGAACGACCGCGGGCGGTACCGTTGGTGGTCATCAACTGTGCTTGAAGGGCTGCGTGGAGCGGAATGTGAATCGGCATCCCGTTGGGTGAGGTCATTGTCGGCGCCGATCAGTGCCCCCACTGAACCTCAGAATAATGAAACGTTTTCGGGTGCGTAGGCCAAATCTGAATGGGGTCATATTTCGGTGCCGTCTCACATTCCGAGCCGCGTCTCGAGATTGGCCTCGAACAGGATCTGCAGGGGCTTCTCTACCTGCATGGCGCCACCGGGCAGCTCGGCACCTTGAGCACAGCCAAAGTGAAACAGTTTGATATCGCTCAAGATTCACCTCGGGTGTGACCGCAAATTGTGCGCAAATTTCTAGTCGCTTTGTAGCCCTTGTCCAGATAATTTGCCGGTGCGCGGCGATTTGGTAGGATCGGCCTGCGGCTGATGTGAGGGATATGAATACATGACGACGTTGAGCCTGGCGCAGCTGGAAAACCATCTCTGGCGGGCGGCGGATATCCTGCGGGGATCAATCGATTCCGGCGACTACAAGCATTACATTTTCGGTCTTCTGTTCTTCAAGC
>DBUL01000014.1 GCA_002307905.1 Rhizobiaceae bacterium UBA1291
TCGCCTCGGCCTCGGCGAAGAGCTTGCGCGCCTGGACGGCATAGTAGCGGCAGAAATCGACCGCCTCGCGGATTTCGGCAATGCCGTCATCCAGTGTCTTTCCGGCCTCTGCGGAGAGCAGCGCCAGCAGCCGGTCGCGATTGGCTTCCAACAGGTCGGCAGTCTTGTCGAGGCAGGCGGCGCGGTCCTCGACCGGCGTTTTCGACCAGGTGGCAAAGCCCTTCCGGCCGGCGGCAAAGGCGCGATCGACGTCGGCGACGGCCGCATTGCGGACAGTTCCGACGACCCGGCTGCGGTCGGCCGGCGACAGGACCGGCACGGCTTCCGCCTGGCCCGTGGCACCCGGAACCAGCGGCGTGGCATCGACCTTGGCCGTCTGGCCGGCCAGCGACGCGATCAGGCCTTTCAGGCTTTCGCGATGGCCGAATTCAAAGCCGGCGCTGTTCTTGCGCTCGCCATAGAGCTCGAGCGGCATGGGGATCTGGTTGTGGCGCACGCTCTTGCCCTGGTCGATGCCGAGCCGTTCGACCGGCCGCTCCAGCAGATTGGCGATCGGCACGTTCTTGTCGCCGGCGACGGCGACGAAGGACGAGTTGGCGCCGTTCTCCAGCAGGCGACGGACGAGATAGGCGAGCAGGTCGCGATAGCCGCCGACCGGTGCATAGATGCGGCAGGCGATGCGCTCATTGCCCGACAGCAGGTTGTTGTAGAGCGCCTCGCCCATGCCGTGCAGGCGCTGGAATTCGAAGCCGGTGCGATCGGCGCCGGCCAGTTCCAGGATCATCGCCACCGTCAGCGCATTATGGGTGGCGAACTGCGGGAAGATCCGTTCGCGCTTGGCCAGCATCTTCGCGGCGCAGGCGAGATAGGCGAGATCGGTCGCCGGCTTGCGGGTCCAGACCGGATAGTCGTTAAGGCCGCGTTCCTGCGCCCGCTTCACCTCGGTATCCCAATAGGCGCCCTTGACGAGGCGCACCATCATGCGCCGGCCGTTCCGTCGGCACAGTTCGTCGATATAGTCGATCACTTGCGGCGCGCGCTTCTGGTAGGCCTGGATGGCGAGACCAAAACCGTCCCAGCCGGCCAGCGACGGATCGGAGAACACGGCGCCGATGACGTCGAGCGAGAGTTCGAGCCGGTCGGCCTCCTCGGCGTCGACGGTGAAGTTCAGCTGGTGCGCCTTGGCCATCTGGGCGAGCTTCAGGAGATCCGGCACCAGTTCGCGCATCACCCGCTCATGATGGGTGGCGAGGTAGCGCGGATGCAGCGCCGAGAGCTTGACCGAAATGCCCATGCGGTCCGGCAGCTGGCTGCCCTTGCCGTGCTTGGCCATGAAGGCGCCGATCGAGTCGATCGAATCGGCATAGGATTTGAAATAGCGCTTGGCGTCTTCCGCCGTGCGGGCGCCCTCGCCCAGCATGTCGAAGGAATGGCGATAGCCCTTCTCCTCGCTCTTGGCGGCACGACCGAGCGCGTCCTTCATCGTTTCGCCGAGCACGAAGTGATGGCCGAGGAAACGCATGGCCTGCTTGGTGGCCGAGCGCACGGTCGGCAGGCCGAGCCGCTTGACCAGACCGCGCATGACGCCCTCAGGCGTCTCGCCGGGACGGATGACGCGGGCCGAGAGGCCAAGCGCCCAGGCCGACGCCGACACGAACCAGCTGTCGCCATGCGCCTCGTGCTCGCTCCACCCGCCCTCTTTCAGCTTGTCCTCGATCAGGCGATCCTGGGTCAAGGCATCGGGCACGCGCAGCAGCGCTTCGGCGAGAACCATCAGCGCCAGGCCTTCACGGGTCGACAGGCCGTATTCCCGAAGAAAGTCCTCGACGCCGCCGATCGAGCCGGAATTGTTGCGGATCGCCTCGATGAAACGCGTGGCGCGCGCGTCGATCGCGGCATTCTGCTGCGCGCTGAGCGACAGACTGGCCGCAAACGCGCCCATTAACTCGTCGTCATCGCCGGCATAGGGGGCGGAAAAAAGCGGGAATTCTGGCATGGCGCTCTTGCTCATCGTTACCTCCGTGATATCGGCAACGTATCCACACATTGGTGATTTTAATCGCGGATTTTTACGGTATAATCCGCGAAAACAACCATAAAATCGCCAGAGGATAGCGAAGAATGAAAGAACTGGACAAGCTCGACCGGAAGATCCTCCGAACACTGCAGAAAGAGGGCCGGCTCACCAATATCGAGCTCGCCGAGCGGGTGAGCCTCTCGCCAACGGCGACCGCCGAGCGGGTTCGCCGGCTGACGCGCGACGGTATCATCACCGGTTACATGGCCATTCTGTCGCCGGAAAAGCTCGGGCGCAACCTGCTGGTTTTCATCGAGGTCAAGCTCGACCGAACGACGCCCGATGTTTTCGACGCCTTCGCGGCAGCGGTCAAGCGCTCGGACGACGTGATGGAGTGCCACATGGTGGCGGGCGGTTTCGATTATCTGGTCAAGGCCCGGGTCGCCGGAATGGAAGCCTATCGCCAGTTCCTCTCTGAGGTCATCCTTTCACTTCCCGGCGTACGCGAAACGCACACTTATGCCGTAATGGAGGAGGTGAAGACGGGATCTGCGCTGCCGGTCTAGTGCCCGATCAGGCTGGGAACCCAACCTTTGTTTACCAAGGCTCCCGATTTTTCTATTTTGTACGTGGACTTTACCCCGAACCCAGTTAAAAAAGCACTGGCTTTTCGGGGCGACGAATGCCTTCGTTAACCATAACATACACCTCTCAACGTTTGAATTGACGCATGATTACCGCAGAACGCCAATCACTGCTGAGCGGTGAAATAGCGAGCAGCCAGACACGTGTTCAGTTGATGAGCATCATGGAACGGATCGTCGGCGAATTCTGCCTCGATCACGTGACGATCATGGTTGCCCCGACACCGAACGATCTGGCGATCATGCCACTGGTGCTGGAGAGCACGCTTCCCCAGCAGTTTTCCCGCGAATTCGACAAGAACCAGTTCCTGCGCCATTGCCCCATCCTGCCGAAATTCAAGAATTCGATACTGCCCCAGACCTGGCACCTCGGCGACAACGGGCTCTCGTCGAGCTTCGAATGCCCGGACAAAATGCACGAGTTGATGAGCCGCTTCGGCCTGCTGATGGGCATGATCTTCCCGATGAATTCCGTCGATGGCGGGCGCTATCTCCTGCGCTACGACGGCCGGCGCGAGCCGCTGCACCAGATCGAGTTAAATGAACTGGGCATGATCTCGCTGCACGCCTTCGACGTCTACGACCGGATGCGGCGCGCGGAAACCGCCGCACCGAACATCCTGTCTGCCCGCGAACTCGAAGTGTTGCGCTGGACGGCCCAAGGCAAGACTTCGATCGAGATCGGCCGTATCCTCTCGCTGTCGGATCACACGGTCAACGCCTACATGACCAATGCGATCAAGAAGCTGGACTGCGTGAACAGGACGCAATTGGTTGCCAAGGCAATACGGCTGAAGCTGATCAACTGATTTCCGGGAACTGCGGGCAATTCGGCGCTCGGGGGGAAGAGGGTCTATCTTGCCTCCTGCTCTCCACGAGGTTTGACCTTATGGCGTTCCAATGCGGCCCAAGCGACGCCTTGACCGAGCGCGCTTCGAGAGCGTTTCCTGTCTAGATT
>DBUL01000012.1 GCA_002307905.1 Rhizobiaceae bacterium UBA1291
ATCGACCGCGATCCGCTGTTTACTACCGTCGCGTCGACGTACGACGCCCTGAAGGCTCGCGCCATCGCGCTCGATCGCCATGAACTGCGTGCCACGCATCCACGGAATGTGGCGGAGATAGATTTCCGAAAGATAGCCCGCTGCTTCGCGCAGGAGTGCGGCGTGGCCGAGCATGGCAACCCCTGGTCCGATCCGCCGCACAGGATCGCCCGCCTCGATGATCGCTACCGGTGGATTTCCGAGCCGTGCCATCTGCGCCGCGACCGCAATCAGCAACGGCCCGCTACCGGCGAGCAGGACGCGACCTTGGGGCGCCTGTCCGGTTTCCTTCATCATCACCTGCAACCCGCCGGCGGTCGAAACCCCGGCCATCTGCCAGCCGGGCCGCGGATAGACCTTCTCGACCGCGCCGGTCGCGAGGATGACAGCCTTGGGGCACAACTGTTCGACCCGGCCGGCTCGCCGGTTCTCGATCAGCACCCGCCCGTCGCCGTCGACGCCGAGGAGAACCGAAGCATGACGTACCGGGATGCGTGCCGCAGCAAAGGCGTCCGCCAGCGCTTGCCAGCGGGCCTTGGGACCAGCCGCCTGGTTGATCGGCGCAACGCCTTCGATCGGCTGGCGATGGATCGCACCGCCGAGGCTCTCGCGTTGTTCGACGAGTTCGACCGTGTAACCGGAGCGAGCAACTTCGATCGCTGCCGCAAGCCCGGCCGGACCGCCGCCGATGATGATGACATCGGGCTCAATCATGGCGTCTCTCCAGCGCTTCGACGTGCATGCCCGTCTTGGCCGGCGTGATGCACGCTTCCCGGACGACACCGTCAACCCGCAGCAGGCAGCACTGGCAAGCGCCGATGCCGCAGAAATAGCGCGTCTCCTGGCCGAGCGCGTCGGGGCCGAAGGTGCGGATGCCGGCGGCCTCCAGCGCGGCCGTGATGCTCTCTCCCGTGCGGAACGGGATGCTCTGTCCCATCCAGTCAAAGGTCTGCGCGCTCATGCCGCCACTCCTTGGCCGGCGAACCGGGCCGGATCGAAGGATGAAAGATCAATGTCCGGCTCTTCGCCGCAGATAAGCTGGACAATCGACTTGCCGGTGACCGGGCCGAGACAGATGCCGTCGCCCTCGAAGCCGGTCGCCACATAGCCATTCTCCAGGCCGGGGATCCGGCCGACGAGTGGCAGACCATCGACAACGGCGGTGCGCACGCCGGCGAAACTCCTCAGCAATCTGAGGTCGGCAAGGCCAGGCACGAGCGCCACGGCGTCTGTGAGAATACGCGAGACCGCGTCGATGTCGTTGGTTTCGCGATTGCCGAAATCCTCGCGCGTACCGCCGATCAGGAACTGGCCAGTGACGAGCGGGTCGATCACCAGCCCCAGCCCGCGCGGCGGCGGCGCATGGCCGGCCTTCTGGCTGCCCTTGCTGAGCAGGTAGCGACCCGACATGATCGCGCCGCGCATGGCGGCGTTGAGCTCAGGTGCCCGTTCCGTCACCAGCAACTGGCCCTTGCGCGGGGTCAGCACGCCGGACAACCCGAGGAGCTCTGCCGATCCATTGCCGGCGGCGATGACCACAACATCGGCGTCAAGGGAGCCGCGGTTCGTGGTGATCCCGGCAATGCGTCTCCCCCCTTCTTCAAGCCGAAGGCCCTCGACCCGCATATCGCGGTCGACAGTGATGCCGGATGCGGTGAGCAGCCTGTGGACGATCTGATAGCCGATCGCATGGCCCTCGCCATGCACCTCGACCGCCATCTTCGCCTGCGGCGAGAGGGCCGGGAAGGTCTGGCGCAAATCGGCTTCGGACAGAGTCTCGACCCTGACGCCTGCGCTGGCGAGAGCGGACGAATGGGCGTCGAGCACGGCGCATTCCTCATCCGATACCGCAACGATGAAGGTCGAGCGACGCTTGAAGGCGCCGGCGAACAGGCCCGTATCCGCCAGTTCGCCATAAAGTGCTACACCCTTGAGCGCCGCCGCCATCATAGGTCCCGGTCGCTTGCTGGCAACCGAAACGGCGCCGTCGGCTGCACCCGTCGCTTCCGCGGCCGGAGCCGACGCATCGATCAGTCGGACGGCGATGCCACGCTTGGCCAGGAAATAGGCCGTGGCGGCTCCGACGATGCCGGAGCCGATGACGATCGCACTGGACGGGTGACGGGATTGCATGGGTTTCGAGCCGGCCTTGTTGGTTGTCGACCAATATTGGCGGCGGCAGGGCTTGACCGTCGATACAAGATGACGGCCTTGCTTGTTCACGAAATTTGTATCCGCTAGAAAGTCCCGACCCCTTAACAGAGAAGGAGGGGGACCAACGCCATGGCCAAGATCAGCCTCACACTCATCCAGACTTTCTACCAGGTGGCGCGGCACGGCTCTTTTTCGGGTGCGGCGCGCGATCTGAACCTGAGCTACCAGTCGGCCGCCAACCATGTCCGTCGGCTCGAGCAGATCCTGCAGGGCAAGCTGATCGATTCCGAGCAGGGTGCGAAGCGGATCTCGCTCACCCCACGCGGACGGGCGCTTTACAGCCTGCTCCACCCCGAACTCGACATCATGCTCGAGCGGCTGACCAAGCTGATCGAGAACCAGCGTTCGTCGCTGCGCGTCGGCATGCCCCAGGCGATCTTCTTCTATTTGTTCCCGAGAGTCCTTTCGCGATTCCGCGAAGCCTTTCCCGAAATGGAATTCGCCGTCTACGAGCGCGATACGGTGCTCGCCGAACTCGTGAAGAACGGCAGCCTCGACGTGTGCATTTCTGAACGCTATTTCGGCGACCCCGTCGTGCCGCAACGCCTGCTCGGCAGCTACCGGCTGAGCCTCGTCTATCCCGAGGCCTGGGGCGAGCCGCCCGAGCAGCAGGACATTCCGGGCTGGGCAGAGGGCCGCCCCTTCATCACCTATGAGCCCGGCCAGACGCTTCGAAACCTGGCAGTCGACTTCCTCGGCCGGGACGGCGCGGTCATCCAGCCGGCGGTCTCCACCTCTGGCAGTTCCAGCGTCAAGCGCTGCGTCGAGGAGGGCCTCGGCTTCTCGATCATTCCCTCCTGGTGTGTTGGAGTCGAGGATGTCTCTATCCGCAGCACGAAGCTCACCAACCTGCCGGAAGTGCGTGTCTACTTCGGCAACGCCGGCTTCCTGCAGAAGCATCCCATGGTGCAGCAATTGTACGAGGACTGCCGGCGCGAGCTGGTCGGTCCGGTGCTCGATCCGCCGCGCAGCAGCGAACTCTCCCTGCCACCGCTCTGACCGCGACATATAAAAAAGCCGATAAGAGGCTCGGACTCTCTAGCATTGTTCGCGATCGATTCACGGATAGGCTGACTTTCGGCCGGTGAACTGCGGACGACATATTCGGTGCGTGGCGGCGAACATCAAAGAGTACCCGGGGAACAAAGGAGAACCAGACCATGAAACTATTCTCGAAGATCTGTGGCGTGGCGGCGATGGCGCTGTCGCTGCTGGGCGGCACGGCGGCCGTGGCCGGCACCATCGACGACATCCGCGCCCGCGGCGTCCTTCGCATTCCGGCGATCCTCAACGAGACGCCCTACTTCAACAAGGATCCGCGTACGGGCGAATGGCAGGGCTTCGTCATCGACATGGCGAACGATGTCGCCAAGACGCTCGACGTGAAGCTCGAAGTGGTGGAATCCAGCTGGGCGAACGCCATTCTGGACGTACAGAGCGGCAAGGTCGACATGGCCTTTGCGGTGACCGCGACGCCGGTCCGCGCCATGTCGGTCTCCTTCTCCGATCCGACCTATTACAACAGCTTCGTGCTCGTCTCCGCCAAGGAGGAACTGGACGGCAAGTCCTGGACCGAACTCAACGATCCGCAATACACCTTTGCAGTTGACCTCGGCTCCGCCCAGGACCTGATCACGCAGCAATATCTGCCGAAGGCCAATATCCTGCGCTTCAAGACCCGTGACGAGGCAATCATCGCCGTCACCACGGGCAAGGCCGATGGCCTCGTCAACACCATGCTGAATGGTCTCGTGATCTCCAAGAAGGCTCCGGCTATCGGCGCCGTCAAAGTTCCAACGCCGGTTCTCTCCACGCCTTCGGTCATCGCCCTCAACTACGGCGCCGATGAAACCTTCAAGAGCTTCGTTTCCGCGTGGGCCGAATACAATCGCCGCATCGGCAACAATCAGACCTGGATCCTGAAGAGCCTCGAGCCTTTCGGCATCACACTGGCCGACATGCCGGTCGGCTTCGGCTTCGGCGGTTAAGAACGCGCTTTTGTCTCTCGCCATGCGAGGAGAAGTTGCCCTTGACCTGGGCTTTGGCAACCTTCCCCTCTGCAAGTTCATCCAAGAAGGCCGGCGCAGGTTTGCGCCGGCCTTCCTTTTATCGATCTGGATAGCCCTAGATTGCAGAGGTAATCCCCCCGCAAAAAAATGGGTTCAAAAGTAGCCAATTCTCGGGCATTCCGATCGAGCAGACTTTGATGAAGACGATCTGCAGCCCGAAACGCAAGCAGGTTAGAGATGCTCTCGCCATAGGCGCCGGGCCCATTGGGCAGATCGAGCCGAGCCGCCCACATCCGGCACCCGTCAAGGTGCGGCCCTCTCGTGTCGAACCCGCATCTTGTTGATCAGGTTCCTTGCCCAATTGTTATCATGGAGAAAAGCTGACCAACGAGATGCGAACGGACCACTCATAGTCACTGGGATCGTCACTATCTCGCCCAGCAGAGGAAAAACCGTGAGGAAGAACGCCATAGCAGGTCATTGAAGATTGGCCCGGCGAAATGATCTTGTCATCCCGCAGAAAGGCTCGATAACTGATCGATGAATGCCCTCTCAGCCTGCCCGCAAGCTCAAACGAGAGGCGTTCGACAGTCTGATCACTCTGATTTTGAAATTCAACCATGATGGGTCGACTGGGATCAGGACATGCCTCCATATTGACGGCTGCCGTTGCAGCGACTGCTTCTTTCCGTGCTGTCCGCTCTTTGGTTTGTCTTTCAGTGACAACCCACAGGATCCCACCGACAACCACGGCAACAGCCAAGACAATGGCAGCCACGCGGCGGTTCAGATAGAAAAGGACGATGACAAGAAGGATTGCGGTGGCAGCGGCCCAAGGCATTATGCCACCTCCCTATATGGACGAGTGTTCATACCTCTAAGATAGGCAAAGCCTCCCCGAATGCAACTCGCATCGGTGCCGGCCAGTGCTTGGGTCAGCGATGTCCCTCCGTCAGGCTTGCAGCGCGACACGCCTCATCGTCCGGTGGCGACGCCGCATTCTGCCGAAAACTCTCGTCTGTCGCTCATGCGCCGCAATCATTCCGCGGAAATGGTCAGCCGGATATTCGCCAGCGGACCCGACTGGCGCCACCGTGGACCGGCGGAGCTTTGGCGGATCAATCGTACAATGGGGACCGCCCCTTGGGGCGGTCCCGTGACTTAGTCCTACGGTGGATGGCGCGCAACCGATCCGACCCGCCTCAGGCAGCCAATCTTGCGCCGTCCAGCGGGATCTCGACCTCGATCTCGAGGATGGAGACATGTTCGGCGCGATCCATGGTGACATGCACCTTGTCGGCATCGACCTGCACGTGTCTCGCAATCACAGCGAGAATCTCCTCACGAAGCACGGCGACGAGGTCGGAGCCGGCCGAGGCGCGTTCGTGGGCAAGAAGGACCTGCAGGCGCTCGCGTGCGGTTGGTGCCGACTTCTGTTTGCGGAACAGGCTGAAAATGCTCATGCTGCCCTCCGCGCGAAAATCTTGCCGAAAAGCCCCCGCTTTTCGCCGGGGATCTCGATCGGCAACGCTTCGCCGCAAAGCCTGCGTGCCGCGTCGAAGTAGGCGAGAGCGGGCGCGCTGCGGGCATCGGCAAGCGTCACCGGTGCGCCGATATTGGAGGCACGCAGCACCTCCATGCTTTCGGGAATGATGCCGAGAAGCGGGATCGACAGGATCTCCAGCACGTCGTCGACCTTGAGCATGTCGCCGCGCTGGGCCCTGTTGGCGTCATAGCGTGTCAACAGAAGATGCTTTTCCATGCGCTCGCCCTGTTCGGCCTTGACGGTCTTTGCGTCAAGCAGGCCGATAATCCTGTCCGAGTCTCTGACCGACGAGACTTCCGGATTGGTCACCACGACGGCCACGTCGGCATGGCGCATCGCCAGCGTCGCGCCGCGCTCGATGCCGGCGGGGCTGTCGCAAATAACCCAGTCGAAATAGCGCCTCAGGTCGTTGATAACCTGTTCCACGCCTTCCGGCGTCAGGTTGTCCTTGTCGCGGGTCTGCGAGGCGGCCAGCAGGAACAGGGTATCCAGCCGCTTGTCGCGAATCAGCGCCTGCTGAAGCTTGGCGTCACCCTGGATGACGTTGACCAGATCGTAGACCACCCGGCGTTCCGCACCCATGACCAGGTCGAGGTTGCGCAGGCCGACGTCGAAGTCGACCACGACGACCTTTTCACCACGTTGCGCAAGGGCTGCTCCCAATGCTGCGCTCGAGGTGGTCTTGCCAACCCCGCCCTTGCCTGACGTGACAACGACTACCTTCCCCATTTTGCTCTCCTGTTTTGGCCGTTGCGGCTCAATTGAGTTTGTCTGCCTTGAGCGTCTCGTCGTCGAGCCACCATTGTACGGGTTGTCCGCGAAGCTCCGGCGCCATGTCCTCGGCCATCTTGTAGATGCCGTCGATGGCCACCAGTTCGGCCTCGAGCTTGCGGCAGAAAATACGGGCCGATGCGTTGCCCAGCGATCCGGCCATGGCACGTCCACGCAATGCTCCGTAGATATGAATGGAGCCACCGGCGATGACTTCGGCGCCCGAAGCGACGGAACCGATCACGGTCACGTCTCCGTCGGCGAAGGTGACCGATTGACCCGAACGGACCGGTTCGCGGATGATCAGCGACTGGAGCGCCTGACGCGTGACAGTCGGCTCTTCGACCTTCGTCTCCTCGGTGCGTGGAACTTCAGCCGTGCCGCTCGTCGCCACTTCGAAATCGGGGGCCGGGCGGCCCCCCTTCAAGGCGGGCGGCATTCCGGGCTCGATCAGCGAAGGCCGTCCGCCCTCGATCCCCATGACGCTCACATTGCGCGTGCGAAGCTCCGCCAGCAGATCCTTCAGCTGGGCACGATCGATCGCCAGGTCCGTGACATCGAGGACGACGGGACGGCCGAGAAAGAAGCCCGCCGACCGCGCGGCGAGGTCGTCAAGCCTTGCCAACCACTCATCGAGCGGCAGATCGGGTGAGAGTACGACCGCCATAAAGGAGCGGCCCTTGATACGAATCGAACGGGCGTCTGTTAGCACTTTGGTCATCTGGGTTAATGATTGGTTAGCTTTGCTAGCCTCCACATGGTTAACAAATCGTTAACGGCGCAGGCAGAGATTGGTGATGATCTCAGCCGGCAATGCCGCTTCTCCGATCCATCACGTCATTAGGCAGAAGAAAGGTCCCGAGCACTCGCGTCTGTTGGAACAGCTGAGGCCTGTGGGATTTCGCACTCTGGTCGAAGGAACCACCTGAAGAGGGCTTTACGCAGATCCTTCAAGTCGATTTCGGAGAGGTGCGGGTCGAAGAAGTGCGCATCTAAAATACCATATAGAGAAACGAAGCGATCCGATCGCTCTATCTCGGACAAGTCTGGCAGTTCCATGGAGGGCATCGCTTCGCTTGCGGAGTTTTTGCTTGATTTCCAGCGGGTTTGCCGCAATATTGCCGCAGTCAACGGACCCGTTCACGGGTGGCTTCTCCGGGCGCCTATCCCCCGGCAACCTACAAATTCCCCGCATCGCGATTGCTTGCATCAGTTCCCGTTGGAGCTCCCAAAGCCATGAACCAGCTTCTGGATCCGAGCCCTGACGAAGCGACGATGACCCTACGCGCTATCTCAATGATCAACGACATCAACTCCCGGATCGACCACCTCCCATCGTCGCCGGCATGGAGACCTTAAACTTGAACCGCGATTTCATTGGCTCACTCAAGTCCGAATGGTTCGGCAACGTCAAAGGTGACACGCTTGCCGGCCTCGTCGTGGCGCTGGCTCTCATCCCCGAAGCTATCGCCTTTTCCATCATTGCTGGGGTCGACCCGAAGATCGGCCTTTACGCATCCTTCTCGATCGCCGTGCTGATCGCCTTCGTCGGTGGTCGGCCCGGCATGATTTCCGCCGCAACAGCGGCCACTGCCGTTCTCATGGTCACGCTGGTGCGCGACCATGGCCTCCAGTATTTGTTGGCGACCACCGTTCTGGCCGGCATCATCCAGATCGTCGCGGGCATATTCCGCCTCGGCTATCTGATGCGCTTCGTGTCGAAGTCCGTCATGACAGGCTTCGTCAACGCGCTTGCCATCCTTATCTTCATGGCACAGTTGCCTGAACTGACGAACGTGCCTGTCCTGACCTATGTCCTGGTCGCGGCCGGCCTCGGCATCATCTATCTCTTCCCATACGTGACGAAGGCAGTGCCTTCGCCGCTGGTCTGCATCGTGGTCCTGACCGCGCTGTCGATTTGGTTCGGCTTCGACATCCGCACCGTCGGCGACATGGGCGAACTGCCCTCGACCCTGCCAGTCTTCCTGATCCCGCAGATCCCGTTCAACCTCGAAACGCTGATGATCATCCTGCCTTATTCCGTGGCGGTGGCTGCCGTCGGCCTGCTGGAATCCCTGATGACGGCGCAGATCGTCGATGATCTCACCGACACGCCGAGCGACAAGAACCGTGAATGTGTCGGCCAAGGCATCGCCAACACGATGACCGGCTTTATCGGTGGCATGGCCGGTTGCGCCATGATCGGCCAGTCGATCATCAATGTTAAGTCCGGTGGCCGCGGCCGGCTGTCGACCTTTTGCGCCGGCATCTTCCTGCTGTTCATGATCCTTGTGCTCGGTGATCTCGTCAGCCAGATCCCGATGGCCGCACTTGTCGCGATCATGATCATGGTCTCGATCGGCACATTCTCCTGGTCCTCGGTCAAGAACCTCAAGGATCACCCGCGCTCGTCGTCGATCGTGATGATCGCGACGGTCTTCGGGGTGGTCTACACGCATAACCTCGCCATCGGCGTTCTGATCGGCGTGCTGCTGTCGGCCGTCTTCTTCGCCTGGAAAATCTCCCAGATCTTCCGCATCACTTCGGCTCTGTCGGCTGACGGTTCCCACCGCACCTACACGGTCGAGGGACAGGTGTTCTTCGCCTCAGTGGATGACTTCAACAAGGCCTTCGACTTCAAGGAAGCCCTCGACAAGGTTACGATAGACGTCAGTCATGCCCATATCTGGGATATCTCCAGCGTGGCAGCCCTCGACATGATCGTCCTGAAGTTCCGCCGCGAAGGCGCCGACGTCGAGATCATCGGCATGAACGAAGCGAGCGAGACCATCGTCGATAAACTCGCCATCCACGATAAGCCCGGCGCCATGGAACGCCTGATGGGCCACTGAGGGAGGAACGATAATGACAAGAATACTCGGACTGATCGACGGCTCGTCTTATGCCCAGAGCGTGTGCGACCACATCGCCTGGATTGCCTCCAAGACCGACGTCACCGTGGAGATCCTCCACGTGATCGGCCGGCGCGACCTCTCGTCGCAACCGGTGAACCTGAGCGGCAATATCGGCCTTGGCGCCCGAACCGCCCTGCTCGAGGAACTCGCGGAACTCGACGCGCAAAAGGCCAAGATCGCCCACAAGCGCGGACGCCTGTTGCTTGAAGAGGCAAAAGCCCGTCTTCAGGCGGCCGGCATCGAGAATATCGAGACGAAGCTGCGCAACGGCGATCTGATCGAGACCGTGCAGGAGTTCGAAGCCAATGCCGACATCATCGTCATAGGCAAGCGCGGTGAAGGGGCGGATTCGGCCAAGGGCCATCTCGGATCCAACCTCGAGCGTGTGGTTCGCTCGACCCAAAAGGCGATCGTCATTGCCTCGCGAGCTTTCAAGCCGGTGAACAAGCTGTTGATCGCCTATGATGGCGGCACCATGGCGATGAAGGCGGTGGACCAGATCTCCCGCAGTGCGATCCTCGACGGCCTCGCAACCAAGCTGCTGATGGCGGGTGCCGACACGCCGGAAAACCGCAAGAAGCTTGACGACGGGGCTATAATTTTGAAGGCTGCCGGCTATGCGCCGGAAGTGGCCCTCATCCAGGGGCAGGCCGACAAGGTGATTGCCGAGACGGTGGAGAGAGAGGGCTTCGATCTTCTTGCCATGGGCGCCTACAGCCACTCGCGCCTGCGCTCCCTCTTCATCGGCTCTACCACCACCGAGATGATCCGCTCCTGCAAGGTGCCGGTCGTCATCTTCCGCTAAGGACAAGAAGGGCGGGCCCTTTGTCCGCCCTTCTTGTCCGAAGGAGAACCATGAAGACCATTGAGGATCCGGATATCATCGAGACCTTCAGGAAGCGCCTTGAGGCGGAATTGCTCGAGACGATCCGGCTGATGGAAGAGAGCCGGGAATACAGGGCGCCGGTGGAACTCGACCAGCAAAGCGTCGGCCGGCTATCCCGCGTGGATGCCATGCAACAACAGGCCATGGCCCAAGACATCAATCGTCGGCGCCAGCATCGGAAAGTCGCGATCGAACGCGCCTTGTCCCGGATCCGCGATGGCGAATTCGGCTATTGCGCCGAATGCGGCGAACCGATTGCCGTTCGGCGGCTGGAAATAGACCCGACCTTCGAGGTCTGCGTGCGTTGCGCGCCATAGCTGGCGCAAGCAATTACGCGAACAATAGGAGAGATTCATGCCGCGGGAGGGTGAGCCACGCGAGTGGTGTGGCACCAACCTCGTCCAGATTGCCGTCGACTCGCCCCTACTGGCTGAGCCCGCCGATCACGTGATTGTCGTCGCGGCCGACGCGAAATTGGTGCCAATGTTCGAGAAGCAGAGAGACGATGGCGTGCCGGTTGCGGAGATCTGCCGGAGGGCGGGGATCAGCGAGGCGACGTATTCAATTGGCGCAAGAAGTATGGCGGCCTGATTGCACGGAGACTTGCACATTTTAACGCGATTGGACAGGAGAAGCGGAACTTACTCCCGCCCCGCGCGAGGAGCTAAATCGGCTTTGTCTGCACCGGAACGACGGATTGGGTGTCGACCGCGGACTGTCCTCAGCTAGAACCGCTAGCGCGGATCCGAAACACGGCGGCACAGGTCTGCGATACCGTCCTCTCCGCAGGGGCCCGCAGGGACAATCCGGATCTTATCTTCTTCGCTGTGGACCTTGGCGGTCTCCCGGAGGATGTCGTTCACGGCCGGGTCGGCCTCGGCTTTCGTCGTTAAGGGTTTCTTGCTCATCTACATTTCCTTCGAGTGAGCTACGATTAGCCGACAATCCCCTCCTCTCAATTGAGCCCGGTCTTTCTCAAGGCGCTGATCCGGGACAAATAGTTGGTTCCTGGACCGTCCCGAACCGCGAAGCGCCGGTACCCATTGTAACCCTTTGGTCTTCCGGAATCAGAGCGCCGCCATGACCTTCCAGAGTGAATCGACGAGCATGTCGGCATTCTCGCGTGAAAAGACGAGCGGCGGGCGGATCTTCAGCACGTTGGCGCGGGGGCCGGATGCGCTGATGAGGACGCGTCGCTCGCGAAGTCCATTGACGATGCGGGTGGTCAGGGCTGCGTCCGGGCTCTTGGTTCCCGGGTCGGCGACGATCTCGACGCCGATGAAGAGGCCGGAGCCGCGCACGTCGCCGATGGCGTGGTGGCGGCCCGCCAGGTCCTTCAGGCCGTCCATCAGATAGCGGCCGACGTCGAAGGCATTCTGCTGCAAGCCATCGATGCGGATTGTGTCGAGCACCGCCTTGCCGGCAGCAGCCGCGACCGGGCTTCCCCCGAAGGTGTTGAAATAGCGCGCCTTCGGGCCGAACTCGGCAATGACCTCCGGTCGCAGCACGATGCCGGCCATCGGGTAGCCGTTGCCCATCGGCTTGCCGAGCGTCACCATGTCGGGGGAAATGCCGTGGCGCTCGAAGCCCCACATGGCCTCGCCGGTGCGGCCGAAACCCGGCTGCACCTCGTCGGCGACGAAGAGGCCGCCTGCCGCGTGGATGGCGTCCACCGCCGGTTTCAGAAAGCCCTTCGGACCGGCGAAGATGCCGTCGCTGGAAAAGATCGTATCGACGATCAGCATGGCGGGCTTGATGCCGTGGCGCCTGAGGTCGGCGATGGCGGCGCGGACGTCGCGGCCGAACTTCTCCATCATCTCTTCGGGCGAATGGCGGTAGCTATCGGGGGCGGGCACGGTGCGCACGTGGGGCCCAAGCGTCACGGATTCTCCGAGCGAGGGCGAGAATTCGGCAACGGCGCTGGTGAGGCCATGATAGGCGAGATCGGTGGCGATGATGCCGGTGCCGCCGGTGACGAAGCGGGCGATGCGTAGGGCAAGGTCGTTTGCCTCGCTGCCGGTGCAGGTGAACATGGCCTGGCTCAGCCCTTCGGGGAAGGTTGCCGTCAGGCTTTCGGCATAGTCGACGATGCCTTCATGCAGATAGCGCGTATGTGTGTTGAGAATGGCGGTCTGCCTGGTGATCGCCTCGACGACGCGCGGATGGCAGTGGCCGAGCGAGGCGACGTTGTTGTAGGCGTCGAGATAGCGTTCGCCGGCCGCATCGTAGAGGAAAACGCCTTCGCCGCGCACGAGATGCAGCGGCTTCTCGTAGAACAGGCGGTAGGCCGGTCCGAGCACCTTTTCCCGCCGGGCGATCAGCGCCCGTTCGCTTTCGCTCAGCCGTTCGAAATCCTCGCGCGAAAAAGCATTCACCATCGACATGATCAGGCCTCGGAAAGGTTGGGCACGAGCCGCTTCAGCCCGGCCGCAGTGAGATCGGCTGTATTTTGCAGACCCCGCCAGGCGCTGGCGTGGTTGCGCATGATGTAGGCGCGATTTTCCGGGAAGCGGGCCGAGCGCCATTCGGCGATGATGATCGACATGGCAAGGCGCGCCCGGGTGAGAAGCGGCAGGAGCTCCATTTCGGCCTCCTCGAGCGCTCGCGCCGACTGGAAGCCCTCGAGGAAGGCGCCGATGCGGGCGGCCCAGTTGTCGGTCGCGAGATGATAGGAGAGGGCGACGGCGAGGTCGTTGACGACCGGCGCATACACCATATCACCGAAATCGATGATGCCGACGACCCTGGTCGGCTCCACCGGATCGAGCAGGATATTGTGCGGGTTAAAGTCGTTGTGGATGATCTGCCGGCGCGTGAGCGCGGCGATCGCCGGAAGCGACAGTTCGAATTCGTCCAGAATCGCTTCAACCTGTGCGCGGCGCTCCGGGGCCACGTGGTCGACCACCGCGACAAGATCGGGTGTGTGGGATATGTCCCACATCAGCTTTCCTTCGGGGGGGCGCCCGGCATAGTTTTCAAGGCCAAGCCCGAGTTCGGCCAGCGCCCGGCCGACATTGCGGCTTTGTGCCNNTGGACAAGGTGTGGTTGGCTCTGCCTTCGAGGGTGGGCAACAGCCGGGGCACGGGTACGGTCGGGGCGGCGACCTGAAGGTGCAGCAGTGCGCCGTCCTGGAAGTCCAGCGTGGCCGGATCCTCGGCGGGATTGGCGATCTTCAGGATGAAGGCGGTGCCGTCCGTGGCGGTGAAGAGGAAGGTCTCGTCGCGCTCGCTAGAAAGGCGCTTCACCGCGCCGTTCAGGCCATAAACGGCGCTAACCGCGGCCTGTGCATCGTCGAGCGACGTGGCGCTCCATATCGCCGACATCGAATCCGTTTTCCTGGCGGCCGATTGCTCGGTCATGATTTCTCCGTTGCGTGCGTTTGCCCGCTGGTCGTCCAGCGTTCCCGCATTTTCCAGCGCCGGCCGGCATATCCGTGTCTATGTCGAACATGCCGGCGGCTATCGATACTTGAAACATGCAAAAAAAGATGCATCAAGTATCTTATCACTTTATTTTGCGGATTGGTTCCATGACCGAGTTTTCGACACTGGAATATGCCAACCTCAACAGCGTCGTTTACGGCGCGTTGTGCGATGCGCTGATGCAGGGTCGCTTCCAACCCGGCGATCGTCTGAAGATTCGGGATCTCGCCGAACAATTCGGCACCAGTGTCACGCCGATCCGCGATGCCATCCTGCGTCTGGTCAACGACGAAGCCGTCACCTTCCGCTCGCCGCGCGACATCCGCATCGCGGGCCTCAGCGAAGAACGCTACCGTGAAATCCGCGCCATTCGCATCCGCCTGGAGGGCCTTGCCGCAGAAACCGCCGCCCAGGTGGCGACAAGCGCGGATATCCAGGCTCTGGAGCAGATTGTGCGCGAAAACGAGGCCGCGATCTCGGACGGGGATCGGCTGAGAGGTACGCAACTCAACCAGGCCTTCCACTTCATGCTGCCAACGATCGCCGGGCTTCCGGTGCTCACCAGTATTTTGCGCCGGCTCTGGCTGCAGATGGGGCCGCATATTTCCGGCGCCTATCTCGCCGGCGGCCGGGCGATGATCGACCATCACTATCCGGTCATCGAGGCGCTGAAGCGGCACGATCCGGCTGCGGCCTCCATGGCGATCGTCGACGACATCCTGTTGGGCGGAAAGCCGATCCTTGACCGTATCGCAAGCGGCGCGGACCGTGACGCACGCCGCGCCTGACGACGGCAAGAACTGAGGGCTTGCAATTCATTCGCCGCGGATTACGATGTATCAAGCATCAAGGAGAATTCCGCATGACCGATGAATGCCGCTACATGCTGCTGACGGGAGCAAGCCGCGGCATCGGGCATGCGACGGTGAAGCTTTTTCAATCGAAAGGCTGGCGTGTCCTCACTGTGTCTCGCCAGCCCTTTTCCGAGGAATGCGCCTGGCCATCCGGCCGGGAAAGCCACATACAGGCCGATCTTGCCGATCTTTCGCAGATCGACCGGCTTGCGGCGACCGTGCGGGAGCGGCTGCCGCACGGCAAGCTGCACGCGCTCGTAAACAATGCCGGTATTTCGCCCAAAGGGCCGAACAGGAGCCGGCTCGGTGTCATGGAAACGGATGCGAGCGTCTGGATGCAGGTGCTTAACGTCAACCTCGTCTCGACCGCGCTGATCGCCCGGACCTTGATGCCGGAACTCGAGGCTGCCAGGGGCTCGATCGTCAACGTCACCTCGATCGCCGGTTCGCGCGTTCATCCGTTTGCCGGCGTCGCCTATGCGGCTTCCAAGGCGGGACTGGCGTCGCTGACGCGCGAAATGGCGCATGAGTTCGGCCGACGCGNNTCGCCCGGCACCGATGCGCTGGTCGCTGCTGAAGTGCCAATGGGAAGATTGGGCGAACCGCGCGAAGTTGCGGAAACCATCTACTTCCTTTGTTCCGAACAGTCCTCCTACATCAATGGAGCCGAAATCCACATCAATGGAGGGCAGCACGTCTGACAAAGGTCAAAAGGGCAAAAAATGTCCGTTGACCGACAATGTCCGGAATGCATCAATCGGTCGATACGTCCAGGGGAAAGGATGTGACGATCGAGCTGGCCGCTACCAAAGCCGCAAAGGAATGGACGGGTGGCCTGGATGATTACGTCACGGAGCCTGCAACGGCTCAACACAACGAAGAAAAGGGGAATGCCATGAAGACAATCATGAAATCGGGTTTCCGGACAGCAGCCGCCGTCGTTCTGTCGGCCAGCCTCGCTGCGCCGGCTCTCGCGCGCGACCTGACCGTCGTCTCGTGGGGCGGCAACTATCAGGACGCCCAGCGCAACATCTACTTCAAGCCGTTCTCGGAAAAACTGGGAAAGCCTGTGCTTGATGAAGCCTGGGACGGCGGTATCGGTGTCATCCAGTCGAAGGTCAAGGCCGGCGCGCCGAACTGGGATGTCGTGCAGGTTGAAGCCGAAGAGCTGGCGCTCGGCTGTTCCGACGGCCTCTACGAAAAGATCGACTGGGACAAGATGGGCGNNGGCAAGGACAAGTTCCTCGACAGCGCCGTCAATGATTGTGGGGTCGGCGCCATCGTCTGGTCCACAGCGATTGCCTATGACGGTGACAAGCTGGCCGCGGGGCCGGCGTCCTGGGCGGATTTCTGGAACGTCGAGAAGTTCCCCGGCAAGCGTTCGCTGCGCAAGGGACCAAAATACACACTGGAATTTGCGCTGCTTGCCGATGGCGTTTCGAAGGACGAGCTCTATGACGTGCTCAGCACTGACGAAGGTGTCGAACGCGCCTTCAAGAAGCTCGATGAGTTGAAGCCGCACATCGTCTGGTGGGAATCCGGCGCCCAGCCGCTGCAGTTTCTGGCTTCGGGCGAAGTGACCATGGCCTCTGCCTACAATGGTCGCATCACCGGCATCAACCGTTCCGAAGGCAAGAACCTCAAGGTCGTCTTTCCCGGCTCCATCTATGCCGTCGACAGTTGGGTCGTGCTGAAGGATGCAGAGAACAAGGATGCCGGACAGGACTTTATCGCCTTTGCCAGCCTTCCGGAGAACCAGTCAAAGTTGCCCGAATTCGTCGCTTACGGCCTGCCGAACAAGGACGCGGCCGCGAAGGTGCCGGCCGAGTTTGCCAAGGACCTGCCGACCGATCCGGCAAACCTGACCGACGCCATTCCGCTCAATGTCGACTTCTGGATCGACAATGCGGAAACGCTGACTGAGCGCTTCAACGCCTGGCTGGCCCAGTAAGAACATCCGGGGGAAGGCGCTCGCATCGGGCGCCTTCCCCGCATGGCCGGGTGCGTGCCGTAGGGCGCACCTTTCGCCTTAAGCGATGGAGTCTTCCGTGGCCGAATTCATTCGATTTGACCGCATTACCAAGTTTTACGGCCCGCTCTGCGTGGTCAAGGACCTCGATCTCGGCATCGGCAAGGGCGAGTTCGTNNGATGATGCTCGCCGGCTTCGAGCAGCCGACCTCGGGCAGCATCGTGGTTGATGGAAAGGCCATCAACGCGGTGCCTACTCACAAACGGGACATGGGCGTCGTCTTCCAAAGCTACGCGCTTTTCCCCCACATGTCCGTTGGCGACAACATCGCCTTTCCATTGCAGATGCGCGGCGTCAGCAAGGGGGAGATCGGCGAGCGCGTCAAGCGAGCGCTCGACATGGTTCAGATGTCGGCCCTTTCCGACCGGCGCCCCATCCAACTCTCCGGCGGTCAGCAGCAGNNCGCGTGGCGCTGGCCCGCGCCCTCGTTTTCGAGCCGCGCGTCGTTCTGATGGACGAGCCGCTCGGCGCGCTCGATAAGCACTTGCGGGAGCAGATGCAACTCGACATCCGCGACCTGCACCGTCGCCTCGGCCTTACTATCGTCTTCGTCACGCACGACCAGTCCGAGGCACTCACCATGTCGGACCGGGTTGCCGTCTTCAACAAGGGCAATATCGAGCAGATCGGCACGCCGCGCGAGGTCTATGACGCGCCGGCGACGCGTTTCGTCGCCGAGTTCATCGGCGAGACCAATCTCTTTGAAGCCGTTGTGGAAGCAGTGAACGGAGAGGAAGCGGTCGTGCGGCTTCCGTCCGGCGCACAGATCACCTCGGTTGTTTCCGGCAGTGTCGCTTCCGGCCAGACCGTGCTTCTCTCCATTCGCCCGGAACGGGTGGAGCTTGCAGAGACGCGGGGAGAGGCGCACAACGTGCTGGAAACGGAGGTGACCGATTCCGTCTACCAAGGTGATCACCTGCGTGTGCAGTTGCACAACTCCATCCACCCGCTGATTGCCAAGCTCGGTCGACGCTCGCGCGAATTCGCGCCCGGCACCAAGGTTTTTGCGACCTTCGCGGCCGATGATTGTCGGGTCATCGTGCCATGAGCGCAACCTCCTCCCGCACGGGGCGGTCGCTTTTCCTGCTCGCGCCGCTTATGCTTTTCCTCATCGGCTTCTTCGTGTGGCCGCTTTTCAGCATGATGTCGCAGTCCGTTTCCGATCCCGCCGTGCTGCGCCTGCTGCCACGCAGCGCCGACGTCCTCGCCGATTGGGACCGCACGTCACCACCGACAATGGAAATGCAGGCTGCGGTGATCGAGGACCTGAGGGCGGTCGATGACGACCAGGCGCTTGGCGACATGGTGCGCCGCCTCAACAGCGCCCGTTCGGGTTTCCGCACGCTGATGGGCAAGACGATTAGTGCGATCAGCGACAGCGCCAATCCGCCCACCGACCTCGTTTCCATCGACAACCGCTGGGAGAGGCCGGAATTCTGGCTGGCGATTGCCAACGCGCTCTCCCCCTATACCGACCGCAACCTGCTCGCGGCCGTGGATCTCGGGCGTAATGCCGCGGGCGAGATCGAACACCTGCCGGCGGAGCAGTCGGTGAACCGCGTGATCCTCCTGCGCACCTTCTGGATTGCCGCGCTAGTCACCTTCGCCTGCGCCTGCATCGGCTATCCCTATGCCATCATCGCCGCTTCGCTTACCGGCTGGAAGCGCGACCTGATGCTCGCCGCCGTCCTCTTGCCGCTATGGACCTCGCTCCTGGTGCGGACCGCGGCCTGGTTCATCCTGTTGCAGGAAAAGGGGCTGATCAACGATCTCCTGCTAACGCTCGGCATCGTCAATTCGCCGCTCGCGCTGATCTTCAACCGCACCGGTGTCATCATCGCCATGACCCATGTGCTGCTGCCCTTCATGGTCCTACCGATCTATTCGGTGTTAATCACCATTCCGAAGAACCTGATGCCGGCCGCCGCATCGCTCGGCGCCCATCCGCTTCGCGCCTTCATGCGTGTCCTCTTGCCGCTCAGCCTGCGCGGCGTCGCCTCTGGCGGATTGCTCGTCTTTATCTCGGCGATCGGCTACTACATTACGCCTGCGCTGATTGGCGGGCCGGGCGACCAGATGATCTCGTCCATCATCGCCTTCTATGCGACGGGCTCGGCAAACTGGGGAATGGCCGGCGCACTGGGTGTCGTTCTGCTTGTCGCGACACTGTTGCTCTACAGTGTCTATGCGCGGCTCTCCCGCGACGAGCCGGGGAGGCACTGACGATGCCGATGAAAATCGCCAAGGCGACCTTCGCCACGCTGGCCATCCTCTTCCTCGTCGCGCCCCTGATCGCCATTCTGCCGCTCGCCTTCACCTCGAGCGTCATCCTCACCTATCCGATCCCCTCCTGGTCGCTGCGTTGGTTTGAGGAACTGTTCTTCGCCGATGCCTGGCGGCGGGCCATCGTCAACAGCCTGATCATCGGTACGGGCACCACGCTGCTGGCCACCGTGCTCGGCACGGCGGCCTCGGTCGGCCTGCGTAACCGGCTGCTTTTCTTCCGTGGCTCAATCCGGACGCTCTTCTTGTTGCCGATGGTCGTGCCGGCCGTCGTGCTCGGTGTCGGGATGCAGGTACTGCTGTCGGGGTTTGGCCTCACCAACAGCTATCTTGGGGTGATCATCGCTCATACCGTCGTCGCCGTACCCTTCGTGGTGGTCAGCGTCACCGGGGCGCTCGCGGGGATCGACGAGCGTGTGGAACTGGCCGCCCAGAGCCTCGGCGCTTCGCCGTCGACGGTCTTTCGCCGCGTCACGCTGCCGCTTGCCATGCCCGGCGTTCTGTCCGGCGCGGTGCTTGCCTTTGCCACTTCGCTCGACGAGGTGGTACTGACGCTTTTCGTTGCCGGCCCCAACCAGCGCACGCTAGCGCGGCAGATGTTTTCCTCGATCCGCGAAAACATCAGCCCCGCGATCGCCGCGGCCGCCTTCCTCTTCATTGCAGCAACGGTGATCATCGGGCTCATCCTGGTGCTGTCGAGATCTATGCTGGCGAAACGCACTGGGTGATCAACACCGACGTGCCGGTTCGTCGCTTGACGTGAGACCCACTTTCCTTCCATTTTCCGGGAGAGTCTTGGGTTTTCAATCTGGCCTCATGCGGCCTGTTTTCCATAGCCATTTTCATTGCGAATTTGCTGGGGGTGATATTGCCCAGCGACGAGTGGGGTCTGTTCCTGTTGTAATCCTCCTTCCATGCGGTGATGGCGGCGCGGGCCTGAGTGAGCGACGAGAACAGCGTCTCGTTCAGGCACTCGTCACGGAAGCTGCCGTTAAAGCTTTCGACGAAGCCGTTCTGCATTGGCTTGCCTGGGGCGATGTAGTGCCATTCGACCTTTGCTTCCTGGCACCATTTGAGGATGGCCATGCTGGTCATCTCCGTGCCGATGTCCGAGACAATCGTCCTCGGCTTTCCCCGTCTGGCGATGAGACTGTCCAACTCGCGGGCAAGCCGAGCGCCTGACAGGGATGTATCGGCGACCCGGCACAGGCATTCGCGGGTGAAGTCGTCGACGGCGGCCAGGACCCGAAAGCGGCGACCGTCGGTGAAGGCATCGCTGACGAAGTCCAGGCTCCAGCGCTCGCCCGGACGCGACGGCAAAGCCAGGGGACGTCTCGTGCCCAACGCCCGCTTTCGGCCGCCACGCTTGCGCACCGTCAGCTTCTCCTCGCGGTAGAGACGCCGAAGCTTCTTCAGGTTCATGAAGATCCCCTGGCGTTTGAGCAACACGTGGATGCGCCGATAGCCGAAGCGGCGGCGTTCGGATGCCACCTTCTTCATCGCCTCCCGAATGGCCGCATCGTCAGGCCGAACGCTGCGATATCGCATGCTCGACCGATCCACCGACAGAACCTCGCACGCCCGACGCTGGCTCATCCCATGTTGCACACAGACGTGAGCCACCGCATCCCGCTTCACATCGGGCGTCACCACTAATGGGATGGTCCGCCTCGTCCTCCTGCCGCATCATGAGGCGGTCAAACCAAAGGAGGTTGCAATGCCACAACGCAATGTGCCGCGTCCCGCGGCAGTCTATGGGATTGATATTGGTAAAAACATCTTCCACGTCGTCGCGTTGGGGAGCGACGGTACGGTCATCCAGCGGGTTCGGTTTAGACGGGACACGCTGCTTCATTTCTTCCAGCGGGCAGCATCAGCGATCGTCGGGATGGAATCTTGTGCAGGGTCTCAGTGGATTGCGAGGAAGATCCAGGCGATGGGTCATAAGGTACGGCTGATACCGGCCCAGTTTGTGAAACCTTACGTTAAGTCGAACAAGAGTGACATCATCGACGCGGAGGCAATCGCTGAGGCCGCCACGCGACCAACGATGCGATTTGCTACACTGAAAACTGAGGAACAGGCCGACCTTCAAGCCTTGCACCGGGTGCGTGACCAGATGATCGGCACGCGAACCCGCTTAATCAACCAGATGCGTGCTTTCTGCCTCGAATATGGTGTCGCGCTACGACAGGGCGCAGGTCTGTTCAAGCTCGACCTGCCCGAGGCTCTTGAGGATCAGGCAAACGATCTTTCGCCGGCAATGCGCNNGCGAACTGTTTGCCGATCTGCGTCAGTTGGAAAAGCGGATTGGTGATGTCACGCGCGAGATCGAAGCGATCGCCAGTCGCGAGGATGTGGCACGACGGCTCATGACAATTCCTGGCATTGGAGCCTTGGGAGCCACTGCACTTCTTGCTGCTATTGGAAGCGGCAGACAGTTCCGGAAAGCGCGTGATCTGGCCGCATGGTTAGGCCTTGTGCCGCGGGAGTACTCGACCGGAGGGAAGCAGAAGCTTCTCGGGATCAGCAAGCGAGGCAACCGCTATGTCCGTAAACTGCTTGTCCATGGTGCGCGATCCTGCTTCCGACACCTCGACCGAACAAAGGATCGGCTGGGAGGCTGGCTGGACGGTCTTCAAGCCCGAATGCACCCTAACAAAGCTGTTGTCGCACTTGCCGCCAAAATGGCCCGGATCGTCTCGGTCGTCCTGACCAAACCGGGAGCACTCTACGAGCGCAGAGATCCTGCCTTCGCCTGATGGTCCTGGTTCGATTGCAAGGCTCGGGAATAGTGATGACGAAACAGTGGATCAACATGCCGTAAGCCCCGTGCAAAAAAGCGGGCTTCGTGCCCGAACCATTTATTGGGAACGGCGTGTGCGGATCTCATCATGGCCTGGCTGCAACCGCAGCTCACTCGCGAGAGGCCGGATACATTTATGCAACTGGAATCGTCGCTCACGATGTCTCGTACCCTTGCACGGGCGAGGCGGACCATACATTCTTTCCCAACAGGTCCTTCAAAGCCGCATTGTCGAGCATCGCGTCAGCCAGAAGCCGCTTCAGCTTGGCGTTCTCGTCCTCAAGAGTCTTCAGCCGCTTGGCCTCCGACACGTCCATGCCGCCAAATTTGGCCTTCCATTTGTAGAAGGTTGCATCCGAGATGCCGTGCTTGCGGCAGACATCAACCGTCTTCGCACCGTTCGCCAAGGCTCACCCTGCTCCTTCAATATCCCGATGATCTGTTCTTCCGTGAA
>DBUL01000049.1 GCA_002307905.1 Rhizobiaceae bacterium UBA1291
GATGCCGCCGAAGCCGAGTACACCGGCAATCAGGGCGACGACGAGGAAGACGAGAGCATAATACAGCATGGCGGTTCTCCTTTTTCGATGGCAGGAGAACGGCGCTGTGGTTAAATTGTTCCCTGACGATATTGTTCAGCTGTTTTGCTCAATGCCTGGTTCGCGCACTTGGTAGCTGACGGTTGGGAAAATGGGGGCAAGTCAACGGAACCTTCTGCCGTTCCGATCGTTTTGAGGCAACGATAGAAACAACCCCCGTTGGAAAAGCATGACCAAATCTCCAAATGAAACATCGGCCGATCAAGGGCTGGGCATCAGTGGCATGAGCCCTGGAATTGCCGACCGGTTGCGCCAGTTGTANNCGATCCCAGACCGATTCCTCAGCTTACTCGAAAAGCTCGATGAGGCCGAGCAGCTTGCCGATCAGAACCATCGCGTCAAGGATTCTGCACAATGACTGATGATGCCACCTCCGTCGATCGCTCGTTCAAGCGGGAGATGCTAGCAGCGTTGCCAAACCTGCGCGCATTTGCCGTTTCGCTGACTGGACGCCACCATGTCGCCGACGACCTGGTGCAGGACACGATGATGAAGGCGTGGGCCAAGCAGGACCATTTCGAGCCCGGCAGCAACATGAAGGCCTGGCTCTTCACCATCCTGCGCAACGAGTTCTATTCGCAGATGCGCAAGCGCGGCCGCGAAGTGTCCGACACCGACGGTATTTTCACCTCGCAATTGTCGACCCATCCGCCGCAGTACGGCTCCCTTGATCTGCAGGATTTCAAGAAGGCGCTCGACCAGTTGCCCAGCGATCAGCGCGAGGCCATCATCCTGGTCGGCGCTTCAGGGTTCNNCCGCGGGCCGTTACCGCCTGAACGGCACGGATTAGATCCTCGGCCTGGATCGGCTTTTGCACGAGGGGGTAGGACGCATCTCCGCACAACTCCGCGGTGCCTTCGTCATAGGAGGAGAGGAAGATCAGAGCCGCACCACTTTCCTGCACCAGCCGGGCACGGCTGAGATTGAGCGCTTGCGTGCGCACGCAGTCAAGCAGCACAAGGTCGAAGGCGTTGTCGCGAAGATGGTCCTGGAGGCGGGCAGACGGTATGATGGTAGTGGTGCAGGCTATGGCGTCGAGAAGGATCTGCTCGACTTCCATTGCTATCAGATACTGGTTTTCCGCAACGAGAACGCGCAGCGACGGGTTGTGCATGGCGGTTCCTTTTCTTGCCAAAGCACCTTATCGGCGCTGAAGCAAAGCACGTCATTTAAATAAGACATACGTCCACGGTGTATTCGCCGATTATCTTAACTTATGCAGAAACACGAGGATGGTGCATGGCAAGCGACTTTCGCAAGAACCCGGTGCGTGTCAGTTGCTTCGAATGCCCTTTGCGAAAGAAGAAGCATTTTCGCCCGTTTACCGGCGAAGAACTCGATTTCGTGTCACATTTCAAACGCGGCGAACTGAATGCCGATGCCGGGGCGGCGGTGTTGGTCGAAGGCTCTCACAGTGCCCATCTTTATACACTACTGGAGGGTTGGGCCTTCCGCTATAAAATTCTCGAGGATGGGCGGCGCCAGATCCTCAACTATGCGGTGCCCGGCGACATGGTGGGATTGCAGGGCGCCGTCATGGCCGAGATGCAGCATTCCGTCGAGGCGTTGACGCCGGTAACCCTCTGCGTTTTCGAGCGCAAGCGGCTTTTTCAGCTTTTCGAGAAGCACTCAGGGCTCGGCTTCGACCTGACCTGGCTCGCCGCGCGCGAGGAGAGCATTCTCGACGAGCACCTGCTCAGCGTCGGCCGGCGCACGGCGACGGAGCGGGCCGCCTATCTGCTGGCCTTCCTGTTCGAGCGGGGGCGCAACGCGGGTCTGCTCGACGATGATCGGCGCCATGTTCCGGTGACGCAGATGCATGTGGCGGACACTTTAGGACTGTCGATCGTCCACACCAACAAGACCTTGAAGAAGCTCAGCGAGCGAGGCCTGATCCAGTGGCTCGACCGTGGCTGCGAGATTGTTGATCCGCAAGGGCTTCAGGACGTGGCGAGCTGGAAGCCGGACGACCGGACGGTGCGCCCCCTGATCTCATTGCGCCTTTGACACCATCCCAAGGTGGGGCGTCTCGCCGTCAGCGGCGACAAAAAACCGCCAGCCCTGCGGCTGACGGTGCGATATTTCCGTTTGCGGATCGTCCGGGTCAGGCGACGACAATGATGCCGGCAAACAATGCGATGATGAAGATCACCAGAACGACAAAGATAAGTATTTTTGCGATCCCTGCGGAAGCGCCTGCGACGCCGCGAAAGCCGAGAAGGCTGGCGACGGCGGCGATTGCCAGGAAGATCAAAATCCATTGCAGCATGGTGTTCTCCATTCTTTTCAGACCGGCTTGTTAACCGGCACGAGACCAAATTGTTCCATTCCGGCGGAGTTGCGAGCGTGGGCCAATGGCCGCAGAGGGCGGCAGTTGCGAATTATTCGTTGACGGAGCCGTATGATCCGCGCGAAACCCACACATGAGGGGGAAAGTGGGCTGGACAGCGATGTCGCATTCTGCTCGTTTTCACGCCGCAATTGTTCGACTTTGGCCTAATGCGAAATGGGAGACGGGTTTGAAGATCGGTTCGCCACGGGAGCTGTTTGCGGGAGAGGCACGCGTCGCCATGACCCCCGACAGCGCGATCCAGCTGAAGAAGCTGGGCTATGACTGCATGATCGAAAGCGGGGCCGGCAAGGCCGCCGGCTTTTCCGACGACGCCTACCGCGCCGTCGGCGTCGAGGTGGTGGAGGGCGCCGAGGCGCTCTATGCCAGGGCCGACGTGATCGCCAAGGTGCGTCCGCCAGAGACGGTGGAAGTGGAACGTCTGTCTTCGGGCAAGACGCTGATTTCCTTCTTCTACCCGGCCCAGAACAAGGAGCTTCTGGAACGCGCCAGGGACAAGGGCGCCAATGTCATCGCCATGGACATGGTGCCGCGTATTTCCCGCGCCCAGAAGATGGACGCGCTGTCGTCCATGGCCAATATCGCCGGCTATCGCGCCGTGATCGAGGCCGGCAATAATTTCGGCCGCTTCTTCACCGGCCAGGTGACGGCGGCGGGCAAGGTTCCGCCGGCCAAGGTGCTGGTCATCGGTGCCGGCGTCGCCGGTCTTGCGGCGATCGGCACAGCGACCTCGCTCGGCGCCATCACCTATGCCTTCGACGTGCGTCCGGAAGTGGCCGAGCAGATCGAATCGATGGGCGCCGAATTCGTCTATCTCGAGTTCGAGGCGGCCCAGGATGGCGCTGCGACCGGCGGCTATGCGGCGCCTTCCTCGCCGGAATTCCGCGAGAAGCAACTGGCCAAGTTCCGAGAACTGGCGCCAGAGATCGACATCGTCATCACCACGGCGCTGATCCCGGGCCGCGACGCGCCGAAGCTGTGGCTGGCCGACATGGTGGCTGCGATGAAGCCCGGCTCGGTGGTCATCGACCTTGCCGCCGAACGTGGCGGCAATTGCGACTTGACCGTTCCCGACCAGAAGATCGTCTCGGAGAATGGCGTCACGATCGTCGGCTATACCGATTTTCCGAGCCGCATGGCGGCGCAGGCCTCGACGCTCTATTCGACCAACATCCGCCACATGATGACGGATCTGACGCCGGCCAAGGACGGCGAGGTCGTCCACAACATGGAAGACGACATCATCCGCGGCGCGACCGTGACCAAGGACGGCGAGATCACCTATCCGCCGCCGCCGCCGAAGATCCAGGCGATTGCAGCGGCCAAGCCGAAGGAGAAGGTCAAGGAACTGACGCCCGAGGAGAAGAGGGCGAAGGAAGTCGCGGCCTTCAAGGCGCAGACCAGGAACCAGGTCGGCCTGCTGGTGATCGGCGGGCTGCTGATGGCGCTGGTCGGCGCCTATGCTCCGACCGAGTTCATGGCCCATCTGATCGTCTTCGTGCTTGCCTGCTTCATCGGTTTCTCGGTGATCTGGAATGTCAGCCACTCGCTGCACACGCCGCTGATGGCGGTGACGAATGCCATTTCCGGCATCGTCATTATCGGCGCCCTTTTGCAGGTCGGTTCCGGCAACTGGCTCATCGTCATCCTGGCTGCCCTTTCGGTGCTGATCGCCACGATCAACATCGTCGGCGGCTTCCTCGTCACCCGGCGCATGCTCGCCATGTTCCAGAAGTCTTGAGGGGGATAGGGTCATGACGATCGGTATCGTTTCCGCCGCCTATATCGCTGCGGCAGTTCTATTCATCCTCTCGCTCGGCGGGCTTTCCGGCCAGGAAAGCGCGAAGCGCGCCGTCTGGTACGGCATGGCCGGCATGGCGATCGCGGTTGCCGCCACGGTCTTCGGGCCGGGCATCGGCAACTGGTTCATCATCCTGGTGATGATCGCCGGCGGCTCGGTCATGGGCTATTACGTCGCTGCCCGCGTGCAGATGACGGAAATGCCGCAGCTGGTCGCCGCGCTGCACTCCTTCGTCGGCCTGGCCGCCGTGTTCATCGGCTATAATGCCGAAATCGAGCTTACTCGGGTGGCCGGCATGGACGAGGCGGCGCGCCATGCGCTGACCGGTTTTGCCGCCGTTCTGGCCCACAAGCTTGCCGATCCGAGCGGTGCCCTGGTCGCGATCCTGAAGGTCGAGGTCTTCCTCGGGGTGTTCATCGGTGCGGTCACCTTCACCGGTTCGGTCGTCGCCTTCGGCAAACTGGCCGGCAAGGTCGATGGCAAGGCGAAGAAGCTGCCGGGCGGGCACATGCTCAATGCCGGTGCGGCCATCGCCTCGCTGATCCTCTTGGTCATGTACTTCAACGGCGCCGGCATCTGGACGCTGATCCTGATGACACTGCTGGCCTTCTTCATCGGATACCACCTGATCATGGGCATCGGCGGCGCCGACATGCC
>DBUL01000230.1 GCA_002307905.1 Rhizobiaceae bacterium UBA1291
GCCCCCGCTTGCGCGACAGCCCTTGGCCGGCGAGCACGAGGCGGTGGCGGCAAGCCTCGACCGGCTGATGGCCGAGCGCCGGCTCTATGGCGATACCGGCCTCAACCTCGGCAAGCTGGCGCGGCGCATGGGCCTGCCGGCGCGGACCGTCTCGCAGGCGGTCAACCGCGTGCACGGCATGAGCGTCTCGCAATATGTCAACAATTTCCGGGTGGCCGAGGCCTGTCGGCTGCTGGCGGAAACTGACATGCCGGTGACCCGCATCGTGTTCGAGGCCGGCTTCATGACCAAGTCGAATTTCAACCGGGAGTTCTTGCGGGTGACGGGGTCGAGCCCGACCGCCTTTAGGGCGGCGCAACGTGCGGCCGCGCTGACAGACGAGCCGGCAGGCTGAGGGCCTGCCGACCTTCCTGGCATTGTTTCGAGCCGCATCGCCTCAGGCCGTCGGGATTTCTTCCGTCACCACCTCGAAGCGGGCGAGCCGCGCCGGGCCGAAGGCGGTCGACAGCGCCACGTCTGTGGCGTCGCGGCCCGTCGCCATCAGGATGCGGCCGATGCGCGGTCTGTTGTGGCGGGCGTCGACCGTGTGCCAGTGGCCGCCAAGATAGACCTCCATCCAGGCACTGAAATCCATCGGATTGCCGTCGGGCGGCACGCCGATATCGCCGAGATAGCCGGTGCAATAGCGCGCCGGAATATTCATGCAGCGACACAGCGTGATCGCCAGATGGGCAAAGTCGCGGCAGACCCCGGTTCGGACGATGAAACCGTCATGGGCGGAGCGCGTCGCATCCGCCTTCATGTAGTCGAACTTGATATGGTTGTGGGCGAAGGTGAGGATCGCCTGCACCCGCGGCCAGCCGAGCGGCGTGTCGGAAAAGGTCGCCCAGGCGAAATCCGCCATCCGGTCGGTGTCGCAGTAGCGGCTGCCGAGCAGGAAGACCAGCACGTCGTTCGGCAGGTCCTTGATGTCGTGCTGGAAGGCGCCCACGGGCAGCACGTCGGGCTGGCCGTTGTCGTAGATCTCGAACTCGGTCGAAATCGTGGTGATGCCGGCCGGCGCGGTGATCCGGCTGCAGGCATTGCCGAAGCCGTCGATATAGTCGCGCGCCTCGATCGGCCGATCGAAGCTCAGCACCTGCTCGCTGAGCAGGTCTGCCCGGCGAGACGGGTGGATGTTGAGCACGAGCAGCATCGCGGTATCCCGCTCGCATTCGTAGCCAATCTGGAAGCCGGCACGTATCTTCATTCTCGGATCCTTTTGGGGGGAGGGTAGGATCGCCGGAGCGGCGGCATCGATTAAACGCAAGAACGGGCCTGGAGTTCCGCGCCGACGCTCAGGGCGGCGCAGCCCCGTCGCCATCGGAGGTCACGTTGACCTGCACGGTCAGCGACTTGAAATCGGAGGCCCGCCCGTCATAGCTGCCCGATAGCGGAACAGCCTGGCGCGGATCGCGCGCCACGCCCACCCGGATCAGGTCGCGATTGCCGACAATGCCGTTGGTCGGATCGAACTCCACCCAGCCGGCGCCGGGAATATAGATCTGGCACCAGGCATGGGTCGACCCCCCGCCGAGCGTTGTCGACCCGTCGCGGCTCGGAACGTAGATATAGCCGGTAACGAAGCGGGCGGCCAAACCCAGCGCACGGGCGGCCTCCATCATCAGAAGTGCGAAATCCCGGCATGTTCCGGTCTTGAGCTCAAGCGTCTCCAAGGGTGCCTGCACCCCATGCTCGGAGCGGCGCACATAGGCGAAACTGTCGTGGATCATGTAGCACAGCCCCATCAGCAAACTGCTGGTGCGGGTCGGCTGGCGGCTGTGCACGAATTGGCGGGCAAAGGCGCCCAACAGATCGGCCGGGTCGGCGAAATGTCGGGCCATGGTCGGCGCGAGATCCGGCAATTCCTCGGCGTCATAGGCAAACGGATAGTCGATCGCGGCCTGATCAATCGGAAAGTCGAGCGCAGCATGTGGCGTGTGGTCGAGCCGGATGTTGCTCTCGAACCGCAGGCTGCGGGCTTCCTGGGAAAAGCTGACGAGCGCGACGCAATTGCCAAAGGGATCGTGGATCCAGCGGATCTGCTCGTAGGCTGGTTCGACAACGAGGCTGACGTTCAGTAGCGTCTGGTCGAAACTGTCGCGCGGCCGGAACATCAGCCGGTGCTCGCCGAGCTTCACGGGTCGCTTGTACCGATAGTCCGTGATGTGGCGAACCGAAAATATGGTCACGATACTCCCCGCCCCCATCAAGCAGGGGAATGACTCCTGCGCCCGAACCGTGCCGCGCCTCGCGGTGACCTGTTCGAGCGCAGGACTGGGTTGGAATCAGAGCCGGCCGGTAAGCACCAGGATCAGAAGAATGATGAGCACGACGCCGAGCACGCCGACGCCGCCATGACCGAAGCCATAGCCATAGCCGCCGAAGCGACCGCTAAAGCCACCCAGCAGGGCAATGATGAGGATGATGATGAGAATTGTTCCGAGCGACATGCAGTTGATCTCCGTTGCTGTTCACGATGGCCTGTACATTTGCACGTCAGGCCAAGGCTTGGATCGATGATGGCACGGCCTGGAGGAATAGATTTGCCTCCAACTCTATTAAGTACAGGGACAAAAGATGTTTGTACAGTTGCCGCAACGACTTCGCTCACAATGCAAAGACGTTTGAGGGGGGAGGCCCGTCGCGGCCTGACGGCGAAAGGATGTGCCAGGCAGCTGTGCATGGCGGTAGCCGCAAATTGTCCCCAGGCTTGGCAGCCGCATCCCCACGGGCGCGGCCAAACACCCCTGCGCCACAGGTATCCGCACTATTGCGACCTGCATCAACTCCATGGCCACCAGTGATGTGGAGCAGGAGCGAGGGATCAGGTCCCTGGCTCTTCCCCATGCCGGGCAAAAGGCAGATTGCACATGCGCCCAAGGGCAAAGACGAGGGCGACTGCCCCCGCGGCGAAAAGCCCGTAATCCTGCGGCACACCGAGCATGAAGGCGGCGGTCCCGCCGATCGCTGACCAGGCGAGCGGGATGACCAGCAACCAGCGCACCGCCGACCAGCGCCCGAGCAGCAGAATGCCGATGGTGAAGATCGTCGTCGGGCAGGGCGCAATGCCGAGCATCGGCATCGCCGGATAGATGTGCCCAGCAGCCATTCCCCAGAGCGGATATGCGAGGATCGCAAAGACGATGAGCAGCAGGCCTGCGGCGGTACGGCCGTCTTTCCGCATCGCGAAATTGACCTCCGCTCCCCGCACCGCGAAAACCGCGAAGAAAACAGCCTCCGCCACGAAGACTGCGGCGAACAGCAAGGCTGCGGGGTTGATCACTGAGAAGAACAGCCCGTGATAGGCGATGCCATTGACCGCCCACATTGCTGCAAGCACGCCAAGTATGCCCGGATCGGTAAACCGGCCGCGTCGCAGGAGGAGCAATAGACATAGGAACGCGGCTGCATAGGCGAGGACCTGCGTCGGCCAGAGAGCCTCGTTGTATCGCACGAAGACGGCGAAGAAGTCTGCGCGACTGAAGGGCAAGACGATCTCTCCCGACGATGGATGGGCAGTCTAGCTCAGCACACGGCCTGCGCCATTGCCGCGCTTTGCCAAGGCCTCCGGCCTCAGTTGCCGATGAACTGGAAATAGGCCCAGGCGACGCCAAACGCGGCGATCACCCCGAGCACGACCAGGAGCGTCTTCTGTCCCGGATTGGGCTTTTTCGGCTCCGGCGGCTTCTGCGGCCTTTTGAAATCAACGACAGTGTTCATGGATGTCTCCTGATTGTGTTTGTCCGGACTTTAGCCGCAAGGAGATTGAGAAAGTGCTGATGGACGGCAAAGGTCGCCGGTGTCGCATGCCGGTCAACGGCATTGATAGTGTTGTCGGACCGCTCGTTTCGGCAACCACCCCTCTGCCCGGCAGGCAGAGGGCGGTGTCCCGGCAAGACCTCGCAGTCGCTCTTCCGCGAGGGCCAGCCCTCACTCCACCGTCTCAAACACCATCGAATGACCGTTGATGCAATAGCGCAGGCCGGTCGGCTTGGGTCCGTCGGGAAAGACGTGGCCGAGATGGCCGCCGCAATTGGCGCAGCGGATTTCGGTCCTGACCATGCCGAGCGAGGCGTCGCGATGCTCGGTCACGGCACCCGGCGTCACCGGCTCGAAATAGCTCGGCCAACCGCAGCCCGCATCGAACTTGGTGTCGGAATAGAACAGCGGCGTTTCGCAGGCGGCGCAGCGGTAGAGGCCCTTCTCGAAATTGTCCCAATAGGGGCCGGTAAACGGCCGCTCGGTGCCGTGCTCGCGCAGGATGCGGTATTGCTCCGGCGTCAACTGCTCACGCCATTCGGCATCGGTCTTCTCGATCTTCGGCTTTGTCATTTCGCTCATTGGTGAAGCTCCCTTGTCTTGCGTTCATAGATAGGGTCGCAATCGCTCCGCGGCAATTACGCCGTGCGCCGTCCCTCGTCGCGGAGATGGTTTGTCTGTATAAGGAATTCTGTGCGGACTCATCCGTCGTCAGCGAAGGGGTCGGAAAAGACGAGGGCAGTTGTTTTTGTCCTTGGAAGCCGACCTCTCGTCAAAAGGGGAAACGTGCCATGCGGAATATCAAGCTTGCCTTGTGGGGCGCATTGGTCCTGTTGAGCCTGCTCTGGCTGGCCGCCGAGCCGGGCGTGTTCCAGTCGGAAAATGTCTTCGCCCTGCGCGCCGCCATGATCCAGTACAGCGGCGTGCTGGCCATCGGCGCCATGAGCATCGCGATGGTTCTGGCGTTGAGGCCCGGCTGGCCGGAAACCTGGCTGGGCGGCCTCGACAAGATGTACCGCCTGCACAAATGGCTTGGAATTTCAGCGCTGGTGCTCTCGGTTGCTCATTGGCTCTGGTTCGAGGCGCCGCGATGGGCGATTGACCTCGGCCTCATCGCGCGGCCCGAGCGCGGAGCGAGGCCGGAAATCGAAAATCCCGTCCAGCAATTCCTGATCGGCCTGCGCGATCCCGCCGAGGGTCTGGGCGAATGGGCGTTCTATATCTCCATCGTGCTGATCGTCCTGGCGCTCATCCCGCGCTTTTCCTACTGGTGGTTCTTCAAGACCCACCGGATTCTGGCCGTCACCTATCTTGTGCTGGTCTTCCATGCCGTAGTGCTGGCGCAGTTCAGCTACTGGACCCAGCCGGTCGGCATCGTGCTGGCCGTGCTCCTCATTTCCGGCACGGTCGCTGCGGTCATCGTCCTCTTGCGACGTGTGGGCATCAGCCGGCAGGCCATGGGCAACGTCATCTCGCTCACGAAATATCCCGGCGTCCGGGCGCTCGAGATCGACATGAAAATGGAGCCCGGTTGGCAAGGCCACCTGCCCGGTCAGTTCGCTTTCGTCACCTCCGACAAGGGCGAGGGCGCGCACCCGTTCACCATCGCCTCCGCTTGGAGCCCCGCCGACAGCCATGTCACCTTCATCACCAAGGCGCTGGGGGACTATACGAGCCGTCTCCCCGACACGCTCAGCGTCGGCCAGCAGGTCAAGGTCGAGGGGCCTTATGGCCGCTTCACCTTCGACGACGATTGTCCGCGCCAGATCTGGATCGGTGGAGGCATCGGCATCACCCCCTTCATCGCCCGGATGAAATACCTTGCGGAGGTGGTGCCTGATCGGCGCGGCCAGCAGGCGATCGACCTCTTCCATTCCTCCGCGGAACTCGACGAGGACGCGTTTGCGCGGCTGAGCGCCGATGCCGCGGCCGCCAACGTGCGCCTGCACATCCTCGTTGATGCCCGCGATGGCCTGCTCACCGGCAAGCGCATCCGTGCCGAGGTGCCCGAATGGCGAGAGGCAAGCTTCTGGTTCTGCGGTCCCACGGGTTTTGCCGACGCGCTCAAGCGCGATTTCGCGGGCGAAGGTCTCGATGTCAAGAAGCACTTCAATCAGGAGCTCTTCTCGATGCGGTGAAACAGGCTTGCGCCGATTGCCGCATCAATTCCCGGCTTTCAATTTGCCACGCGACGGCAGGGCGATTTCCGTCGCCGGGAAGGGCCACCGTTAAGGGGGGCATGGTCCGTCGAAAAACCCCCAGGCGTTGACAAACGTCGATGTGAACAGGCTTTTTTCGATTTTTCCTTGAGACGGGCCGAGCTTTGTCCTAACACCATGCCTGATTTCCGCCCCATTGCCGGGGCGGCGCGAACTGCGCTCACAAGGATACGGAATGTTTGAAGACATCGCCGCTGTGACATTGATGGCCATGCTCCTGCCCTTTGCCGGCGCGCTTGCTGCCCCTTATCTCACCGCCCGTCTCGGCGCCAATGCCGCCTGGGTCCTCGCGCTGATCCCGGCGTTCGCCTTTGCCCATTTCGCCGGCTTCCTGCCCGCGATCTCTGCTGGCGAGGTCGTGACTGGCGGTTATGCCTGGGTGCCGAGCCTCAATCTGTCCTTCTCCTGGTTCCTCGACGGCCTGTCGCTCACCTTCGCGCTCCTGATCACCGGCATCGGCGCGCTGATCGTGCTTTATGCTGGCGGCTACATGAAAGGCCATGCGCAGCAGGGCCGATTCTTCTCCTTCATGCTGTTGTTCATGGGCTCCATGCTCGGCGTCGTGGTGTCCGACAGTTTCCTGATGCTCTTCGTCTTCTGGGAACTGACCTCGATCACCTCCTTCCTGTTGATCGGCTTCGACCACAAGCGCGAGGCTTCGCGCCGCGCGGCCCTTCAGGCCCTGGTCGTAACCGGGGGAGGCGGGCTCCTGCTGCTCGCCGGCCTGATCTTCATCTGGAACATCACCGGCGTGACCCAATTGTCGCTGTTGCTGCATTCCGGCGACCTGTTGCGCGAAAGCCCGTTCTATGCGGCTGCGCTCTTCCTGGTGCTGGGCGGCGCCTTTACCAAATCGGCGCAGTTCCCCTTCCACTTCTGGCTGCCCAACGCCATGGAAGCGCCGACCCCGGTCTCGGCCTATCTGCACTCGGCCACCATGGTGAAGGCCGGCGTCTATCTCTTGATGCGGCTCAATCCGGTGATGGGAGACACGCCCGCCTGGGAAATCCTCTTGCCCTTCTTCGGCGGCATCACGCTTATGGTCGGCGCCGTTCTCGCCATCCGCCAGACCGACCTCAAGCTTATGCTGGCCTATACGACGGTCGCCTCGCTCGGGCTTCTGGTCATGCTGACCGGCTTCGGCTCGCCTTACGCGATCGAGGCGGCGGTCCTTTATCTGGTCGCCCATTCGCTGTTCAAGGGCGCGCTGTTCATGGTCGCCGGCATCATCGACCATGAGGCAGGAACCCGCGACGTGACGAAGCTCGGCGGCTTGCGCGCCGCCATGCCGATCGCCTTCTTCGCCGCGCTCTTCGCGGCGATCTCCATGGCCGGCCTGCCGCCCTTCTTCGGCTTCCTCGCCAAGGAGGAGATCTACGCAGCACTTGCCGGACCGGATGCGCGCTCGATCGTCTTCACCGTGGTTGCCATTGCCGGCAATGCGCTGATGTTCGTCATCGCCTTTGCCGTCGCCCTGAAACCCTTCCTCGGCGCGAAGGTCGACACGCCGAAGCATGCCCATGAGGGCCCGGTGCTGCTCTGGCTCGGACCGCTGACCCTGTCGCTCATCGGGCTTTTTGCCGCTCTCTTCTCGCCGCTGGCCCACGCCTATGTCTCGTCGCCGATGGCAAGCGCGGTTGCCGGACAGGTCGAGACCGTGACGATCAGCCTCGCGCCGCATATCGGCCTGCCGCTTGCCCTGTCGATCCTGACCGTGGTGCTCGGCATCCTGATCTATCTCGGCCTGACACGCGCCCGCGCTGGGGTCTCGCGGCTGCTCGACGCGCTTGGCCCCGGACCGGATCGCGGCTTCGACCACTTCGTCGCCGGCCTGGTGCGGATCTCCTTCCGAGTGACGCAAATCGTGCAGAACGGCCGGCTCGAGGTCTATATCACGGTGACCTTCCTGCTTCTGGCCATCGTGCTGCTCGTTCCGCCCTTCGTCCATGGCGAGCTGCCGGCCATGCCGACCTGGCCCGAAGACGTGCGGTTCTACGAACTTGCCTTCTTTGCCATCGCCATCATCGGTCTTTTTGCCGTTCTCACGGCCAAGGACCGGCTGACGGCAATCGTCTCGCTGGGCATCCAGGGCTTTGCCGTCGCCGTGCTCTTCCTCCTGTTCGGCGCCCCGGACCTGTCGTTTACCCAGTTCATGGTCGAAACGCTCTCGGTCGTCATCCTGGCGTTGGTCATGACCCGCTTGCGTCTTTCGCCTTCCGATCATCGCACCTGGGCTCAGGTTCTGGGGGACGGCGCGATTGCCATTGCCGCCGGCCTGGGTCTTGCCCTCATGCTGTTGAAATCGACCCAGGCAACCTTCGACACGGCGCTCTCGGATTTCTTCAACACCTACTCCAAGGCCATCGCCCACGGCGCCAACGTGGTGAACGTCATCATCGTCGACTTCCGTGGCACGGACACCTTGGGCGAGATCGCGGTGGTGATGATCACCGGCCTGGCAATTCTGGCGCTGATCCGCATCCGCGTGCCGCGGGTCGCACCCGCCCAGACGAGCGGTGCCAAGCCTGAGACCAAGAAAGCCGAGAAGGAACTGCGCAGATGAACACGCTGATCTTCCGCACAGTCGCCCCCTTCCTGACCGCGCTCATGCTGCTGTTTTCGATTTTCGTCCTGCTGCGCGGCCATAACGAGCCGGGCGGCGGCTTCATCGGCGGGCTGATCGCGGCCTCCGCCTTCGCCATCTACGGCATCGCCTTCGGTGTTTCGGCGGTGCGCCGGGCCTTGTGGTTCCACCCGCTTTCGGTTGCTGGCGCCGGCCTTCTGCTGGCGACCCTGTCCGGACTTCTCTCAGCACTCCTTGGCGTGCCGTTCATGACCGGACTGTGGATCTACCCGCAACTGCTCGGCGTCGAGGTCCCGCTCTCCACGGTCATGTCCTTCGACGTCGGCGTCTACCTGGTCGTGGTCGGCGCCATCACCTCGATCGCGCTCGCGCTCGAAGAAAGGGAAATCGACTGATGGAAGTCCTGTTTTCCGGCCTCGTCGGCATCTTCTTCGCCGCCGCCCTCTATCTGATGATGTCCAAGCATATCGTTCGCGTCATGCTCGGCGTCGCGATTCTCGGCAATTCGGTCAATCTGCTGCTGTTTACCGCCGGCCGGCTGACCCGCGAAGCGCCGCCGATCATCGGCCTCGACGCCGACGTCCTGGCGGCCGGATCCGCCAATCCGCTGCCCCAGGCCCTGATCCTCACCGCGATCGTCATTTCCTTTTCCTTCTTCTGCTTCCTCCTGGTTCTGACCTATCGCTCCTACCAGGACCTTGGAACCGACGACACCGACGAAATGCGCGTGGCCGAACCGAAGGGCGAGCCGCTGCCGCCGATGGGATATTGAGTGCATGATGATGGTTGTTACTGAAGTGCTTCGTCGCTCCGCTGCTGGCCAGCCAGAGGGGGTATCCCGTTAATGGCCGCTACTCCCGTAGACCTCTCGCTTGCCATGGTCATGGCGCCGACCACCGGTGCCGATTGGCTGCCCATCATGCCGGTCGCGATCGGCCTCGGCTTCGGCGCCGTGCTGATGATGATTCGACAGTCAACGCGGCTCCATCCATGGATCGCCATTCCGGGCCTCGCCCTGATGGTGCTCGTCGACATTCTGCTGCTTGCGCATGTGGTGACGCATGGTCCCGTAACGATGACGATGGGCCGCTGGCTGCCGCCCTTCGGCATTGCCTTTACCGTCGACATCGTTGGCGCACTGCTCGCTCTCACGGCGGCGCTGGTGGCGCTCGCCGGCAGTGTCTACGCGCTCGGCGACATCAACACGAGCGGCCGGCGCTACGGCTTCTATCCCTTCCTCATGGTGCTGATGGCGGGCGTCTCGGGCGCCTTCCTCACCGGCGACGTCTTCAACCTCTATGTCTGGTTCGAGGTCCTGCTGATCTCGTCCTTCGGTCTGTTGATCCTCGGATCCGAGCGCGAACAGATAGATGGCGCGCTGAAGTATGCGGTCCTGAACCTGATTGCCACCACGCTGTTCCTGATCGCCGTCGGCTATCTCTATGCGATCTTCGGCACGCTCAACATGGCCGACATCGCAAGGAAGGCGGGGTCGCTGCGCGAGACCGCGCCGCTGATGACGCTTGGCGGGCTTTTCGTCTTCGCCTTCGGCATGAAGGCTGCGGCCTTTCCGCTCAACTTCTGGCTGCCGGCCTCCTATCACACGCCGCGCATCGTCGTTTCCGCGCTGTTCGCCGGGCTCCTGACCAAGGTCGGCGTCTATGCGCTGCTGCGCGTCATGGTCATGCTGCTGCCCGTTGAGCGGGAGGCGCTCAGCCTCGTCATCGCCATAGCCGGGGCACTCACCATGGNNTGCCGTTTCCTCGGCTTCGTCGTGGTCTCCGGCAGCGGTTACATGCTGGCCGGTGCGGCGATCGCCGGAACGGCGGGCCTGTCCGCAGCAATCTTCTATGCGCTGCATTCGATCGTGCTGATGACCGCGCTCTACCTTCTGGCGGGGGAGGCGGCGCGCCGCGGCGGCTCCTACCGGCTCGACAGGCTGTCCGGCCTCTGGGCGGCGGCACCGGCTTTCGCCGGCCTGTCGCTGGCGCTGTTCTTTGCCGGCGCCGGACTACCGCCGTTCTCCGGCTTCTGGCCGAAAGCCATGCTGGTCAAGGCCACGCTCGACATCGGCGCCTGGTGGCTGGCGGGGGCGATCCTGCTGTCCGGCTTCATCACCACCATTGCCTTCGGTCGCGTCTTCCTGCTGGCCTATTGGCGCCCCGCACTCGTCGTGGCTTCGGGCGAGCCCGCTGACGCGGCCGTGCCGGCCCACGTCCCGAGTGCGACGTCCTCCGCCATGCTGCCGATCCTTGCCCTTTCGGCTCTGGTCGTCTGGTTCGGCCTCTTTCCCGAGCCGCTGATCGATCTGAGCCAGCAGGCGGCGAGCGGGCTTGCCAATCCCGCCGCCTATCTCGAGTCCGTCTTTCCGTCGGGAGGTCAGCCATGATCATCTATGCCATTAACCTGCTGATGGCCGTGGTCTGGGCGGCCGTTACCGGCAGCGCCACGCTGCACAACCTGGTCTTCGGCTTCCTGCTTTCAACCCTGGCGCTCGGCTTGATCCGCGACCAGATCAATGGCACCGGCTACGTCACCCGCTCGATAAGGGTCGCCTCATTGATTGGGCTGTTTCTGGTCGAACTGGCAAAAGCGGCGTGGAAGGTCGCCATCCTGGTCGTCAGCCCGAGGCTCGACATCAAGCCCGGCATCTTCGCCTATCCGCTGACCGTCACCCGTGATTTCGAAATCATGCTGCTGGCGAACCTCATTACGCTCACCCCAGGCACGCTGTCGGTCGACGTCTCCGATGACAAGAGCACGCTCTACGTCCACGCGCTCGACTGCTCCGATCCCGACGCCACGCGCCGCGATATCGCCGAAGGATTCGAGCGCAAGATCCGGGAGGCCTTCCATGATCTCGCCTGAAGATATCATCCAACTGACCTCCAATTTCGCCGTCGCCGTTCTCGGCGTGGCCTTCTTCCTCACCGTCTATCGCGTGATCAAGGGGCCGACCCTGCCGGACCGCGTGATCGCGCTCGACATGCTGGTCGGCATCGCCATCGGCTTCATCGCCGTGATCGCGATCCGCACGGGCTACACGCTCTATATCGACATCGCCATTTCGCTCGGCCTGGTCGGCTTCCTGGCGACTGTGGGCTTTGCCCGCTTCATCCTGGCGCGCGGCATGGTTGGCGAACAGCCTCCAGAGGGCGGTCCGGCCGTGGGCGGGCAAAAGGCGAAGGGCAAGGGCGGCAAGTCGTTGAGGCCGGCCGCCGTGGATGCGGTTCCGGTCAATGCGAAGCCGCGTGGCGGCAAGAAGCCCGGTGGTTCGGCCAAGGGAGAGGGAAACAAATGATCGCTTACGCCATAGCCCTGTTCACCGCGCTCCTGATCATCATCGGCGCGCTCTTTGCGCTGGTCGCTGCGATCGGCATCAATCGTCTGCCCGACCTGTATTCCCGTGTGCACGCCGCCTCCAAGGCCGGTACGGTCGGTTCGGCCCTGCTCCTGCTCGTGGTCGGCCTGCATTCGGGCGATCTGGCGNNGGGCTTTTTCTTCCTGGTGTTGACCGCGCCAGTCGCCTCGCATCTGCTCGCCAAGGCGGCGCATGAGGTGGGCTATCGGCTTGCGCCGGTCTCCATTTGCGATGAGATGAAGGGCAGGGACGGCCAGAAGAGCTCTGCCGCCAAAGGCAAGTAATGTCCTGCTCTTTTGCCTCATTTTGCGCGCATTTCATTGCGTTTCGCAAATTCGGCAAGTCAACTCCCTAATGCGGCTTAGCAAAATCCCAATCACCTCCCCATATTTGGGGAAAAATATTATGTGGAATTTTGACAGTTTGGTGCTATCGAGTAGCTAGAGCACTGATCCTGAAGACTTGGTTCTCGCGTGCGCCGCTTCCCGAACACAAGTTGTATTCGCAACTGCTTGATCTTCCGGAAGTTAAGTCCAGCGAAGGCAAGAATACAGGATCTGTCGGAACAAATTCCAAAGCGCTATTCCGGGATCTAGGGGTGGATTCCACGTCGGCGACGACAAGGCTTGCGCTTGTGGCCTTTGTTCCCTGGCTTCAACGAGTGGTGTCGGCCGTTCAGCCGGCGCCTGGCAAGCACAGTTGAACAGGAGTCTAGATATGACAGAAAACGCCCATGGCGCGGGCCATGATCTGCTGGTGGAACTGACCGCAGACATCGTCGCAGCCTATGTGAGCCATCATGTGGTGCCCGTCGGGGACCTCGCCAACCTCATCTCCGATGTTCATTCGGCCTTGAGCAATACGTCGTTGCCGGTTCCGGTCGTCTCCGTGGTCGAAAAGCAGAAGCCGGCCATTGCCGTGCGCAAGTCCGTCCAGGACGACCAGATCATCTGCCTGGAATGCGGCGGCTCCTTCAAGTCGCTGAAGCGCCACCTGATGACGCACCACAGTCTCGGCCCGGAAGAATNNCCAGCGTCGCAAGCGCGCCAAGTGATCAGGCCCTGACGCGCGGCATCGACGCGCGAATACAGACATGAAGACGAAACCGGGCCTCGCGGTCCGGTTTTTTGTTGTGGGGTGTGAGGAAAAAAATCCCATCAGAATGTTGGGGCGGAGCCAAAAAGACAAAAGAATACCGACAATCTGACAAAAAACGCCCCTTCCAACATCCCCGCTCTCCAAATAGGGTGTATGAATTAATTCCTATTCATCGGGAGTAATCATATGCCGCTCGAGACAGTCATCCCTTCTCAATCCGGGGCCGCGGGCCAGGCGATGGCGCAGGCTGCCGCCCGCGCCGCCCTGGCCGATCG
>DBUL01000184.1:0-12297 GCA_002307905.1 Rhizobiaceae bacterium UBA1291
CAGGCAAACCATCCCCGTGCGACGAATGAAATCGCCGACGTCTATGTCCAAGGACGTGGCTGCTTCCCTGGATGATCGTTCCCGGGAGGTCTTTCGTCGCATTGTCGAGACCTATCTCGAGTCCGGCGATCCGCTCGGCTCACGCAACCTGTCCCGGCTTCTTTCCACGTCGCTATCGCCGGCATCGGTGCGCAATGTGATGGCCGATCTCGAGGATCTGGGCCTGATCTATGCGCCGCACATCAGCGCCGGTCGCCTGCCGACGCAACAGGGCTTGCGCTTCTTTGTCGACGCCTTCATGCAGGTCGGCGATCTGAGCGCCGAAGAGCGCGGCAGCATCGAGCGACAGATCCGCCCGCCGGGTCCGGCCCAGCCGATGGAAAGCCTGCTGACCGAGGCAAGCCGCATGTTGTCCGGTCTGTCGCGCGGTGCCGGTTTGGTCATTTCGGCCAAGAACGACCCCATCCTCAAGCATGTCGAATTCATCCGGCTCGAGCCGACCAAGGCGCTCGCGGTGCTGGTGGGCGAGCACAATCAGATCGAGAACCGTATCATCGACCTGCCGGTCGGGATTACGGCCTCGCAATTGACCGAGGCGGCGAATTTCCTCAACGCCAATCTGGCGGGGCAGACGCTTCCCGAATTGCGCACTCAGCTCGTCAGGCTGAAGCAACAGGTGGCCGGTGAGCTCGACACGCTGTCGCAGGATCTGGTCGAGCGGGGCCTGGCCGTCTGGTCGGGAGGCAGCGACGAGGAAAAGCCGACCCGGCTCATCGTTCGCGGCCGCGCCAATCTGCTGGAAGGCCTGGCGGGTTCCGAAGATGTCGACCGGCTGCGGCTTTTGTTCGACGACCTCGAACGCAAGGAAAGCCTGATCGAGATCCTCAATCTTGCCGAAAGCGGTCCGGGCGTCAGGATCTTCATCGGCTCGGAAAACAAGCTGTTTTCGCTGTCCGGTTCATCGCTGATTGTCGCACCCTATCGTGACGGCGAAGACAAGATCGTCGGCGCGGTCGGCGTTATCGGCCCGACAAGGCTCAACTATTCCCGCATCGTGCCGATGGTCGACTATACGGCCCAACTGATGGCCCGTTTGTCACGGACGGGGCTATAGCCCGCCGGACGCCAGACTTCTTTCGCCCAAGCCTTGATTTTTCCACCTTAAACCCTGATATCGGGCACGAATTCCAGAAACTGTCACTCGGAGGACGTCATGACCGACGAAGCCAACAACAACGGACCTGACGCAATGGCTGGCGAAACGGCCGCAGCAGACATGGCGCAGGACGCGGCCAACAACATGGCCGGCGATGAATCGGTCGACCCGTTGGAGATGCTGAAGGCGGAGAACGCCGAACTGCGCGATCGCTTCCTGCGGCTCGCCGCGGACATGGACAATCTTCGCCGCCGCACCGAGCGCGAACTGAAAGACGCCAAGACCTATGCCGTCACCGCCTTTGCCCGCGACATGCTGGCGGTCTCCGACAATCTGCGCCGCGCGCTCGAAGCGCTGCCGGATGAAGCCCGTGCCGCCGCCGACGCCGGTCTTTCGGCTCTGGTCGAAGGTGTGGAGATGACCGAGCGCGGCATGCTCACGACGCTTGAGCGCCACGGCGTTCGCAAGATCGATGCGGAAGGCCAGAAGTTCGATCCGCACTTCCATCAGGCCATGTTCGAGGTTCCCAATCCGAATGTGCCGAACAACACCGTTGTGCAGGTGGTTCAGGCCGGCTACGCGATCGGCGACCGGGTGCTGCGTCCGGCCATGGTCGGCGTCGCCAAGGGTGGCCCGAAGGCCGAGGGCAACGGAGATGCTGTGGATGGCAAGAACGCCTGAGTCGCCACTCTCGACGATTGAATGAAAAAAAGCGCCCGACGGGCGCTTTTTTTCTTGGGGCCATGCCTGACACCGTCAGGCAGCGTTCGACGCCTGTTCCTCGTTGAGGAAGGCAAAGATGGCCGACGCGGAATCGGTTGCCCGAAGCTTGGCCACAAGATCCTGGTCGCGCAGGACGCGCGCGATGCGCGACAGTGCCTTGAGATGGTCGGCGCCAGCACCTTCCGGCGCAAGCAGCAGGAAGACGAGATCGACCGGCTGANNCGTCCAGCGCTTCGAAATCGACGGGTGTTTCGAGACGTGCGAAAATGCCAGTGATGGCATGGATGCTATTCAGCTTACCATGCGGAATGGCGATACCGTTGCCGACGCCGGTGGAGCCGAGCCGCTCGCGCTGCAGGATCACGTCGAAGATTTCCCTCTCGGGAATGCCTGTCAGTTTAGAAGCTCTGGCCGCCAGTTCCTGCAGCAATTGTTTCTTGGAATTTATCCGAAGGGCGGGAACGACCGCATCTTGTTGCAGCAAATCTGCCAACGCCATTTCTAAATCCTTCATGCCGCCGAGACAAGAATGAAACAAGCGGCGGCGATCCGCCGCTTGCCTTTGGGCTGATCAGCCCCTGATGTTGGCGGGATCAATCCATCCGATATTGCCGTCGTTGCGGCGGTATACGATATTCACTTCCTGCTTGCCCGGAGTGCGGAACAAGAGGATTGGCTCATCCGTCATGTCGAGTGCCATGACGGCATTTGCGACCGACATGGTGCGTAGCTGTTTGGTGCTCTCCGCCACGATCGTCGGCGCGTAGTCCTCAGGCACTTCCTCATGCTCGTCCGGTACCGCATCCATGACCGTATAGGCGATCTCGACAGACGAGTTCGCCTGACTGGTAGCATGGTGATCTTTGAGCTTCCGCTTGTNNGCAGCCGCTTTTCGATACGGTCCGCGGCAATGTCAAAGGCGATCTGCGGATCATTGGCCGAGCCGGTGGCCTGCAGATTGGCACCGGCGTCGATGTGCAACAGGCAATCCGCGACGAACTGCGCTGCACCAGCGGCCGACTTGGTCACCGTGATCTGGCCCGAATACCCTCCGTCGAAGTATTTCGTGACGGCCTCTTCGACCCGCGTCCCGATTTTCTGTCGGAAGGCATCGCCGATTTCCATATGTTTGCCGGATACACGAACACTCATGGCGTTTCCCTTCTTATCATTGGTTGGCGTTGATCAGTTTACGCCAAGCCCTTTCCGCATCCAAGCTTTTCAAGCGCTAATGTCGGGTTCGTGTTCTGTGTGCCGGGCGTTGGCTGGGGATAAGTTGGAACGTCTGTGTACCGGTATCGATCGGGGCGGGCTTCTAGCCTTGCCATTTCCAAAAGTCAACGCCTTCTTAACCTTTCCTCAACCTGGGCGGCGTTTGCACAATCCTAAATTGCCGCAACTTTGGCCATCGCCCGCTTCTCGCGGCGACGGTGTACCGATGATGGTATATTCATCGCTTCGCGGTATTTTGCCACGGTCCGGCGCGCCAGATCCACGCCGGTCGATTTCAGCGTGTGCACGATGTCGTCGTCCGACAATACGGCATCCGCACTTTCCTGGGCGATCATGGTGCGGATCCGGTGCCGCACCGCCTCGGCCGAGTGATTGTCGCCGCCTTCAGCCGAATTGATCGAGACGCTGAAGAAATACTTGAGCTCGAACAGCCCGCGCGGGGTCAGCATGTATTTGTTCGACGTCACCCGGCTGACCGTGGATTCATGCATTTTGATCGCATCGGCCACTGTCTTGAGGTTGAGCGGCCGCAAGTGGTCGACACCGTACCGGAGGAAGGCGTCCTGTTGCCGGACGATCTCGCTCGCCACCTTGACGATCGTGCGGGCGCGCTGGTCGAGGCTACGCGTCAGCCAGTTGGCATTCTGCAGGCATTCCGACAGGAAAGCCTGGTCCTTGTCGGAGGCCTTGCTGCCCTTGCCGACGGCTGTCACGTAGTTCTGGTTGATCAGAATGCGGGGCAGGGCGTCGGAATTGAGTTCGACACGCCAGCTGCCGTCCGGTGCGGGGCGCACATCGATGTCCGGAATGACGGATTCGAGGATGGTATTTTCAAATCCGCTGCCCGGCTTCGGGTTGAGCTTGCGGATCTCGGACAGCATGTCGATGAGATCTTCCTCATCGACCCCACAAAGCTTCTTGAGACTGCAGAAATCGCGTTTGGCGAGCAGTTCGAGGTTATCGACCAGCGCCTGCATGGCTGGATCGAGCCGATTGCGCTGGCTCAGCTGGATTGAAAGGCACTCGCTCAAGGAACGGGCAAATATGCCGGGCGGATCAAGGCCCTGTAGCGTTTCCAGAACGGCTGACACGTGCTCGGGTGCCTCGCCGAGGCGCGCGGCGATCTCGCGCAGATCGACGCGCAGGTAGCCGGCCTCATCGAGATGATCGGTAAGGACCGCGGCGATCAGGCGATCGCCCGGCTTGGCAAGGGCGAAAGGAAACTGCTGATTGAGGTGGTCCCGGATGCTGATCTGGCCCGCGACGAAATCGTCGAGATCGTAACTGTCCCCCGATTCCGATCCGCCCCCGGGCATGGACTTCCATTGGCCAAGCAGTTCCGGGGCGTCCGCGCGTATGGCTGTGCCCTCGTCGGATAGTGCAGCATCGAAATTAGCATCGAGGCGGTCGTTGAGGCTGTTTCCGTGGCCAGGCTCGTACCATTCGCTGTCAAGGGAGGCGCTCGACCCGCCGCCTTCCTCACCGGAGCTGCTTTCGTTCTGGGTGGCGGAAGACATCTCGTCACCGCCATTGGTCCGCGGCTCAGCCGCTTGTTCCCCCTCATCCGTGGCCATATCGAGCAACGGGTTCTTCTCCACCTCCTGCGAGATGAAGCTCATCAGCTCGAGATGGGTCATCTGCAGCAACTGGATGGATTGCATCAGTTGCGGTGTCATGACCAGGGACTGATGCTGGCGCAGGAACAGGTTGGCCGACAAAGCCATGACGGACGCGAAACTCCCCTATATTCCCTCGGAATTCCCTGCGTGATGTCGCGGGGAATTGCGTTGAAATCCACTTGGCCCAAAAATTGCTTTTTTGCGAGGTTTGGTCAAGCCGAACCGTCGGGCGCGGGCGCAATTCTTAAGTAGGGGGGTCAGAGGCTGAATTTGTCGCCCAGATAGAGGCGGCGCACGTCCGGATTATTGACAATGTCGTTGGCGCGCCCGTGGGTGAGCACTTCTCCGGCGTGGATGATGTAGGCGCGGTCGATCAGCCCGAGGGTTTCGCGGACATTGTGATCCGTGATCAGCACGCCGATGCCGCGGGCCGTCAGGTGACGGACGAGGTTCTGGATGTCGGATACCGATATTGGATCGACGCCGGCGAAGGGCTCATCGAGCAACATGAAGGTCGGATCGGTCGCAAGTGCGCGGGCAATTTCGAGGCGGCGGCGTTCGCCACCCGAAAGGGCCACGGCGGGCGCCTTGCGCAGCTTCTCGATGTGGAATTCGTTGAGCAGCTCGTCGAGCTTGGCATCGCGTTTCTGGCGGTCGTTCTCATGCAGTTCGAGAACCGCCCGGATATTCTCCTCGACCGTCAGCCCACGGAAGATGGAAGCCTCCTGCGGGAGATAGCCCACGCCAAGACGCGCGCGCCGATACATTGGCATCCCGGTGACTTCATTGCCGTTGATCGCGATGGTGCCCGCGTCGACCGGAACGAGGCCGGTGATCATGTAGAAGCAGGTCGTCTTGCCGGCACCGTTCGGGCCGAGAAGGCCGACCGCCTCACCGCGCCGCACGACAAGCGAAACGCCGTTGACGACGCGCCGGGCGTTATAGCTCTTGGTCAGGCCATGAGCGATCAGCGTGCCTTCGTAGCGCGTCTTGTCCAGGCGCGTTTCCGCGGGCTTAGGCTGCGGCGCCGGCTTTGCGCCGATCAGGTCTGAGACGACGGGAATCTTCACGTTGGGGCCGATGCTGCTACTATTTCTTCTGGGACTTAGGATCGAGCTGGATCTGAACTCGGCCGCCGCAGCTATCGAGCTTCGCCTCCCCGGAATTCATCTGCACTGTCAGCTTGCAGCCGACGAAGACATTCTGGCCTTCCGAGAGCACGACCCGATCGCCCTCCAGCACAAAGATCTGAGAGTCGAGATTGAACGTACCCTTGTCCGCCGTCGCTTGCTGTGTTCCCGAAGACAGGAAAACCTTGTCGGTCACGTCGATCTTTTCGATATCGGCATTGCCGCCGGTGACACTGGTGCCTTCGCCGCGGTAGTGCACGGTCATGTTGCCGGACTGCAGCGTGGTCGTGCCCTGCACGACCTTGACATTGCCGGAGAACAGCGCGGTCTTTTCCTGCTCACGAATCTCCAGCGCATCGCTCTCGATCTGGATCGGCTGATCGTTTGAAAGCTTGAGGCCGTTCAGATTGCTGTTGGTCGCCTGGGCGAATGCAGCCGGGGAGACGCTCATGAGCGCCAGGCCCGTTGCGATCAACAGGCCCGTCGGCAGAAGAGATGTGCGTTCGAAAATCATGGCTGGCCCGGCTCTCAATTGCCCGTTTTGCGGATGGCGGACGGTTCGATGTTCACCCGAACGGCGCCCTTAAAACTGATGATGCGTCCCTTATCCGTTATCTTGAGCGACTGTGCAACAATGGACGCTTCATCAGCCTTGATTGAGACCGGCTCGTTCGTCTCCATCTTGCCGCCCTTGATATCGAGATGCGCAGACTGGAAACGGGCTTCGATGCCGGTTGAAAGCTTGATGGTGAAGGGCTTGTCCATGTCGAGGAGATCGGAAGAGCGGTCGAAGATGCCGCTGAGCGCCTCTACCCGGGCGATGATCTTGTCATCCAACGGCACTGCAGCGGCGATGGTTTCAAGGGTGATCATATTGGGGTTCTTGATGTCTTGAAGTGCCCGTTCGGCGCGCATCGAATAGCTGATGCCGTCTTCGTTTCGCCCTGCGATCGCCGGTTTTTCCATCACGACCTTGCCGTTCTCGATCTTGGCCGAGGCAATTTGCAGGTTTTCCGGCAGAAAAGCCCGGACCACCGAAACGGCGACGAACGCCAGCGAGATGAGTAGGGCAGTAACAGGAAGCAGGATTTTTAGCCGCTTGACCCGCGCGGAATGGCTGACTGCAAGGCGATAGGCATCGCCGTCTGGCCGGCCGCCAGCGGTCGTCGCACTATGGTCTACGCGATTCAGCATATGTGAAGCCTGTTCGGGTTGGCCCGCCCGGAAACGCATGGGGAGTAATCCGGCTGACATTTCGCATTATTGCATTCGCTTGCCAATATGGAAATTGCGGCAGCGAATACAAGCAGGAGCCGTAGCACCGGAGACGTGACGTCGCTGGCTCCTTCATGTCTCACTCGAATGCTCAAGATGTCGCCATACGAGCGTGACGGTTGATTATCGCGCGACATTGTGGTGTTTTACCGGCGGCCGAGCGGATCGCCTCGGGCCGGTTAAGTTGTTCCTTGACGGTGCTTTTTCGGTTTGGCACGTTTGGAGCGATCAAGGTTCTAGTCAACCATTCAGGGGGCGCGCGTGATCAAGTCGGAACTGGTGCAGATTGTCGCGGCGCGTAACCCGCATCTCTACCATCGTGACGTGGAAAATATCGTCAATGCGGTGCTGGACGAGATCACCGACGCGCTAGCGGCGGGCAATCGCGTCGAGTTGCGAGGCTTCGGCGCATTTTCCGTGAAGAACCGTCCCTCGCGGTCGGGGCGCAATCCGCGCACCGGCGAGACCGTCTTCGTCGAAGAGAAGTGGGTCCCGTTCTTCAAAACCGGCAAGGAATTGCGCGAGCGGCTCAATCCCGGCATGGCTGACGAAGGCGACGAATAAGCGATTGCTGGCCCGGACCGATTGAAAAGCCCCTGACCGGGCTTAACTTGTAGGCACCCGCCGACCTCAGGGCGGGGTGTATGGCGGTGAGCCGCCTAGGAGTAATGCGCTATGGTCAAGAAAGTGGTCAGTCTGGTTGTCTTCATCCCCCTCGCGATCGTGCTGATCGTGCTGTCGGTCGCCAACCGACAGGCCGTAACGCTCGCGCTCAATCCCTTCAAACCGGACGACGCGCTCTTGTCGCTTACCGCCCCATTCTTCGTCTTCCTGTTTCTGGCGCTGATGCTCGGCCTGCTGCTCGGCTCGGCAGCGACTTGGCTCGCCCAGGGCAAGTATCGCAAGAAGGCGCGCGCCGAAACCCGCCAGGCGGTGCGCTGGCAAGCGGAAGCAGACCGTCAAAAGGGTCGCGCCGAACAACTGGCCAGTCAGGGATTGCCGCAGATATCGGCGAAGTGACACTGCAGCACGAACCGGGCGACACAGGGGAGACGTGAAAGCGCTTTTCCCTGCTGTTCTGCGGTGCTAAGGCGTTTCGCTCAGTTTCAGGACAAGCAGGATCAGCGTGTGAAGAACAAGGAACGCCGGCCGATGCAGAAGGCATCCACCGGAAAAGTCGGCAAGGCGAACAGGCCCGTGAAGGGCGGCCCGCGCGAGGCGGAGAAGGCAGCGCCCTTCAAGCCGCATGGCGATCGGCGTCCCGAAGGTGCGACGCGTGCGCCGCGGCCGGCGGAAATCCCTTCCGTATCGGAACCCGTGAAGGTGCTCGCCGAGCCCCAACGCACGCTGATGGTGCGGACAGGAGAACGCCCGGCCGAGCGCGTTCCGTTGATCCTCGAATCTCAGGGTGCCGGCGACTTCCACCTGATCGACAGCGGCGCTGGCGAAAAGCTCGAGCAGTACGGCCCCTACCGGGTCGTCAGGCCCGAGGGCCAGGCCCTGTGGCCGAAAGCGCTGCCGGCGCATGTCTGGGAGCGGGCCGACGCGATCTTTACCGGTGATACGGACGAGGACGGCATGGGGCGGTGGCGGTTTCCCCGCGAGGCGCTGGGCGAGACCTGGCCTCTCTCGCTGCTCGGCGTTGATTTCCTCGGTCGCTTTACCTCCTTCCGCCATGTTGGCGTGTTCCCCGAGCAGATCGCCCATTGGAGCTGGATGAAGGAACGCATCGAGACGGCCGGTCGGCCGCTGAAAGTGCTGAACCTGTTCGGCTATACTGGCGTGGCCTCCCTGGTTGCGGCCGCAGCCGGTGCCGAGGTCACCCATGTCGATGCCTCCAAGAAGGCGATCGGCTGGGCGCGCGAGAACCAGTCGTTGAGCCGGCTCGACAAGGCGCCGATCCGCTGGATCTGCGACGACGCAATGAAGTTCATCCAGCGCGAGGAACGCCGCGGCCATCGCTACGATATCATCTTGACCGACCCGCCGAAGTTCGGCCGCGGGCCGAACGGCGAGGTCTGGCACTTGTTCGAGCACCTGCCGCTGATGCTCGACATCTGCCGCGAACTCCTGGCGCCCAAGGCGCTCGGCCTGGTGCTGACCGCCTATTCGATCCGCGCCAGCTTCTATTCGATCCACGAATTGATGCGCGAGACGATGCGTGGCAAGGGTGGACTGGTCGAGTCGGGCGAACTGGTGATTCGCGAGGCCGGCCTTGACGGCAAGACCCCCGGCCGGGCGCTCTCGACTTCCCTTTTCAGCCGCTGGGTGCCGAAATGAGCGACGAGTACAGTAACGACGGCCCACGCCGCGTCGGCCAGGTGAAGGAAATCACCAGCCTTGCCAACCCGATCATCAAGGACATCAAGGCGCTGTCGCTGAAGAAGGCGCGCGACGAGACCAGAAACTTCATGGCGGAAGGCCTGAAGCTGGTTATCGATGCGCTCGAACTCGGCTGGACGATCCGCACCCTTGTCTATTCCAAGGCGGCCAAGGGCAAGCCCATCGTCGAGAAGGTCGCCGCCCGCACGATCGCTTCTGGCGGCCTGGTGCTTGAGGTCAGCGAGAAGGTCATGTCGGCAATCACCCGGCGCGACAATCCGCAGATGGTCGCCGGCGTCTTCGAACAGCGCTGGATGGCGCTCAAGGACGTGCGGCCGGCCGGAGCCGAGACCTGGGTGGCACTCGACCGCGTTCGCGATCCGGGCAATCTCGGCACCATCATCCGCACCGCCGACGCGGCTGGCGCCTCGGGCGTGATCCTGGTTGGCGACTGCACCGACCCCTTTTCGCTGGAGACTGTCCGCGCCACGATGGGCTCGGTCTTCGCCGTACCGCTGGTCAAGGCGACGCCCGCCGATTTCCTGCGCTGGAAGAAGGACAGCGGTGCACGGCTTGTCGCGACCCATCTGGCCGGCNNGATCGATTATCGTAGCAAGCCGGTGATCCTGATGATGGGCAACGAGCAGTCTGGCCTGCCGGATGAGTTGGCGGGTGCCGCCGATGCGCTGGCTCGTATTCCACAGGTCGGCCGTGCCGATTCCCTCAACCTGGCGGTTGCGACCGGCGTCATGCTGTTCGAAGTACGCCGGCATCTGCTGAACCTCGACGCCGCCAAATGAACGGATTTCTCGCGCCCTTCAGCCGGCCATTGCCGGCGGCCATCTTCATCGTCGTGGCGCTGCTGCTGGACCAGGCGATCAAGTTCGCGGTCGAACTCTACCTTCCGCTGCACGAGGCCGTGCCGGTCATGCCCATGCTGGCGCTTTATCGCACGCACAATCTCGGCGTCGCCTTCTCCATGCTGGCCGATGCCCATGGCTGGTTCATCGTCGGGCTGAGGATCGTGATCGTCGCTTTCGTCCTTTGGTTATGGGGACGCACCGGCCCCGGACACCATATCGCCCATCTCGGTTTCGCCATGATCATCGCTGGCGCGCTCGGCAATATCATCGACCGCTTCGTCTATGGTCATGTTGTCGACTACGTACTCTTCTACACCCAGACTTGGTCCTTTGCTGTCTTCAACCTTGCCGATAGTCTCATCAGTGTCGGAGCCGTACTTATCTTCATAGATGAGATACTGGCGCACAGGGCCTCGAAAGCGTAAACTATGATGAGTAGCCCAATATTCCATGGCGCCGCAAACAGGCCGGACTGGGTGAATGCGTGCTGCGCGGGGCATGTGGCCTGTCACTGTCTTGTCGCAGATACATGGTTTATGGCCCTGAAACGCAATCGGACGAGTCGCTATGAGCATTGAACTTTTGGATCGAGTGTCCCTGGTTGATGGTGCAGCGCAGTCCAGTGGTGCGGCGGCCAGGCCGTGGGAAAACCTGCTCGGACGCATCGGCAGTCTTGAGACCAGGATCGCCCGCAACGAGCGCGAGATCGATGCCGCCCAGGCGGTTCGCTACCGCGTGTTCATTGAGGAAATGGGCGCACAAATCGCCCCGGACTCGGCACGCCGCAAGCGTGACATTGATGCCTGGGATCCGGTCTGCGATCATCTCCTGGTGCTGGACCGCTCGGTCGAAGGGGATCCGGAGGATCAGATCGTCGGCACCTACCGGCTGCTACGTCATGACGTGGCGCGAAACCATGGCGGCTTTTACTCGGCGACAGAGTTCGATGTCGAGGCCCTCATGGCACGCCATCCGGAAAAGCGATTCATGGAACTTGGTCGTTCCTGCGTCCTGCCGGAATACCGCAGCAAGCGCACCGTCGAACTGTTGTGGCAGGGCTGCTGGGCCTATGCCCTCATGCATCGTGTCGATGCCATGTTCGGTTGCGGATCTTTTCCTGGCATTCGACCGGAAGAGCACGCGCTGGCGCTTTCCTTCCTTTATCACAATGCGGTCGCCCGCGACGAATGGGCGGTCCGAGCACGCCCGGAACTATATCGCGAAATGGACCTGATGCCGATCGAGGCAATCAACCCGCGCAAGGCGCTTGCCGCCATGCCGCCGCTGATCAAAGGGTATCTGCGTCTCGGTGCGATGATCGGCGAGGGGGCGGTGGTCGATCACGCCTTCAACACCACCGACACACTGATCGTGCTGCCGATTTCCAGCATCTCCGATCGCTATCGCAATCACTACGGTGCTGACGCGGGCCGTTTCGCCAGCTGATTTTCACGCCGGTCAGTGGGCAAAAGAAGGCCCGCCGAACCTGAAGTTCGGTGGGCTTTGTCGTGTCGGCAAAGCGGTCTTCTTTTGCTTCACTCAGCGGCGTTGTAGGCGGCGATTGCCGCCATGTTGACAATGTCCGTGTCCTTGGCGCCGTACTGGGCGATCTGCACCGATTTCTGCAGCCCGACGAGTAGCGGGCCGATTACCGTCGAGCCGCCGAGTTCCTGCAGCATCTTGGTCGAGATCGAGGCCGAGTGGATCGCCGGCATGACGAGCACGTTGGCAGTGCCAGACAGACGGCAGAACGGATATTGCTCCATGCGATGCGCGTTGAGCGCAACATCCGCTCCCATCTCGCCGTCGTATTCGAAATCAACCCGGCGCTTGTCGAGAATCTTCACCGCCTCGCGCAAGCGTTCGGAGCGCTCGCCGGTCGGATGGCCGAAGGTTGAGTAGGCGAGAAGCGCTACGCGCGGCTCGTAGCCGAGACGACGGGCAAGGCCGGCGGCCTCTTCGGCGATGTCGGCGAG
>DBUL01000184.1:12302-13181 GCA_002307905.1 Rhizobiaceae bacterium UBA1291
TCTTCCGCCGTCGGCATGTCGTGCACGGCTGTGTCGGCGACCAAAACCGTGCGGCCGCGCGTGAGGGCCAGCGAGACCCCGATCACCCGATGGCCCGGCTGGGGGTCGATGCAGCGGCGCACGTCCTCAAGCGCTGTCGAGTAGTTGCGCGTCGTGCCCGTCACCATGGCATCGGCATCGCCCAGCGCCACCATGCAGGCGGCGAAATGGTTGCGGTCGGTGTTGATCAGACGCTGGCAGTCGCGCAGGAGGTAGCCTTTGCGCTGCAGGCGGGAATAGAGATATTCGGTATATGCCTCGACACGGTTTGAGATGCGCGCATTGACCACTTCGATACCGGGACGGTCGAGGTCGATGCCGGCGCGTTCGGCGGTTTCCTTGAGCGGCGCGTCGCGGCCGAGCAGGATGGCGGTGCCGAGCCCCTGATTGACGAAGGAGATCGCTGCCCGCATGACCTGCTCTTCTTCGCCTTCGGCGAAGACGACACGTCGCGGGTTCTGCCGGATGCGCTCGTAGAGCCTCTGGGTGGTGGCGGCGATCGGGTCGCGACGGGCGGAAAGTTCGCGGCTGTAGGCATCAAGATCGTCGATTGCCTTGCGAGCGACACCCGTTTCCATCGCTGCCTTGGCAATCGCCACCGGAATGGCCGAGATAAGGCGCGGGTCGAAGGGCACGGGAATGATGTATTCCGGTCCGAAGCGCGGCCGGTTGCCCTGATAGGCGGCGGCGACATCGTCAGGCACATCCTCACGCGCGAGGCTTGCCAGAGCATGGACGGCGGCGATCTTCATCGCGTCGTTGATCTGCGAGGCACGCACGTCAAGCGCCCCACGGAAGATATAGGGAAAGCCGAGCACATTGTTGACCTGGTTCGGATAG
>DBUL01000184.1:13216-13400 GCA_002307905.1 Rhizobiaceae bacterium UBA1291
GGCCATGGCGAAGATGATCGGGTTCGCCGCCATCGAGCGGATCATGTCAGTGGAAAAGGCGCCCTTCTGGGAGAGGCCGAGCACGACGTCGGCGCCTTCCATGGCTTCCGTGAGCGTGCGGCGGTCGGTCTTGATCGCATGCGCCGACTTCCATTGGTTCATGCCCTCAATGCGGCCCTGGTAG
>DBUL01000172.1:0-10183 GCA_002307905.1 Rhizobiaceae bacterium UBA1291
GGCGCCGATCATGATCGTCGGAACGGTGGAAAAGGCGGTGACGAAGGCGAACCCCACAAGCACCTGCGCCATCGGCACTGCCTCGCGAAACTCGGATCCGAACAGGAACGGCAACAACTCGCCCATGATGGCGGCGCCGCCGAAACAGATGGGAAAGATGAACAGGCTCAGCCACCGCATGATCCGGTGATAGGTCAGTCGGATTTGATCGAAATCGCCTTTGNNCGCCGAGCATCTGGGTCGGAAGTTGAACAACCAGGCCGGCGAGTGTCAGTCCTGCGGCGTAGTGCCCGATTTCGCTCGTACCGAAATAGAGGCCCAGGAAAAAGAACTCCATCCGTGTCCAGATGAACATTCCGACGGCCGCGGAGAACCAGCTGTCCCGGCTGAGGGCCTTCATCTTCGGCGTAATAACGATGCCCGGATCGGGCCTCTGGGCGACATAGCGCCATAGTCCAATGGCTTGCGGAAGGTGGCGGGCAACATGTCCGACAAGGGCGCCGGCGACACCGAAGAAATAGCCCCCGACGGCGATCAAGGGAACCTGGACGAGACAGCCGATCAACGTAAGCCTGGTTGTGTCGGCAAAGCGGTTTAGGCCGCGGGCCGCACTCTCCGAAAGGCTGGCGATCGCATAGGACAGGAGGACGAGACTGGTCATCGCCCATGTGGACGGTGCGTGGTCCGTGGCGTGATTGGTGACCTGCAGCCACAGCGCATAGCCGACCAGTCCGGCTGCGGTAGAAACTGTCGGGAAGAGGAAATACGGCAGAAGCACCCGCACCATGCCGCCGCCGGGATGTTCTGGCCGGTCATAGGTCGGTATGTAGCGCAACAGCAGGTTCGGTATGCCGAGACCGACCAGCGTGGAGCCGGTCATGGCGATGAACAGCGCAAAGGCGACTTCGCCGGATCCCTGCGGCCCCAGCAGTCGCGCGACGATCACGCTTCCCGCAAAACCGAACGTCAGGGACGCGATGCCGGCAAGGGTGCTGAAAGCCGACGAACTTATGAAGGTGGCCATGGTCATCCTGTTGCATGTCCGCTATCCGCAGACGTTCACATATCATAATCGCGCCTAGGCCGAGGCGCTCCGCCGATAGCTTCGTTCCGCCTGCCTTGCGGTGGCGAATCCCCCTCGGCTCTCCGCAGTAATCGTCCGATGACCCTGCGGCGAAGCACCGGCTCGGTCAGGAAAAGCTTGACCATGTCGAGATACTTGCCCTGAGCCCGGGCGCGGTGAAACCGTCCGATCGGCGCCTTGGCACGGAGATCCGCGAGGCGCAGCTCGAAGGCCTCCCGTTCCTCCTTGGTTAAGCGAGGCCCGAATTCGCTCCGAACGTCTTCGAGCGCAGCAATGAGCGGGCGCGTGTCGGCCGTGCTGCGGGAATGGGGCGAGGCAATTCTGCTGATGGCGCCGACCGGCGTCGTGTAGATATAGAGGGCTTCGTCGACATAATAGGCCTTCCCTCCCGCAGCAAGGATCTGCAGGTTGAACAGGAGATCCTCGCCAGCCTTCACGTCCTCGCGGTAGGCGATGTGATGCTGCCGAATGAAGTCGGTGCGAACCAGCGGCTGCAGATAGCCGAAGTCGTGGCGGTCGGGCGCCGAAGGCAGCAGGAAGTCCGTCATGGTGAGAAAGCGATCGGATAAACCTGTGTAGACTGCGCCCGTTTCCGCGCCCGCCGCGGCATCGAAGCCCATGAGATTGTCGGCAATGAAATCCGCCTCATCGGCATGCATCAAGAGCCGCTGCAGCCGGTTCTCGCGCCAGAGGTCGTCGGAATCGAGCAGGGCCGTCCATGTGCCGCGCGCGACCTTAAAGCCGGCATTGCGGGCAGCCGACGGGCCCATGTTGCACGGCTGTCGCAAGACATGCACCCGTGCATCTCCCGCAAAAGCCCGTTCAACTTCCGCCGCGGTCCCGTCCGTCGATCCATCATCGACGACGATGACTTCGACCGCTATGTCTTGCTGCGCGAGCGCACTTTGCACCGCATGTTCGACGCAGTCCTTCGTGTTGAAACACGGAATGACAACGGACACCAGTGGATCTGTCATTAATACTACCCCGTTCGAGGACCGGCATATTAAGGAATCATTTCTTTCGATTCCGTATATCTGTCGTTGTAGACAGTCAGATCCTTATGCGGGTAGTCTCATGCCGACGTCTTTCTTTCTGAACAATGTTAAGAACCTACTGCGCAATCTGCGACAGGAGCCGATCTCGGCATTGCCGCGGCGCCTCACCGCGATAGCCAGGCCGAAGCTTTTCAGATTGTCGGAGGAAGCGGCCTACCGCACCGGTTTTGGCCCGCTTGTCGCCCGCGCCTATCGCGGCAAGGGCATTGCCTTGATGTTTCACGAGATCCATCCGGACGTCGACGCCGAATTGAGGACCGGCTGCAGCGCAGCCCAACTGGACAGGATTATCGATGCCGTGCGCGCCGATGGCCGTGACATCGTGACGATAGACGAGGGGCTTCGCCGTCTGGAGGAGCCGGAAAGCGCACCCTTCGCCCTCCTGACCTTCGACGACGCCTATCGCGACAATCGCACGAATGCCCTGCCGGTCCTCGAAGGGGCGCAGGCACCCATGACGCTCTTCGTTCCGACCGGCATGATCACACGCAGCATCTATGCCTGGTGGCTGGGTTTGCGCGAGATCATCAAGACCGGCGACGTGCTGGACCTCCCTGCGATGAGCCGCAGTTTCAAGTGCGAGGACCTCGCCAGCAAGATGTCGACCATGAGGACGGTCACGGGCTGGATCGGCACCGATCAGACGCGGGCGGATGCATTGGCGCCGGTGTTCGCGGCCAAAGGCATCGATATCGCTTCCCTGGTGGCGCGATATGCGATGGATGAAGCCGAACTGCGGGAGTTTGCCGCCCATCCTCTGGTCGAGATCGGTGCCCATACGCAGAGCCACCGTTTTCTTTCCGGGCTGGATGAGGCGGTGGTGCTGGAGGAATTCAAGGCCAACAAAGCCTATCTGGAGGAACTGCTCGGCCGGCCGGTCCGCTACCTGGCCTATCCCTATGGCACCCCGGGCGCCTGTGGCGAGCGCGAAGCGTATTTGGCAGCCCTGGCCGGCTACCGTGCGAGCTTTACCACCCGCGCCGGCCATCTGTTCGCCGCGCACCTGGAGCATCCTCAGCTGCTGCCGCGTATCGACGTCGGCTATGCGCCGCAAAGCCCGGCAGCTCTTGCCAGCCGCCTCAGCGGCCTGCATCGGGCAATGTCAACAAGGTTCGGCAGCCCGGTCGCAACACGCGCCTGACGCGTGTTCAATCGACCGAGTGCTTGGGGAAGCCGGAAATCGGCCGTGGTGAGGGAACCATCGGCTGCTCTCGGGCGTTTGCCGGAATTGGGAGGAGTCTTGTCATGGCTGAAGTCTATTGCGACATCGTTCCGCATGCATATGGATGGGTTTTTCTCTCGGAGGGGGTGCAGTCGCCGACCTATCCGAGCTACCGGATGGCTGTCGAGGCAGCGCAACGCCACATGCAGACGGTGGCAAAACGGCGCTCCTTCGTGCTGCGACGACAAAATCTCGACGGGCAAATGCTGGCGATTGCTGGTACGGCGGTTCTCTATCAGCCGCGTAGCTCCGCGGCCGATATGCGCTAGGAACTGGCGCGCCTCAGATCGCCCGTCGCGACCACCAGCTGAATAGCACAGAGGCCGGCAGCCGTTGTGGCGGCTGCGCGGTTCCATTCGGCGTGCTACGGCTTGGCCGCGCTCTCTAATCGACCTGCAAGTCGTGGGTGATTTTTTCGACGCCGGGCACAGCGAGAACAATCTCCAACACCCTGTCTATTTCTGCCGCGTCCATGAGTTTGCCGGACAGGAAAATCGTGGCGCCGGAGGCCGTGACCGAGATCCCGCTCGCGTCCATCCCCTGAGAGATGGCCAATTGACGCGCTACCGCTGTCTCGAGCGGTTCTTCATTGCGGTGTTCGAGTTCGACGACCGGCTTCTCGTCGTGAAAACGCTGCGGTTTGAATACCATTGACCTCTCCATCGCCCGTTAATCGGCGGAAACGCGCCGGGAGAGGCCTTGTTCCGCGCGTCGGGCACTTTTCGTCAGTAGCCGCCGATGACGGGCAGGATTTCGCCGGAGATGTAGCTCGAGCATTGGGGGGAGGCGAGGAAGACATAGGCAGGTGCCAATTCCTCCGGTTGGGCAGGCCGCTTCATCGGCACCTGGCTGCCGAACTGGGCGACATCCTCGGCTTCGCGATCGGACGGGTTGAGGGGTGTCCACACCGGGCCCGGGGCAACGGCATTCACCCGGATACCACGCTCGATCAGATTCGCCGCAAGGGACCGGGTGAAGGAATGAATGCCGCCTTTGGTCATGGCGTAGTCGAGCAGGTTGCCGCTGCCCTTGATGCCCACCACCGAGCCGGTATTGATGATCGAACTGCCATTCTTCAGATGTGGCACGGCGGCCTTGGTGACGTGAAAATAGCCGTAGAGATTGGTCTTGATCGTCTCATCGAAATGCTCGTCCGACAGGTCTTCGATCCGCTTCGAATGCACCTGAAAGGCGGCATTGTTCACGAGCACGTCCAGCTTGCCGAATGTACTCACGACGTCCCCGACAAGTTGGCTGCAATAGGCCGGATCAGTCAAATCGCCGCGGCTGACGAGGCAGCGCCGACCTTCCGCCTCGACGGCCTTGCGGGTTTCTTCGGCATCGCGATCCTCCGCCAGGTGGGCAATCGCGACATCGGCACCCTCGCGGGCGAAAAGCACTGCCACCGCCCGCCCGATACCGGAATCCCCGCCGGTGATCAGGGCCACCATGCCGGACAGCTTGCCGGATCCTTTGTAGAACGGCGCGTCGTACATCGGCGCCGGATCAAGCCTTTGTTCCATGCCTGGCTTTGGCTTGTGTTGCTTTGGGAACGGCGGTTCGGGATAGTGGCGCGCGCCAGTCTGCACCGCGCCGCTATCCGACTTTTCCGCCGTCTCAAGCGCGTCGTCGGCGGCGACGTCCTTTTGGATGTCCCGCTGGCGTTTCACGGCCTTGTCACTCTTGTCCGTCGCCTTGTTCATGGTCGCTCCTCTTTCGGCGTGGTTGGCCGGGTGGGCTTGGCGCTATGGTCAGTCCTGGCTCATCGTTGTCCAGCCAAAACCCATCCTGCGGCCCGATTGTTCCGCCGGGCACGTTCTCGCCGGTTGGCAGCGAGGGGAACATGCGATATTGCTCAAGAGGATAGAGACTCTGAGTGAGGGAGGCGGACCATGGAAATTGTTGAAGGTCAGCGCTCATTCCTCGTTTCGATGAGGATCCTATACAGGGATGGGTAGGCTCTCGCGGTTCTTTCCCACCGCCTCGATCGGGGCATATCTGGTCGCCATGGCGATCCTGGCGACTCTGCCGCTGCTCGGCTTCGTGATCTTCTTGCTGTGGCAGCTGGAGCGAAGCGAATATGAAGCATTGCGCCAGGAGGCGGCGCAGGACGCCCAAACCATCGGCCGCAATTTTGAGCGCAAGCTCGCAGATATGGAGACGACGCTCCGACTTCTGGCGGGTGCAGCCGAACTCAACGCCGGTGACCTTAAAGCTTTCCACCAGCGCACCGCGTCGAGCCTCGGCACAGGCTCGCTTTACGTTCTGCTGGTCGATAAAGAGGGCAACCAGAAGCTCAACACCCGTGTCCCCTTTGGCGTACCCTTGCAGCGGATGACGGATCTCAAGACGCTCAACGCCGTTCTTGCCTTCGGCAACATCGAGGCATCCGGCATCTTCTTCGGTGCAACGAGCCGGCAGTGGGTTTTCAACGTCGTCAAGCCACTTTCGCCCCGGTTGTCGGCCTCTGGCGCGGCGCTTGTCCTGACACAGAATGCCGGAGATCTGGTCAGCCTGACATCGACGGATATCCTGCCGCCCGCCTGGTCCGCGGCGGTTATCGATGTCGACAACAAGGTCATCGTCTCGAGCGGGTCGGATAATATTCCTTCGGGAGACCAGTTTCCCGAGCACCTGGTGAAGCTGATGGTCGGCTCCAATCAGAGCGCCGTCACTGACCATGGCGGTCAGGAGACCATGCTCGGCTATGCTCGTGTCGGGGATTGGCCCTGGCGCGTGGCGGTATGGGGGCCAGTCTCGACTGCGCAGGCATCGCTAGCCAGCACCTGGCAGAGTCTGATCTACGGCAGCCTTGCCTTGCTTGCCGTGAGCCTGGGCATAGTCCTTGTGGCAGCGCAACAGTTACGGCGATCGATCCGCCAGATCGCCAATATGGCAGGGCGCATTGGTCAGGGCGAGATCGTCTCGCCGGAAATGACCAAGGTCACCGAGGCCAATCAGGTTGCGATAGCGCTGTCCAACGCTTCTTTCGATCGTGCCCAATCTGAGGAACGCATTCATTTTATCCTGCAGGAACTGGTGCACCGGACCAAGAACATCCTCTCCCTCGTGCAGGCCATGCTGCGCCAGCTGGCGCGCGGCACCGACAGCGTGGATGAACTGCAGAAGGCCGTCAGCGGGCGGCTCTCAGGCTTGGCGCAATCCATCGAGGCGCTCGCTAAGCAGCAATGGGGCGGCATTCCGCTGTCCACGGTGATTGAACTGCAGCTATCAGCTGTGGTGGGCTCGATGAGCCGGATCGAGACACGCGGCGAGGATCTGTTGGCCAATGCAAATGCCGTGCAAAACCTCGGCCTGATCTTCTACGAACTGGCGACCAATTCGGTAAAATACGGTGCGCTCTCGGTTGCCGAAGGACGCGTGCTGATCGAATGGGTGGTTATCGACGGGGAGGACGGCGCCAGAAATCTCCAATTGCGCTGGATCGAGGCGGGCGGTCCGCCGGTGGTGAAGCCGTCACGGCAGGGTTTCGGCACGACGGTGATTGAGCGTCACGCGGCCTCGGCCTTTGGCGGAAGAGTGGTCATAGACTTCGAGGACACAGGACTGCGCTGGACCCTGAGTGCGCCGCTTTCAGCCATCGAGAATCCGCAGGCTCACGGCGAGCATTAGCACCACTGCCAGGGTTTCGGCTTTCCCCACAAGGAACCTTTGCCCCTGCTCGTCGGTTTGACAGTAGGCGCCGACGACGGCGCGACTTGTCAATCACGAGAGGATCCATGGATCGATGCGAGGTTCCCATGCCCAATAAGTCCTACACCTACGATGCCGCCGGCGATATTCGCAAGGACGCGGCGCCGCAATTCGTCGGCACGCAACATGGCGGCGACAACGATGGCGTGGCAAGCGCCAAGCCGACTGCCATCACCGGCTCCGACGATGCCACGGTGAACAAGTGGCCGCCGGGCAAGAAAAATCCGCCCAAGGACTGGGACGTCAACTATGACCCGACGGACCGTTCTGCTCCAGAATGATCGGCGGCGGCGATAGCCCGGGCACTCAGGCGCCGATGCGCCTAAGGGCTTCGGCTCGTTCACTTGCTGTTGTCAGTATCGCCCGGATCTCGTCCGCCTTTTCCGCCCCGGAGGCAAAGCCTGCTGAGGGCGTCAGGCCGGGATCTTCGGCGCCGTCCTTCGGCAGCATCTCTTGCTCCAGGTTTCGTATCAGGCCGGAAACGGTCTCCGGTCCGAGCATTGCCGCTGCCAGCAGAGAAACCAGGATCTCCCTGTGGGCGTTAAGTCTGCCTTCAATCTCCTGTCTGGCGATATCTGTCATCTCGCGCTCCTGAGCTTGGACGCCTCATCGTGGGCCAGGCGCCACCAAAAGGGAACAATGACGCGGCGGAAAAGTTCTTGCTCTCGCAAAACAAAAACCCTTCTGGAGGTTTCACCGTGACCGAGACAGTTCGGCCGCCGCGCTGGCGACGGCATCCCGATCCCCGTGATCGGCTGATCATTGCGCTGTATGCGCAGCTGGAAGCCGAGCGTCAGACGCGCGAGACGCTGAAATGGGCGATCCGCCATGGTGCGTTGAAGCCCGAAGTGCTTGAAGCGATCGCCGGCGACCTGGTACCCGCAGATTGCGAGGACGTCGTAGACTTGGAAAGAAGTCTGGCGGCGCGTCAGCCCGAGCCCTTTGACAATCCTGCCAAGGAGCTATGGAGATGACAAGACCATGCTGCGGATCTGCGGTGGCCGCGCCACAGACTGCGTGCCTGTGAAGGAAGTTGATGGAGATCCAATACCCCAGGGCAGGACCACCAAGTGAGGCCCACCGATAGTTGCCTGCCAAAGCCCGGCAATCTGCCGGGCTTTGCTGCATCCGGCATCTGCGGATCAGGTCAGGCTGTTGGGTACAGTTGCAGCGAGCCGCTGATAGAGCGCCGCATAGCTTTCGGCGCTGCGATCCCACGAATAGTCGGCGCGCATCGCCTGCAATTGGAGCCGTGACCAGTGACTGCGATGGCGGTAGGCCGCACAGGCACGACGGATCGCATGGCGCAGTCCTTCTGCGGTTACCGGATGAAACTGGAAGCCGGTCGCGACGCGCGCGGAGAGTGCTGCGTCATTGGCATCGATGATTGTCTCGGACAGCCCGCCCGTACGCGAAACCACCGGCACGCAACCGTAGCGCAAAGCATAGAGCTGGGTCAGACCGCAGGGTTCGAAACGGGACGGCTGGATGATGGCGTCCGAACCGCCGTGGATCAGGTGAGCTGTCGGCTCGTCATAGCCGATTGCCACTGCCATCTTCCCGGGATGACGGTCCGCTGTTCGCTGGAGCGCCGCCGCTATCTCATGGTCGCCCTGGCCGTGTACGATCAGTCTTCCGCCTGCATGGAATATCTCGTCCGCCACTTCCGCCAGCAGGTCCATCCCCTTCTGCCAGGTAAGGCGACTGACAGCCGAGAACAGCGGCCCTTCACCGGGTTCCAGTTGAAAGCGGGCGAGTAGCGCGGGCTTGTTTCGCCTCTTGTACTGGATCGATCGGGTGTCATAGGGCACAGCCAGATGGGGATCGTTGACCGGATTCCAGACGTCTTGATCGATGCCGTTGACGATGCCAAGCAAATGGTCCGATCTTTTTCTCAATACGCCCTGCAGGCCCATGCCGAAGGTCGGCGTCAAGATTTCGCGCGCATAAGTAGGGCTGACGACCGTGATTTGGTCCGCGGTCATCAGCCCGCCCTTCAGATAGCTGATGTCGCCGTAGTATTCCATGCAGTCGAGGCTGTAGGCACCGGGCGGCAGGCCGATGGCGCCGAGTACGTCGGCGGAAAACTGGCCCTGGAACGCCAGGTTGTGGATCGTCAGCACGACGGGCACGTCACAGCCGAGCGAGCGCATGTAGACCGAGGTCAGCGCCGTCTGCCAGTCGTGAGTGTGGACGATATCCGGCTGCCATCCGGGAAGCACGCCGGCCGCGATTTCCGCGGCGGCCAGCGACAGGACGGCAAAGCGCTTCCAGTTGTCCGAATGGTCCGCGCCGTTCGGATCGACATAGGGCCCGCCGTCGCGGTCGTAGAGTTGCGGCGCGTCCAGCACGAGAAGGCTGAGGCCATCGATTTCGAGATGGCGCAGCGTGGCACGCTCGCCAAGCAGGTTGTCGAACTCCATCAGCGGCGGGTGCCGTCGGGCGGGACCCAGCAGCGCAGGATATCCAGGCACGAGGCTGTGCGTGTCGATTCGCAAGGCGGACAGGGCCTTTGGCAGGGCGCCGGTTACATCCGCCAGACCGCCAGTCTTGACCAGAGGATAGATCTCGGAGGCAACGGCGAGAACGCTGAGGCGGGGACGGGCAGGAACGGATGATCGAACGCCCGTAGGCTCGGAGCGGCGGACGTTCTCTCGAGATGCCGGAATGAATTGAGGGGCCGAAGGAAACGGGGTGGCGGGGGTCGGTCCCATCGCGACACTAGTCCTTCCGTCGGCCGCGGGGCGAAGGTGGCCTCACCACAGCTGCCGATTCCGAGGTCGGTATATCGGTCGGTGCTTCCTGCCGTGCCTCCCGGATGCGCCGCTCGGCATTTTCAGTCGTGGCGCTGGCACCTGACTGCAAGGCTTCCCATTCCCGCTGCGCATCCTGCCAATGAATGTCGTGGCGACCATCTGGCCGGCCCTCTTCCTCCCAGAGCGCATAGGCACGTCTGGCTATCCAGGCGGTGTCTTCGTTTGCCATTTCAATCTCCCTTGTCGCCTCTGATCGAACGCGTTTCGAGGCGATCGGTTCCAGTTTGGACCAGCGAAATGACAACAGTTTGAGGAACCCCAAACTTCAGTTTGAGGAACCCCAAACTTC
>DBUL01000172.1:10239-15646 GCA_002307905.1 Rhizobiaceae bacterium UBA1291
CCCGTGTCGAAAGCCGCTATGTCGATGCGGTCACCGGCAAGCCGGTGGACGCGGAAGACCAGATGCGTGGCTACCCACGCGACGAGGACGAATATGTGCTCTTCGAGGATGAAGAACTCGACGAGGTCGCGCTCGAAAGCACCCGCACCATCGACATCGAGCGCTTCGTTCCCGCCTCGTCGATCGAATGGATCTGGTACGATTCCCCCTATTATCTCGCACCTGCCGACAAAGTCAGCGAAGAGGCTTTTTCGGTGATCCGCGAAGCCATGGCGAAGACAGGGACCGCCGGGATATCTCGCATCGTGCTCTACCGGCGCGAACATGCTGTTCTCTTGCTGCCACGCGACCGCGGCATGCTCGCCTGGACATTGCGCTACGGCGATGAGGTACGCGGCGGCGAGGAGTTTTTCGGGGACGCGGGGAAGGAAGCACCATCGGCAAAGGCGTTGACGATGATGAAGAAACTGATCGGTGAAAGGCTCGACGACTGGTCGCCCGACCTCGTCCAGGACCCGGTCGAGGATCGGCTGCACGCGCTGATNNGGCAAACCCCCCCAAGCCAAGAAAGTCGGAGCCGCCCCGCCGCGACAATGTCATCGACATCATGACGGCCCTGCGCAAGAGTCTTGCCTCGGAGAAGAAGCCGGAAGCAGAAGGCTAGGTGCGCTTTCTGCCGGACAATGAAGTCGGCTTCAGTACGACCTCCGCCCTGCGGAAATCGCCCCAGGGATCCGCACTCAGACCGGATAGCCGGGTGATTGCATTGCCGATGGTGAAATGCGCCGGCCCGATGCCGGGGCCGAGCTCGTCCCAGGAAAGCGGCATCGACACCGGCGCGCCGGCGCGCGGGCGCGGCGAATAAGGGGCGACTGCGGTCGCACCGCGACCGTGGCGCAAGTAATCTATCAGGATCTTGTTCTTGCGCTTAGCCTTGCTGATCGTCGAGACAAAGTCTGCAGGGCTGTCCTTAGCCATGCCGTCGGCCAGTGCCTTCATCGCCGCCTTCACCTGCGGCCATTCGGTTTTCGGCTTGATCGGGGCGACCACATGCAGGCCCTTGCCGCCTGAAGTCTTGACGAAACCGGTGAGCCCAATCGCCTCGAACCGCGCCCGAACTTCAAAGGCAGCGGCGATGACGCGTTCCCAGGAGACGCCGGGGCCGGGATCAAGGTCGATATTGACCATGTCCGGCGTTTCCAGCGTGTCGAGCGTCGCACCCCAGGGATGGATCTCCAGCACGCCGCCCTGTACCAGCCCCAGCAGTCCATCGAGGTCGTTGATGGCGACATTGGGTTCATCGTCGGGTGCTGCAGGATCGGGCGCCAGCAGGATGCCGTTGCGCATGCCGCGCCAGGCATGCTTCTGGAAGAAGCAAGTGCCACTGACGCCTTCCGGACAGCGCAGCAGCGCCAGCGGGCGATTGACGACGAACGGGGCGATTTTCGACCAGACTTCGGTGTANNCACGCCGGCGTCGGGCCAGTAGACCCGGTCGGGATGAGACAGGGTGACGGTCCGTTTCGGTTCAGCCGCAGCAGGCTTCATCTCGATCTCCCGCACGACATCCTTTGCCGCCTTGTCCTCGCGTAGGCCGCGGAAGGAAGCGTGCCTCAGATGGGCATCGGCCGTCCAGCCGCGGAATTCGATCTCTGCCACGGTTTCGGGTTTGACGAAGACGACGTCCTTCGACTGCGCACTGGTGAGACGGCCAGCAAACGGGCTCGTCTCTTGGCGGAGAGGCTCGAGCCGGCGCATCAGTTGTCGCGCCACCTGTTCCGAAAAGCCGGTGCCGACGCGCCCGATATGGACGAACTTGCCGCCGTCTTGGGTTCCCATTACGAGCGAGCCAATCGCGCTCTTGGAGACCGAGGAGGGAACATAGCCGCCGATCACCAATTCCTGCCGGGCCGAGCACTTCGATTTGACCCAGTCGCGCCCGCGGCCCGAGCGATAGGGGGCATTCGCCACCTTGGAGATGATTCCCTCGAGGCTCAGCCGGCAGGCATGCTTCAGCACAAGGTGGCCGCTCTCGTCGAAATGTTCACTATACTTCAGCCGCGCATCCGCGGCTTCCATCAATCGCTTCAGTGCGCCCTTGCGTTCGGAGAGGGCTGCGGCGCGCAGATCGAAGCCGTCGAGAAACAGCAGGTCGAAGGCGTAGAAGACGAAGCGGTCGCCGCGATCCTCACCGAGATCGGCCTGCAGCAACGAAAAATCGCTCGCCCCCGAACCACTTTCCACCACGATCTCACCGTCGATGATCGCTTGACGGGCCGGGAGGGCGAGAACCGCGTCGACGACTTGCGTGCCGAAGCGTGCCGTCCAGTCGAGCCCGGTGCGCGTCAGCAGCCTGACGTTTCCGTTGTCCAGGTGAGCCTGTATGCGATAACCGTCGAGCTTGATCTCATGCAGCCATCGACTGCCCTTCGGCACGGCCTTGACCAGGGTGGCGAGCGCCGGCTCTACGAAGTCCGGTTTTTCATCACGTACCGCGCTCTTGATCTTGTCTGCCGCGATCTCCTGGGCCGGCGGCGGATCGGGTTCGCCTGATGCCGCGTTCTTGGACGCCTTGGCCCCTCCGGGAGAACGCTTGGATTTCGCCGCCAACGGATTGTCCCCGATCTCCTCGATCATCCTGCCGGTCTTCACCGACTCCGGCCGGTCTTCGAGGATGTCGGGCTCTTTGTCGCTGCGGGCTGCGTCATCGTCGGCTTTTATGAAGAGCCAGTTTTCGCGACCTTCACCCTCCTTGGCTGCCATTCGCACGAGGTGCCAGCGGCCGGAGAGCTTTTCTCCCTTAAGTTCGAACTCGAGGTGTCCCTTGCGATAGGCCCGCTTCAAGTCGCCGATCGGCGTCCACGTGCCGCGATCCCAGACGATCACGCTGCCCGCGCCGTAGTGGCCCTTGGGGATCGTGCCTTCGAAGTCGCCGTAGTCGAGCGGGTGGTCCTCGACATGCACGGCTAGGCGTTTCTCGCCGGCAATCAGGCTCGGGCCCCGGGTCACTGCCCAGCTCTTCAAGACGCCGTCCATCTCCAGCCGCAAGTCATAGTGCAGCCGACGGGCGGCATGCTTGTGGATAACAAAACTGTTGCCGCCGCGGCGTCCGGCCTTGCCCTTCGGCTCCGGCGTCGCCTTGAAATCCCGCTTTCTCCGATAGAGGTCGAGCGCCATGGATCAGCTGGCCTTTCGTCTGGGCGTGCTCTTGCTCTGTTTTGTCTTGGCAATGGAACTCCGCGTCTGTGGCTCTTTCCCCGTGCCTTCGGACTTGACGTTCTTGCTCACGCCGGCGCTCCTGCGCAGCGCCTCCATCAGGTCGGTGACATTCGATGCCTTTCGCTTCGGCAACCTTTTGGGCTTGCGGCCGGCAATCTTCGCTTTGATCAGCTCGATCACGGCCTCCTCGTAGTGATCCTCGAACTCGGCTGGATCGAATTCTCCGGTCTTTGTCTCAATGATGTGGCGCGCAAGATCGAGCATCTCTCCCTCGATCTTGACCGCAGAAATTCCTCCCAGGCTCTCTTTTTCCGGGCGAACTTCGTAGTCGAAGTTGAGGGTGGTGGCGATCATCCCGTTTCCGTGCGGGCGGATCAACAGCGATCGTACGCGACGGAACAGCACGGTCTGCACCAGGGCGGCTACGCCCTTCGCCTTCATCGCCTCGCGCACGAGGTCGTAGACCTCAAGTGCCTGGCGGTTTCCGGGAGCAAGGAAGTAGGGACGTTCGAAGAAGACCGTGTCGACCTCGTCGCAGGGAATGAAGCTTTCTATTACGAGTGTCTTGTCGGCCTCCGGCACGAGGTCGCGGATCTCCTCTGGGGCCAGGATGATCGCCTGGCCCTCGCTGGTCTCGTAACCCTTGACCAGGTCTTCATTATCGACGCTGCGGCCCGTGTCGGCGTCGACATATTCCCGGCGCACGCGATGGCCGGTATCGCGGTTGATTATGTGGAACGAGACGCGTTCCTGCGCGGTGACAGCCGAATAGAGCGCCACCGGGCAGGCGAGTTCGCCAACGACAAGATTGCCTCTCCAGATTGCCCGCGCTGCCAAAGCCCATCTCCTTCATCTGCGAGAGAACGGACAAGGCATTTCTTTGTTCCGGTCATCGGCCGCTTCCCGCGCATTGCGCCTGCGGTTATCCGACCCGTCGCCAGCAAGAATGGTTGTCGTACCCAGACGAGCAGCGCTTGCCCTTTTTCTGTTGTCTTTCGGGCGCCTTTGCGCGCGATTGAAGATTTATTAACCTTCAAGCAAGACATTAACCATAAAGATTGATGCATACGTCGGAGTGGGGCCTGCTGAAGGCAGGTTACCGTCGGGCATGACGCCGTCCCGCCGTACCGGTTTCGATCCGGTATGAGGAATTCATTGAAGTGGTTCCGGGAAGAACCTTCGGTGGATGCGGATTGGTTGTGAGCTCGCCTTTGACAGGCTCCGAATCCGCAATCCCGTCGAGATACCTGGGGAAATTCAACGGGTCGCCTTCCGTAAGGGAGCGGCCGGGTGCGGGGATTGGCAGTGGGGCAGGTTTCGCCGGCAGACCGGACGGCAAATGCACAGGCGGGAAGCCTGCGCGACCGGCTGCGCTTTGCCGGCCTCGGCGAGGCCGATTGCGATCTGCTGCGCCAGTATCGTCATCTTCTCGAGCCAAACCTCAAGACCGGGCTTCGCGACTTCTTTCAGCGGCTGCAGACCTTCCCCGATGCCGCGCGCAACTTTTCCAGCGAGCGCCAGTTCGAGCGCCTTCACGACCTGCTCGCCTCCCATTGGGATGTGCTGACGGACGCCCGCTTCGATGCCCTCTATGCCGAACGCGTCAAGGTCCTTTCCGATGCCGAAAGCCGCATGGGGCTCGATCCCCGATGGCACATTGCCGGCCACTCCGTCATCATGGAACACCTGCTTCAGGCGGTGATGGGCGATCTGGCCGGCCGTGGCCTGCTGCCGGGCAACCGCAAGCGCCAGCGCGAAATCAGCGAACTCGTCGGCGCGCTCGTCCGGCTGGTCATGGTCGATGTCGAAATCGCCGTATCGTTGCGCTTCAACGAATTGCGGGTGAAGCACCACCGCGACCTCGCCGCGCAGCGGGATCGCGACCGGCTGGAAGTGGCGGATATCTTTGGCCCGGTGTTCCGTTCGCTTGCCGAGCGTGACCTCACCGCCCGCATTTCGGACGACGTACCCGAGCACTATGTGGATCTGGCCGAGACGCTCAACGGCGCGCTCGAGCAGATGCAAACGGCCCTCATTCTCTCCGAGGAAAGGGTGAAGATCGCCGAGACAGGGACACAAGCATTCGTGGTCGCGGCAAACGACTATGCCGCCCGGGCGGAGAACCAGTCGGTGCGTCTCGGCGAAGCGACCGGTTCGCTCGAAGCCGTGACGGCGGGGGGCCGCGACAG
>DBUL01000172.1:15666-17411 GCA_002307905.1 Rhizobiaceae bacterium UBA1291
CGAGGCGGCGCGTGCCGGCGACAGTGGTCGCGGATTTGCGGTCGTCGCCCAAGAAGTTCGTGCCTTGGCCCAGCGCTCAGCCGACGCCGCGCGCGAGATCAAGACGCTGGTGGCCACCACCAAGTCGCAGGTCGACACCGGCGTGGACATAGTCGCGCGCACACAGAAGGCGATCGGCGACATTGTCAACCAGGTCTGCGGCATCAGCGAGACGGTGTCCGACATCGCACGCGCTACGGACGGTCAGGCCGGCGAACTCGCCTCCATCTCGGGCCTTGTCTTGGGCCTTGGTGGGGAGATTGCCGAAAGTGCCGATTTCGCGCGCCGCTCAAGCAACGGATCGGATGACCTCCACACGGTGATCCTGGAGCTCGGGCGCACGGTCAGGGAATTCCATTTCGAGCGTCAGGCGCGTGGATCGCCGCCGGCGAGCCCCGAGCGTCGGTTTGAGCCGGCCGCACAGCATCAGATAAAGCCCTCCGTCACCGCTATGCCGCCGGAGTCGGGGGAGGCGGATTTCGAGGACGGTTTTGGATTTTCGGTCCGGATTGCAGGCCTTGGAGGTTGAGGGGATTGTTTACCAACTTGAGATACACAGGACGTAGCGGGGCGGGCAATGCGACCTTCGGGAAGACGGATCAAGTTTCCGTCGTCCGGAAGGAACGGTCGGATTGCGGCGGGCCCTCCAGACAAGGAAAGAACTGATGGCAGCAAAGAAGGGCGAACAGAAGAGCTTGAAACTGTCCGCTGTGCTCGACCTGAACGAGGCCTCCAACCTGAAGGCCAACCTCATGTCCCTGCGCGGCGGCGCGGTAGCGATCGATGCCTCGGGTGTCGAGCGCGTCGGCGCGCAATGCGCGCAGATCCTGGTAGCCGGGGCCAGGGCATGGGAAGCGGACAAGAAGCCGTTCACCTATGTCAAAGCTTCCGATGCCTTCCTCAAGACACTTCAATTGATAGGCGTGAACGTAGATCATCTGCTCGCCAAGGAGATCAGGCAATGAAGAAAAAAGTGCTTACCGTGGATGATTCCAGGACAATCCGGAACATGCTGCTGGTCACCCTCAACAATGCGGGCTTCGAGACCATCCAGGCCGAGGACGGCGTCGAGGGCCTGGAAGTCCTCGAGGAATGCAATCCGGACGTTATCGTCACCGACATCAACATGCCGCGCCTCGACGGTTTCGGCTTCATCGAAGGTGTCCGGCGCAACGAAAAGTACCGCGCAGTGCCGATCCTCGTCCTGACCACGGAGAGCGACGCGGAGAAGAAGAACCGCGCCCGCCAGGCCGGCGCGACCGGCTGGATTGTCAAGCCTTTCGATCCGACCAAACTGATCGATGCCATCGAGCGTGTAACCGCCTAAGCCGGGATTTTCTCCTATGGATATGAACGAAATCAAAGAGATCTTCTTCCAGGAATGCGAGGAGCAACTCGCCGAGCTGGAATCCGGTCTTCTGAAAATGAATGACGGAGATCGCGATCCGGAGACGGTCAACGCCGTGTTCCGGGCCGTGCACTCGATCAAGGGCGGCGCGGGTGCCTTCGGTCTCGACGACCTGGTGGCCTTCGCGCACGTCTTCGAAACGACTCTCGATTGCGTTCGGTCCAACAAGCTCGAGCCCGGCCTGGAAGTCATGAAGGTCATGCTCAAGTCGGCTGACATTCTTGCCGATCTCGTGAGCGCCTCGCGCGATGGCGGCAGCGTCGATCCGTCCCCCTCAAGCGGCCTCGTGAAGGAGCTC
>DBUL01000157.1 GCA_002307905.1 Rhizobiaceae bacterium UBA1291
GGCAGGCAATGATCAGCACCGAAACCGCCGAGGCGATGGCGAAGACCAGCGCGGGCTCCGGGCCGAAGATCAGCCAGACGACGAAGGCGACAATGGCGATGGCCACCACAGTCGGCACGAACACCGCCGACACCCGGTCCGCCAGCCCCTGAATGGGTGCGCGCGATCGGCGCGCGTTCGACACCATCGCCACGATCTGCGCCAGCACCGTCTCGGACTCGACCTTTCCAGCCTCCATCACCAGAGAGCCGTTCTTGTTGATCGTGGCCCCGGTCACCGCATCGCCCGGGCCCTTTTCCACTGGCATCGACTCGCCGGTCAGCATGCTTTCATCGAGGGACGATCGGCCCTCGATCACCTTGCCGTCGACCGGGATCGCATCGCCGGGTCGCACCCGCAGGCGATCACCTTCCATGATGTTTTCCAGAGGCGCATCATACTCGGATCCGTCCGACAGGATGCGCCGCGCGGTCTTGGGCGCCAGATCCAGTAGCGCCCGGATCGCATCGCCAGTTCGTTCGCGCGCGCGTAGTTCGAGAACCTGCCCCACGAAAACCAGCGCGACGATCACCACCGCCGCCTCGTAATAGGTACCGACGCCGTGGCCCATCCGATAGGCATCGGGAAACACCCCGGGCAGGATGGTCGCCACCAGCGAATATAGATAGGCCGCTGCCACGCCAAGGCTGATGAGCGTCCACATGTTGGGAGAACGGTTCACCACCGAGTCCGCGCCACGCTTGAAGAAGGGCAAGGCAGCCCACAGGATGATCGGCGTCGCCAGGACAAACTCCAGATAGCCTGCGACCTGATGCCCGATCCAGTCGCGCAGCGGCAGGGCGACCAGTTCGCCCATCGTCAGCACGATGAGCGGCACTGCCGCAGCAGCCGAGATCCACATTCGGCGGGTGAAGTCGGTCAGCTCCGCGCTGGGTTCATCCGAGGGCAACATCGGCTCCAGCGCCATGCCGCAGATTGGGCAGGAACCCGGGGCGTCGCGTATGATCTCAGGGTGCATCGGACAGGTATACTGGACGTTCTCAGCAATGGGTTTCTGGTGCCCGGCCGCCCGGCCGGAGGCGTAGAACCATGGATCGGCTTCGAACTCCGTCTGGCACCTGTCGGAGCAGAAATGATAGGTCTCGCCTTGGAACTGCGCGCGACGCCCGTCGGGCTTGACTGCAACTGTCATTCCGCAAACCGGGTCCTTCGCCACGTCGGCCCCATCCGGAATGTCGGCTTCCGTGTGGTTATGGTGCTGTTCCATATCGCTTCGCCTCCAACTTTCGGATCCATCTTGGGGCTTCCCGCAATGGGAAGGTCAAGAGCCATTATTGATGATCGATGATCGATGATCGATGATCGATGATGGTGGCAGCATAATCGAGGCGGAAATCCACTTAGCAAAACGCCCGAAACTGTTCAGACAAACCGAGCCAGTACTCTCCACTCAATCTCTTCAGCTCGCGACAATCTCTACAAAGGGTCCGTTTTCTTTGCGCGGCGGCAGGTCAGCGTATCGATGCCGCGCTCAGTTTTGCGGCGAGGGCTGGAACAGAAGCTTGATGAATGTCCTGAACACGAGCAACTGGCTTGCCAGCGTGTCCGGCTCCCTCAATGCCTTCGACATGACGATGCCGCCTTCCAGCACCGTGGAGACCATATCAGCGAGCCGGTCGACGTCGACGGTCTCGCGCGGCGGGTAAACATCGATGATCTCCTGGATCAGGCCGCGAAATCGTGTCCGCCAACGCAACACCGCCAGACGGTTTATGTCCTGGATCTCGCGGTCGAACAGGCGTTCGTAGTAGCAGCTGGTCGCCACCAGGCAGCCCGGATGGCCGTTCGGCAGGTCCGAAAGCAGTTCCGCCAGGAGCTTCAGCCCCAGCAGGAAGGATTGCAGCGGATCGTCCATCAACTCGCCGGCGCGCCCGAAAATGTCGTCGAATATCCGCTCGTCCGCATCGATGTAGCGGTTGAGCAGCGCCTTGGCGAGTTCGTTCTTGTCCCTGAAATGGTAGAAGAACCCGCTCTTGGTGATGCCGATCTCGACGATCAGTTCCTCGATCGACGTGGCGCCGAAGCCCTTCGCTAGAACGGCGGCCTCGGCCACTTCCAGGATGCGATCACGCGTTTCCTTGCCCTTGCGCATCTTGCGCTCCTGTACCGCGGGTATGGTTTCAAAGCGCGCTGGCTTATCGAATTCCCACGCCTGTTGGCTCAGTTGGCTCACAAATGTCTGATTTCAAAGAGTAATACTGATTTTGTCTAACAGTATACCGCAAGTCTTCTAGTTTCAAAACAGTCCAGACGGCAAGAATCCCATCGTAGCGCTGGCCAAGCGAGGCCAGAGAACCACTGAACTGGGATGGACAACATGACGACAATCTACAGACACGAGTTGCCACAGCTCAAAGGGGGAGCGTTCCTCACCGATGGTGGGATGGAGACGACGCTGATCTTTCACGAAGGAGCCGACCTTCCTCATTTTGCTTCGTTCGTGCTCCTTGCGACGCCGGAGGGGCGCAAGCAGACCGAGGACTACTACCGACGTTACCTCGACATTGCCGCGCGCCACGGCTCCGGCTTCGTCCTCGATACGCCGACCTGGCGTGCCAGCGCCGACTGGGGTGACAAGCTTGGCTATTCCGCTGATGCACTGCGAGCGGTCAACGAGGATGCCGTCAACCTGTTGGTGGACCTTCGGGCCTTGTACCAAAAGCCCGGCGCACCAATCGTCATCAGCGGCGCCATCGGTCCGCGCGGCGATGGTTATAAGGCTGGGCGGATGACGGCCGGCGAGGCCGAAGCTTATCATGCCGAGCAGATTGAGGCTTTCGCCGGCACCGATGCCGACATGGTGACGGCCTTCACGCTCACGAACGTCGAGGAGGCAATCGGCATCGCCCGCGCCGCCCGGCGGTTGGCCATGCCCTGCGCCATTTCGTTCACCGTTGAGACCGATGGCAATCTGATCACCGGCCAGACGCTGAGGCAAGCGATTGAGGCCGTTGACGCGGCGACCGGAGACTATCCGCACTATTACATGATCAATTGCGCCCATCCGAGCCATTTCGCGGAAGTTGTCGCCAGCGGCGAGGACTGGCTGAAGCGTATCGGCGGCATCCGGGCCAACGCCTCGAGGATGAGCCATGCGGAACTCGACGAATCCGAGACGCTGGACGATGGCGATCCGGCCGATCTCGGGCGGCGCTACCGCGAACTCACCCGGCAGATGCCGCATGTACGCGTGCTTGGCGGCTGCTGCGGCACCGACCACCGGCATGTCGCGGCGATCTGTGAGGCCTGCCTGCCGGAAATGCGACTGAGCGCCTGACGGGCGCCATCAACAGAAGGAAACGATCATGACAATCATCCATATGCGCGGACACGGCAGATTGCGGCGCCTGATCGGCCGCTGGCTTGGACGCGGCAGACCCGAACGGCCCGACCTCGACCTGATCGAATTGGAAGGACTGGATGGCCACCTGATGCGCGATATCGGTCTCTTGCCGGCCCGTGACCGCATCATCAGCCGGGACGCCTTTCGGTAACGTT
>DBUL01000153.1:0-12804 GCA_002307905.1 Rhizobiaceae bacterium UBA1291
CTGCTGCGCCGCGTGCGCGACTTTGCCGAAGTGGCCCGCGCCGAGGCTGTGACACGCACGATCGCCGACGAGGCGCTGACGCGGCTCCTCGTCGACAACATGGGCCTCGACCAGCTCGACAAACGCTATCTCAACATGATCGCCANNGGACCCGTCGGCATCGAGACAATCGCCGCGGGCCTTTCCGAACCGCGCGACGCGATCGAGGACATCATCGAGCCCTACATGATCCAGCAGGGTTTCATCCAGCGCACCCCGCGCGGCCGCGTTTTGACCACCACCGCCTGGAAGCATCTCGGTCTCCAGCCCCCGAAGGATCTGGAGGCTGCACAGTTTCGCCTGACGCTCGAGGAAGATTGATGGTCGCGCGGCGCGGGTTCCTCAAGATGCTTGGCGGCCTTCTCATCGCCGGTTTCGGAACCGGCGCATATGCGGTCGGCATCGAGCCCCTGTCGCGGCCCCGCGTGACGCGCTACGGGGTGAACCCGACCGGTTGGCCCCAGGGCCTCAAGCTCAGGATCGTCGCGCTGGCCGATTTCCATGCCTGCGAGCCCTGGATGCCGGCACGCCGGATCGCCGCGATCTGCGATCAGGCGAACGCACTTGGTGGCGACATGATCGTCCTGCTCGGCGACTACATGAACAGCATGCGCTTCAACATCGGCTATGTGGAACCGGCGAACTGGGCCAAGGCCTTTGCCCGACTGCAGGCACCGCTCGGCGTTCACGCGATCCTGGGCAATCACGACTGGCTGAACGACCCCGTAGCGCGGGCTGCCGGCCACGGTCCGACGCTTGCCCATGCCGCGTTCGCCTCAGTCGGGATTCCGGTCTACGACAATCGCGCTGTTCGCCTGACCAAGAACGGCCATGGCTTCTGGCTCGCCGGTCTCGCAGACCAGCTCGAGCCGCGCCAGCCGGCCGCCGACGGTTCCGGCCTGGTAGGAGGACTGGACGATCTGCCGGCCACCATGGCCCAGATCGATGACCACGGCCCGGTCATACTGATGGCACACGAGCCCGACATTTTCGTCGATGTGCCGAAACGCGTTTGCCTTACCATCTCCGGTCACACGCATGGCGGCCAGGTCCGTATCTTCGGCTATTCACCCCTGGTGCCGTCGCGCTTTGGCAACCGCTACGCCTACGGGCATGGGGTCGAGGACGATCGGCACCTTGTCGTGTCGGCCGGCCTCGGGCTGTCAAACCTTCCGATCCGGCTTGGCGCGCCGCCTGAAATCGTCATCATCGATGTGGGCTGAAAGTCTGTCGTCGATGCGCAATCGCGGTGGACCGGCACGTGTCCGCTAATGAAGGGAGGACCGCAATGAAGGACGAATATGATCCGGCCCGCGTCTTTCGCAAGCTCGCCTGCGCCAATGCGCTCGCCAATCTGCGCTTGCACAAGGCCGTAGCGCTTCTCCAACCCGGCGAGTTCGAGGCGCCGCGCACGAACTTCTTCCCGTCGGTCCGGGCGACGCTGAACCATATCCTCATCATCGACTGGTTCTACGTCGATGCGTTGGAAGGCGGCACGCTTGGGCCCAAGGCCTGGGAAAACGAGACGCCCTTTGCCGACATAGCGGAACTGCGCGCTGCGCAAGCCGATGTCGATCGCCGTCTTCTGAAACTCTGTGACAGCCTGACGCCCGGCGACCTGGCCCGCCTTGTCGAGGTCCATCGCGGCAGCCGTATCCAGACTGACCGTCTCGACGACATCCTCAGCCACCTGTTCCAGCACCAGACCCATCATCGCGGCCAGGTCCATGCCATGCTTGCCGGCACAAGCGTGAAGCCGCCACAGCTGGACGAATTCATCGTCGGCGACGATGCGCCAGCACGCGCGGCGGAAATGGCCGAGCTCGGATGGAGCGAAACGGATCTGATGGGCTGAACCTCAGGTTTGCGCGCTGTGCGCCAGACAGTGAACCGTGCTTTCCAGCAGCGACAGGCCGCCGGGCTTCCAGCCGAGCGCGCGGATCTTGTCCGTGACCATCTCCGCCACAACAGTCTTGTCTACCGGCTCGGGCAGCGGGTGCGGGGAGCCAGTCGCCTTTTTCAGGGCTGAGAGGATTTCGTGGCTGTCGGTGACGATGTCGGAGACATTGAACGCCTTGCCGCCCACTCTCACCGCCTCACTCTCCAGCATCAGCCGTACCGCCTGTCCGACGTCCCGGCCATGCACTTCCGAGCCGGCACGCATCGGCACCGCCCTGCCCGCCAGGTAGTCGGCGAACAGTCCGTCCCATTTGTTCGGCCTCAGTTCGCCATAGACACCGGTCAGCCTGAGACTTGTTCCGGCAAACCCCGGACCTGACATATCCGCCAGCACCTGCTCGGCCAAACGCTTGATCTCACCGTAGAGGCTTGACGGATGCAGCTCGGCCGTTTCGACCAGCGGTTGCCCCGGCGCNNGCTCGACAGGAAGACCACGCGCCGGACGCCAGCCCGCCTGGCCGCATCGAAAAGCAGAACCGAGCCGTCGAGGTTGAGCCGGCGGAACCGCTCCGGATTGTCACCCTCCCCACCCCGGTATTTCCCGGCCACGTGATGGAAGGCAGCGTGGACGAAAAGATAGGTTTCGTCGAAGACCTCGATCTGATCGATATCGGGGTCGAGCGACATCGACTGGAACGCGACCGGCCGCGAGAAGTATCCCACCGCAGGCGGAGAACGCCCGCCGACGGTGACGTCGTAGCCGCCCAAAAGCAATGCTTCAACGACATATCGGCCGACGCGGCCCGTGCCCCCGAAGACCAGGACTTTCATGCCGCCGCCCGCACCGGATTGCCAAGCGCGCCGACATCGGGAACGCCCTCGCCCGAATAATAGGCCTGCCAGAGATCGATCAGCGGCTTGAGAAGCGTTGCCTTCGGGTGATCGGTTTCCCACGGCTTCTCATACTGATAGTGCAGCACGCCGATCTCTCTCCAGTCCCACAGTTCGGGCAGGTTGAACCAGACATATTGCAGCATGTTCATGAAGACCGGCAGGCCGTGCCAGTCAGGGAAGAAGGTCTCGAGAAAGGTCTGGTCGGTGCGCCGCCAGAATACGTCCGGTTCGTCCAGTTGCTTGAGCATGGCGCCGAAGGTGGCGAGCGAAGGCTTGGCGACGAACACGCCGGAATTCAGTCGGTGGAAATCGGCAAGGCTCTCGTAGACATTCGGCGCGGCGGAGAACTCCGGGTAGTCGAACAGCTTGTCGATGTTCTTCAGCACGATCGCGTCCGCATCGATGAAGACGCAAGTGGCGTAGTCGATCAGTTGCCAGAGCCTGAGCTTGCAGAAATTGTCGAGCGGCGAATGGAAGGCCGGCTTGCGCCCCTTGGTGAAGGGCGCATTCGCATGCAGATTGCCGCGCGCATGGCGCTGGTTGAACGCGTGCGAGAGCGGCAGGTGGTCGACCTCCACCAGCCGGCATCCGAGCGCTTCCAGCGGATGGAGGGCACTTGCCGCCACACCCCCGGTGTAGAGCACGACGATATCGGCGGGCGTCCCGGTCAACCGGATCGACCTTGCCAGCGCCACCGCTCCCATCGCGTAATCCGGGTTGGTCACCAAGGTGACGAAGGCATTGCGCGAGCCGGCCGTGGTCTGCGGGCGAATGCCGCGCAGCATTTCTGTGCCCATCATCATGACACGGATTTGAGCCTCTTTCCTTCGGGATCGCGGTTGATCGTCTTGGCGATATCCTTGGTCCAGGCTGAAACGGCCGGCACGCGCGAACGGTCGACGCGATAAGCGAACTTCTTGGCGACATCGACGATCTCGTCGAGCAGGCCGCCCTTCAGCGTCGTCGGCTCGAGCCCAAGGGCGAGGAACTTCTCGTTCTTGACGATCAGGTCGTTTTCCGGGGCTTCCTTGCGCGGATTGGGCAGCCAGGCGATCTCTGCGCCGGTCATCTTCGAGATCATCTCGGCGAGGTCGCGCACCCGATGCGTTTCCGTCATCTGGTTGAAGATCTCGACCCGCGANNCCGGCGGATTGTTGAGCGCGATTTCGATGCAGCGCACCGAATCCTGGATGTGGATGAAGGCGCGGGTCTGCCCCCCGGTGCCGTGCACCGTCAATGGATAGCCGATCGCCGCCTGGATCAGGAAGCGGTTGAGCACCGTGCCGTAGTCGCCGTCATAGTCGAACCGGTTAACGAGCTGTGCATGGCGGCGCGTCTGTTCGGTATGGGTTCCCCAGACGATACCCTGGTGCAGGTCGGTGATGCGAAGCCCGTCATTCTTAGCGTAGAACTGGAACAGCAGCTGATCGAGACACTTGGTCATGTGGTAGATCGAGCCGGGATTGCTTGGATAGAGGATTTCCTGCGAAACCGTCTCGCCTTGCATCGTCTCTATCCCCACCGGAAGATATCCTTCCGGGATCGCGGCTCCGACGGTGGAATAGCCATAGACCCCCATGGTACCGAGATGAACGAGGTGCGAATCGAGGTTAAGCTCCGTGAGCGCGTTCAACAGATTGTGAGTGGCGCTCACATTATTGTTGACCGTGTAGTTCTTGTGGCGATCGCTCTTCATCGAATAGGGAGCAGCGCGCTGTTCGGCGAAATGGATGATCGCGTCCGGACGGTTCTCCGCCAGCCAGTTCTTCAAGAGTTCGTAGTCCTTGGCGAGATCGATCAGGTGGAAGTGGATCCGCCGCCCCGTCTCCGCATGCCAGATGCGGGTGCGCTCCTGTATTGAATCCATCGGCGTCAGCGACTGCACGCCAAGCTCTGTATCAATCCAGCGGCGCGACAGGTTGTCGAGGATATGAACATCATGACCGGCGTCGGAGAGATGCAGGGAAGTCGGCCAACCGACGAAACCGTCTCCACCCATGACTGCAATTTTCATTTGATAGTCTCCTGTGCCGGTGAGCCCCCAAATCTGATAATGCCAATTTGTGACAGAACTACAATGGCATCCGAAACGCAGGCGTACAACACCCGTCCGGATACTGGGAAGACAAGGTAAGACTATGAAACAGCAAATGTTTTCAATCTGTGGAGAACTGACGACCGAAGGTCACCGTCTCACCCAGCGCGTCTATTATGAAGACACCGATTTCTCCGGCCTCGTCTACCACGCCCGCTACCTGCACTTCCTCGAACGCGGTCGCACGGACTATCTCCGCTGTCTCGGCGTCGAACAGAGTGCGCTGATAGGCATCGACGAGGAAGGACTCGTTTTCGTCGTCCACCGGATGGAAATCGACTTCAAGGCGCCGGCCCGCATGGACGACGTCCTGGAGGTCAGGACCGTCACGAGCATGGCGGGCGGTGCCAAGATGGTGCTGGAGCAGGAGATCCGGCGAGACGGCAACCTGCTGATCGTTGCCAAGGTGATCATTGCCGTGGTCAATCGAGCGGGCCGTCCGCGTCGACTGCCCGAAGGGCTTGCAGCCCGTTTCCTGGGCTGAGCCCACAGCCGCTGCCAGGCCGGCGCTAACGCTCTCTTAACCATAATGATGTCTTACTGCCGTAGTGGACATTAGTGCCATCCACGCCTTCGTTTGACCAAATTTGAAGGCAAGAAGGCAGTCTGGGAGCTTGAGGCGGAATAAGGGCGTTCGGCGATGGCTACCGCAAAATTCCGCCAACAGAGCTTTATCACCGCCCGGTCATGCGCCGGGCGTTTGGATTTCGGGGATTGAAAAGCGATGGAAGAAGTTGGTTTGGCAGCAGCGGCCCATGACGTTAGCCTTTGGGCCTTGTTCATGCAGGCAGGCCTCGTCGTCAAGTTGGTCATGCTCGGACTGCTCGCCGCCTCGGTCTGGACCTGGGCGATCATTATCGACAAATTCATGAGCTACTCGCGGTCGCGCCGCCAGTTCGACCAGTTCGAACAGGTGTTCTGGTCAGGCCAGTCCCTCGAGGAACTCTACCGGACGCTGGCAGAACGCAACAATACCGGGCTTGCCGCCATGTTCGTCGCCGCGATGCGCGAATGGAAGAAGAGCTTCGAGCGCGGCGCCCGTTCGCCGATCGGCCTGCAGATGCGCATCGACCGCGCCATGGACGTGACGCTTGCGCGCGAATCGGAAGCCCTGGAAGCCCGGCTCACCTCTCTGGCGACCATCGGTTCGGCCGCCCCCTTCGTCGGTCTGTTCGGTACGGTCGTCGGCATCATGACCTCGTTCCAGGCGATCGCCGGCTCCAAGTCGACCAACCTCGCGGTTGTCGCCCCTGGTATTGCCGAGGCGCTGCTTGCCACCGCGATCGGCCTCGTCGCCGCTATCCCCGCCGTCATCGCCTACAACAAGTTCTCCGGCGAAGCCGGCAAGCTCACCGCCCGCATGGAGGGCTTTGCCGACGAATTCTCCGCCATTCTTTCGCGCCAGATCGATGAGAAGCTGCAGCCTCGTCAGGCGGCGCAGTAATCGTTTGGCTTAGGAGACGCACAGTATGGGTATGAATGTTGGAGCAAGCGGCGGCGGCAGTGGCCGTCGTGGCGGAAGACGCGGCGGCGGCAGGAAGGCCCCGATGAGCGAAATCAACGTCACGCCGATGGTCGACGTCATGCTCGTGCTTTTGATCATCTTCATGGTCGCAGCGCCGATGATGACCGTCGGCGTGCCGATCGACCTGCCGGAAACCCAGGCGAAGGCGATGAATTCCGAAACCCAGCCGATCACCATCTCGGTGAACTCGGCCGGCGAGATCTACCTTCAGGAAACGCCGATCGCCGTCGAAGAAGTTGTCGCCAAGCTCGAGGCGATTGCCACCACCGGATACAACGAACGCATCTACGTGCGCGGCGATACCGCCGCCGCCTATGGCACCGTGATGCAGGTTATGGCCCGCATTTCCGCGGCCGGGTTCAAGAACATCGGCCTTGTAACCCTGCAAGAACAGGACAAGTGATCGGACGCGATGAGAGCTAGTCTCGTTTCTTCGGCTGCTCTGCATGTACTGGCGCTCACCTGGGGGCTGGTGTCGATCAGTGCGCCCACGTCCTTCGACGTCGCTGACGTCGAAGCGCTCCCGGTCGACATCGTGCCAATCGAGGAACTCACCCAGATCCAGCAGGGCGACAAGAGTGCGCCCCTCGCCGAGAAGTCCGCACCCGTTCCGACGAAGAAGCCTACCTCCGTGGCCGATGCGCAGAATGTCGGCGAGAACAAGGTCGACCTGAAGTCCGTTCCCAAGCCGGTCGAGAGGCCGACCACCTCGGAATCTTCAGCAGCACCCGAGAAGGTCGAGAAAGTTCAGCCGACGCAGGATGACGTCACCAACGACATCAAGGACATCATCAAGGAAGAGACCGTCGCCGAAAAGCCGGTGGAGGTGGCCAAGGCTGAACCGCCAAAGCCCGAAGTGACGCCGGAGCCGAAGGCCGAGACACCTGCCGAGCCCGCGCCCGCGGAAGAGGCAACTGCCGAGGAAATACCACTGCCCGACAACGTACCGGTCCCATCCGCCAGGCCCAAGCCGGCCGCGGCGAAGCCCGCCGAGACAAAGCCAGCCGCGAGTGAGACGGCGACGCAGGACAAGAAGAAGGACGTCAAGACCCAAGAGACGGCGAAGTCGAAATCCGCCAAGGAAAGCGACTTCAATGCCGACGAGGTCGCGGCCCTCCTGAACAAGAACGACCCGACCGCTGGAGGCGCCAAGGCATCGCCGGACAAGGCGGCCTTGGGCGGCAAGAAGACCACCGGCGGATCGAAGCTCAGCCAGAGCGAAATGGACGCACTGCGCGGCCAGATCCAGAACAACTGGTCAGTCATCCCGGGCCTCGCCGATGCGGCAGACGTCCGCATCCGGGTGAAGTTCCAGCTCGATGAATCCGGCGCACTGATCGGCGAACCGGAAGTAACTGCCACCGGCGGAACGCCGCAGACCCAGCAAGTGCTGATGGGCGGCGCACGCCGCGCCGTGCTCCGTTCGGCCCCGTTCAAGAACCTTCCCCGGGACAAATACGACGCCTGGTCGGAAGTGATCGTCAATTTCGACCCCAGCGAACTGATGTAAGAGCTGAAAGGCTTGGATCTTATGATGAAACTCAACCTTCTTCGAACCCTGATGGTGATCGTCGGCATTGCCGGCGCCTTCGCCACTCCGGCGAGCGCCGTCGTCGAAATCAACATCAACAAAGGCAATGTCGAACCGCTGCCGATCGCGATCACCGACTTCGTCTCGGCAGACGGCATCGGTGCGAAGATCGCCGCAGTCGTCGAGGCGGACCTCAAGCGTTCCGGCCTTTTCGCCCCGGTCAACCGCGCAGCCTTCATCGAGAAGATCACCAATCCCGACCAGGCACCGCGCTTCGAGGACTGGAAGGTGGTCAATGCCCAGGCGTTGGTCGTCGGCCGGATCAGCAAGGAAGGCGACGGTCGTCTGCGCGCCGAATTCCGCCTGTGGGACACCTTTGCCGGCCAGCAGATGACCGGCCAGCAGTTCTACACCCAGCCGGAGAACTGGCGGCGTGTCGCCCATATCATCGCCGACGCCATCTATGAGCGGATCACGGGCGAGAAGGGCTATTTTGACACGCGCATCGTCTTCGTGTCGGAAAGCGGTCCGAAGACCGACCGCAAGCGCCAGCTCGCCATCATGGACCAGGACGGCGAAAACGTCCGCATGCTGACTGGCTCCAAGGACATCGTTCTGACGCCGCGTTTCTCGCCGAGCCGCCAGGAAGTGACCTACATGTCCTTCGAAGGCCAGCAGCCACGCGTCTACCTGCTCCAGCTCGAGACGGGACAGCGCGAAGTGGTCGGCAACTTCCCCGGCATGACGTTCTCGCCACGCTTCTCGCCTGATGGCCAGCGCGTCATCATGAGCCTGCAGCAGGACGGCAATGCCAACATCTACACGATGGACCTACGCTCGCGCACGACGACTCGGCTGACCTCGACCGCGGCGATTGATACCTCCCCGTCCTATGCGCCTGACGGTGCCCGGATCGTCTTCGAATCCGATCGCGGCGGTCGCCAGCAGCTCTACGTGATGAATGCCGACGGCTCCGGCCAGCAGCGTATCTCCTTCGGCGATGGCTCCTACTCGACCCCGGTGTGGTCGCCGCGCGGCGACCTCATCGCCTTCACCAAGCAGTCGGGCGGCAAGTTCTCGATCGGCGTGATGAAGGCCGACGGCTCGGGTGAACGCATCCTGACCTCGGGCTTCCACAATGAAGGCCCGACCTGGGCGCCGAACGGACGCGTGCTGATGTTCTTCCGCCAGACGGCCGGCGCCGGCGGCCCGCAACTCTATTCGATCGACCTGACCGGCTACAACGAGCAGCTTGTCAAGACCCCGACCTACGCCTCTGACCCGGCCTGGTCCCCGCTGCTCGAATAGGGCCTCAATCGCGCCTCTTTCTTGCCGCAAAGAGCTGTGAATCAGCGCTTTCCGGCGTGTTTTGATAAATCGTTAACCACGTTCGTTTGATGCCAATTAACCCCGAATGGTTAAAGTCAGGCAACCCTAACGGAATGAATCAAGGAGACCGGCTATGAGCCGCATCTACAATCCGGCGAAGAGCCGCATGCAGCAGATCGCCAGCAACCCTGCCGTCCTCGCCATCGCGCTGACGCTCGCACTGGCAGGCTGCGCTTCGAAGAAGAACCTGCCGAACAGCGCCTCCGAGCTCGGCCTCGGCGCAGGTGCCGCCACTCCGGGCTCGACCCAGGACTTCACCGTCAATGTCGGCGACCGCATCTTCTTCGACACCGACTCGACCTCGATCCGTGCCGACGCCCAGCAGACCCTCGACCGTCAGGCCCAGTGGCTCGCCAAATATCCGAACTATGCGATCACCGTCGAAGGCCATGCCGACGAACGCGGTACCCGCGAATACAACCTCGCGCTCGGCGCCCGTCGTGCCGCCGTTACCCGCGACTATCTCGCCTCGCGGGGCGTACCGTCCAGCCGCATGAAGACCATTTCCTACGGCAAGGAACGCCCGGTCGCTGTCTGCGACGACATTTCCTGCTGGTCGCAGAACCGTCGCGCTGTCACCGTTCTCGGCGGCGCCGGAATGTAATCGCCACTTCCAGCGGCAAAGTTCTGAAAGGCGGCTCCCCGCGGGGGGCCGCCTTTCCGCTTTTCTCCATACTTTGGCCGAACTTCGGTTGCTTTTTGCCGGCAGTTGGGAAAAATTCACCGGTTGCGCCAAGCCCGGTGCGACGATTCATGAAGACAGGAACAATGACATGAAAAGACTTGTCATGGCCGCATTGCTAGGAGCGGCGACTGTGGCCGGCCTGCATGGAAGCGCAAGTGCGATGCAACTGCTCGCACCGCGCCCGGCACCGGAAGCCGGGACGGCCGCAGGCCCGACACCGCGCCCGCTGGTGATCCTCGCCCAGAGCGCGGACCCGGCAATCCGCGTGCTGCAACTCGAGGAGGAGATCCGTAACCTCAACGGACGGATCGAGGAAATGAGCTTCCAGATCCTGCAGATGCAAGAGCAGATGCGAAAGACCCAGGAAGACAATGAGTTCCGCTTCCAGGATCTCGAAAAGGGCGGCTCGAAGAAGAGTGGCGCCCTCGAAACACCGGTCAACGGCGGCGGGCAGACGAAGTCCGTCGCCGAGATCATCACGCAGGATCCCGCGCCCGGCAGCAATGCCGGGCCCGATCCCATCGGTCAGCCTGAACAGGTTCTCGGCTCCATCGAGCTCGACAGCGAGGGCATGCCGAGATCGGCGACTCTCAACCAGGATGCGATCGGCAATGGATCGACTTCCCTTCCCGGGGTAGAGAGCGTTACGCCGCAGGTCAGCCCCTCGGACACCGCTTCGCTGGGTTCGGAAGGCGACCTCTACCAGGTTGCCTATGCCCATGTGCTGTCCGGCGACTATGCCATGGCCGAGAACGAGCTTACCGACTTCATCTCAAGCTTTCCACAGAGCGCCAAGATCGCCGATGCGAACTTCTGGCTCGGAGAGGCACAGTATTCGCAGGGCAAGTTCAACGAATCGGCGAAGACCTTCCTCAATGCCCACCAGACTTACAGCTCCTCAAACAAGGCGCCCGAAATGCTCCTCAAGCTCGGCATGTCCCTTGCCGCTCTCGACAACACGGAAACCGCTTGCGCCACGCTGCGCGAAGTGACGAAACGCTATCCCAAAGCGTCGCGCGCCGTGGTTTCCAAGGTCGCCTCCGAACAAAAGCGGCTTGGCTGCTAACCGGCCCACCGGCGCAACCGCCGTGGACAGCCCTTTCCCCATCTCTCCCGAAGATGCCGCCCGCCGGCTCCTGATCTCCCTGCGCGAACCGATCCGTCTTCTCGTCGCCATTTCCGGCGGCAGCGATTCCACCGGTCTGCTCCTTGCCTTGCACCGCACCCTTGCGAATTTACAGAGCCCTCACAGCCTTGTTGCGGCCACCATCGACCATGCGCTGCGGCCTCAGTCGGCGGAAGAAGCGCGCAGCGTCGCAAGCCTCTGCGCTTCGCTCGGCATTCCCCATCGCATCCTCACCTGGCATGGCACCAAGCCCTCGACCGGCATTTCCGCGGCAGCGCGCGAGGCGCGTTACCGTCTGCTGGCCGATGCCGCAGCCGATCTCGGCGCCGCGGCGATCGCTACCGGCCACACCGCCGACGATCAGCACGAGACCGTTACGATGCGCGCCGCCCGCGCCGAGGCGGGCAATCTCGGCCTTTCCGGCATGGCCTCGGCAATGCTCTACGATCGCAGGATCTGGGTCCTGCGGCCCCTTCTATCCGTCCACCGTGCCGCGATCCGCGATTATCTCACCGACGCGGGCATCGGCTGGATCGACGACCCGAGCAATNNGCGGGTACGCGTCCGGCAGGACCGTGACCCGGGCATGCGACTGCCTGCCGACGAAGCCGCCAAGCGGCGCCGGGCGTTGTCGAACGGTGCCGCCGACCTCATTGAGAACTGCGCCACGCTTCATTCCGGCTGTCTTATTGCGCTTTCGCCCGCAGCGCTGAACGCCGATCGGCAAATCCTGCGCCATGCACTGGCGACACTCGTGGCGGTCGCTGGCGGCAANNTGGACAAACTGATGCGTTTGGCGACCTCCGGATCCCCGGGACGAATGACGCTGTCCCGCACACTAGTTCAACGCCGTCGGGACGGCCTCTATCTGATGCGAGAACTCCGCGATGTTTTACCGCGTCTCGTCCCTGCGCATTCGACCATCCTATGGGACGGCCGCTACCGCGTTACCAACCATTCGGGCGATGTGCTGCGCATCGGACCGCACTCGGAACCACTCTCGCCGTCCGGTGCGGGCGTCCTGCCGACGGCAATGCTGCGCCACATGGCCCGCATTTGCCCGGAAATCTGGATGGTATCGGAGATGGGAGCAGAAACGGNNTGCTGCCCGAATTGGTCTCGGTCGAGCCCGCCTTGCCGCTGTTCGATCGCTTCCTGCCGGATTTCGACTTTGCCCTCGCCGATGCCTTCGCCCGGCTCCTTGGACGGAAGGCCTATTTGCCGCTCCCGACTTAAGCGGTTATTGACGGAAAACGCACTCATCCCGCCGCTTCGCCTTGGCAAGGCCCAAGTGCGAACCTATGTTAGTCGATAATCTGGCGGGCATTCAGCGCGCAACACATGTTCGGGGAGTTTTATGAACCCAAATTTTCGGAATTTCGCGCTATGGGCGATCATAGCCCTCCTGCTGATCGCCTTGTTCAGCATGTTCCAGACGTCGCCGACGCAGACCAGTTCGCGCGAAATCCCCTATTCGCAGTTCCTCAGCGAAGTGGATGCGGGCCGCGTCCGTGACGTGACAGTCACCGGCAACCGCGTGCTCGGCACCTATGTCGAGAACGGCACGGCATTCCAGACCTATTCCCCGGTCGTCGACGGCAGTCTGCTGGAGAAGCTGCAG
>DBUL01000153.1:12818-13218 GCA_002307905.1 Rhizobiaceae bacterium UBA1291
CTTCATGCGCCAGATGCAGGGTGGTGGCCGCGGCGGCGCCATGGGCTTTGGCAAGTCGAAGGCCAAGCTCCTGACCGAAGCGCATGGCCGGGTAACGTTTGAAGACGTCGCCGGCGTCGACGAAGCCAAGCAGGACTTGGAAGAAATCGTCGAATTCCTGCGTGATCCGCAGAAATTCCAGCGGCTCGGCGGCAAGATCCCGCGCGGTGTTCTGCTGGTCGGCCCTCCCGGCACCGGCAAGACGCTGCTCGCCCGCTCCGTTGCCGGCGAAGCCAACGTGCCCTTCTTCACTATTTCCGGTTCGGACTTCGTCGAAATGTTTGTCGGCGTCGGTGCAAGCCGCGTCCGGGACATGTTCGAACAGGCGAAGAAGAATGCGCCCTGCATCATCTTCATCGAC
>DBUL01000086.1:0-224 GCA_002307905.1 Rhizobiaceae bacterium UBA1291
TCCCGGCCGTCAACGCCGAGATCGACGGCACCGACATCATCTACAAGAACTACTGTCACATCGGCGTCGCCGTCGGCACCGACAAGGGCCTGGTGGTGCCGATCGTGCGCGATGCCGACCAGATGTCGATCGCCGACATCGAGAAGGACATCGGCCGCCTCGGCAAGCTCGCCCGTGACGGCGCGCTCTCCATGGCGGATATGCAGGGCGGCACCTTCACCATC
>DBUL01000086.1:246-13966 GCA_002307905.1 Rhizobiaceae bacterium UBA1291
CTTCACCATCTCCAACGGTGGCGTCTACGGTTCGCTAATGTCGTCGCCGATCCTGAATGCGCCACAGTCCGGTATTCTCGGCATGCACAAGATCCAGGAGCGCCCGGTCGCCATCGGTGGCCAGGTCGTCATCCGCCCGATGATGTATCTCGCGCTCTCCTACGACCACCGCATTGTCGATGGCAAGGAAGCCGTCACCTTCCTGGTGCGCGTCAAGGAAAGCCTGGAAGATCCGGAGCGTCTGGTTCTTGACCTCTAAGAATGATCCTNNACCTCCCGTTCAATCCGGCATAGTGGTGAACCAAGGGTCGCGCTGAGGTCGGAAGGAAAACGAAGATGCACGCCTATCTCCTGGAACTCGCCTCGCTGATGGCTGTCTTCTCCTTCGCGATCGTCGCGCCGGGAGCCGATACGGCCATGGTCATGCGTCAGGCGATGGTGCACGGGCGGCGCGCGGCGATCCTGACCAGCGTCGGTATCGGCACGTCTCTGATGTTCCATGTGAGCTACACCATCCTCGGTCTCGGTATCATCATCTCGCAGTCACTGCTGTTGTTCGGCATCATCAAGTGGGTGGGCGCGGCCTATCTCATCTACATGGGCGTCATGGCGCTGCGGGCGGGCAAGACGGATCTCGATCCCGTAGCTGGTGAAGCGGCTGCGCCCCGCCAGGGCGCCTTTCGGGCCTTCGGCCTCGGCTTCCTCGCCAATGCGCTCAATCCGAAGCCGGTCTTGTTTTTCCTGTCGATCTTCTCCGCGCTGGTCAGCGCCTCGACGCCCGGCATGATGAAGTTCGGCTATGGCCTGGTCATGGCGGCTTGCCTCATCGCTTGGTTCGTCGGCGTGTCCTTCTTCATGACCACGCCGCGGATGCGCGCGGTCTTTTCCCGCATGAGCAAATGGATCAACCGGGCATCGGGCCTGGTGTTCATCGCCTTCGGTTTGAAACTCGCGGCGGCAAGGGCCAACTGAGATGAGCGCTGGGCGGTTGCGACTGATGGCAGTGAGCCTGATCGCCGCGGCTGGCCCCGCGATTGCCGTCGACTGCCCCATCGAACGCGCCGTCTATGTCGAGGCGGAAGCAAAGACGGAGGTCCGCTTCCTGCCCTCCGGCGGCGAGGCGACGCCGGTCAGCCACCGCTTCTCGCTGGTGAATTCGGCGGGGAAGATGACGGTCGACGCTCACGTCCTCTACGATGCGGAGATCGAACGGCCAGTGGCAATGGCTCTCAACAATTGCCCCGAGGGGGACGTAACCGGCGCGGACATCGCGGCCTGCACCGTCTGGACGGGCATCATCTATGCGGCCGACAAGGCGACCGGACATGTCGACCTTCTGCCGCCGGAAGGCGCCGATGCGCCGGACACACTGCTTCTGCCGGGCTTCGGCCCGGCGATCGCGGCATCCTCCTTCGGCAGTGCCATGACGGCCATGCCCTGGGATGTCTTCACATTCAAACAATGTTCGCCCAAGGCCTGAGGCGGCGGTACTGGAACAGTCGAAGGAACGATACGATGGCTTATGATGTGGTTGTAATCGGTAGTGGCCCGGGCGGTTATGTCTGCGCGATCAAGGCAGCCCAACTCGGCCTCAAGGTGGCCGTGGTCGAGAAGCGCGCCACCTATGGCGGCACCTGCCTCAACATTGGCTGCATCCCGTCCAAGGCGCTTTTGCACGCCTCGGAAATGTATCATCACGCCGCCCATGGCATGGATACGCTCGGCGTCGAGATTGGCGCGCCCAAGCTCAACCTCGAAAAGATGATGGCGCACAAGGACGCGACCGTGAAGTCGAACGTCGAGGGCGTCTCCTTCCTGTTCAAGAAGAACAAGATCGAGGGCTTCCAGGGCACCGGCAAGGTCGTTTCCGCCGGCAAGGTTTCCGTCACCAACGACAAGGGCGAGGAGCACATCCTCGAGACCAAGAACATCGTCATCGCCACCGGCTCCGACGTCGCCGGCATTCCCGGTGTCGGCGTCGAGATCGACGAGAAGGTCATTGTGTCTTCCACGGGCGGCATCGCGCTCGACAAGGTTCCGGGCAAGATGGTTGTTGTCGGCGGTGGTGTCATCGGCCTCGAGCTCGGCTCGGTCTGGATGCGCCTCGGCGCCAAGGTCACCGTCGTCGAATATCTCGACACCATCCTCGGCGGCATGGACGGCGATGTCTCGAAGCAGTTCCAGCGTATGCTCGTCAAGCAGGGCATGGAATTCAACCTCGGCGCCAAGGTCACCGGCGTCCAGAAGGCCGAGAACGGCGCGAAGGTCACCTTCGAACCGGTCAAGGGTGGCGAAGCCCAGACGATCGACGCCGATGTCGTGCTGATCGCCACCGGCCGCAAGCCCTATACCGAGGGCCTGGGTCTCGCCGAAGCCGGCGTCGCGCTGGACGGGCGCGGCCGAGTCGAGATCGACGGCCACTACCGCACCAATGTCGCCGGCATCTACGCCATTGGTGACGTCGTCAAGGGGCCGATGCTCGCCCACAAGGCGGAAGACGAAGGCGTGGCGCTTGCCGAGATCCTCGCCGGCCAGCACGGCCATGTGAACTATGATGTCATTCCGGGCGTCGTCTACACCCAGCCGGAAGTGGCCTCCGTCGGCAAGACGGAAGAAGAGTTGAAGGCCGCGGGCGTTTCCTACAAGGCCGGTAAGTTCCCGTTCACCGCCAATGGCCGAGCCCGCGCCATGCAGGCGACTGACGGTTTCGTCAAGGTTCTGGCCGACAAGGACACCGACCGCGTCCTCGGCGTCCACATCGTCGGCTTCGGCGCCGGCGAGATGATCCACGAGGCCGCCGTGTTGATGGAGTTCGGCGGTTCGTCGGAAGACCTCGGCCGTACCTGCCATGCACATCCGACCATGTCGGAAGCCGTCAAGGAGGCGGCACTCGCCACGTTCTTCAAGCCGATCCATATGTGATCAGCGCCGGAGATTAAATCTTCTCCATTATGAGGGCCGCGTCTTGCCATGCAGGACGCGGCCTTTATCATCTGGACGCAATTGCCCCTAACCGATTGACAAAAGGCAAGAAAATGGCGTCCTCCCCCGTTTTGACCTATTCTATTCCGCAACGTCTCATTCACTGGCTGATGGCCGGTCTCATCCTGTTCAACCTGCTCTTTGCCGAAGCCATGGAAGAGCTTTCCGAGGCCGTCGAAGAGGGGCAGACTCCCACCCCCGACATGATCGCCTCGGCTAATATCCATGCCTATGTGGGCATCGCCGTGCTCTGTCTTGCGGTTATCCGGGTGATTCTGCGCCTCACCCATGGCGCGCCGGAGGCGCCCGCCGAGGAGCCGCCGCTCGGAAGGCTTGCCGCCAAGGTCGCCCACGGCGCATTCTACCTGCTATTCTTCGCCATGCCGATCAGCGGTGCGCTGGCGTATTACGGCGGTGTCGAGGCTGCCGGCGGTCCGCATGCGGGTCCGATGAAGCTGCTGATGTGGATCCTGATCGTCGTGCATGTGGGCGCGGTTCTCGTCCACCAGTTCGTCTGGAAGACGCCTGTCGCCCGGCGCATGACCAAGGGTTGAGAATGCAGCGACGCGGTCGGCGCTGCTGTCACTCGACGGCGCCGACCGTGAAGCCTTGATTGCGCAGCAGTTCCACAAGCCCTTCTTTTCCCGGCAAATGCAGCGCACCCACCGCCATGAAGACATTGCCTTCGGCCAGCAGGGGCATGGCGCGTTCCGCCATGATCTTGTTGCGGTCGGTCACGATCCGTTTTTCGAAGGCGGCATAGGCGCTCTCGTCCTTGCCAGGCGCGCTCGGCGCCACCGCTTCGAGCATCGGCATTGTCATGCCTGTGTCGCCCGACAGATAGAGGAGGGTCATCGTCTCGATGACATCGTCCATCTTGCTGCCGAGTTCCAGCGTCTCGATCAGCGCTTGCAGATGAAATTCCACAGGGAGCTCAGCCATGGCGTGCAATTGCTCGGCCAGCGTCTCAAGGCCCGCAACCTTCTTACCCGCCTTGATCGCATCTTCGGCGATGTGCTTGTCGAGGAAGGAGGCGCCTGCCGCCTTGCGGGCGATCTCGCAGGCGGGAAGCGCGACAAAGCTCGAAAGAATCCACGGTTTCATTCGGACAACGGCAGCAAGTGCCAGTCCGCGGGTCTTGAGACCCTTCTCAAACTTTGCGGCATCTTCGGTGGACAGATGGTCGCTTATCGTCGTGCCGTCCATGAACATGGTCAGTTCGGGATGCATCAGCATCGCCGCTGCGGCCTTCTTCTCGTCGAGGATCTCGTCGGATTCGATGACGATGGTCGAAGCGCCGGCAACCGCTTCGCTCGCTCCCTTGGGCATGGCCAGGACGCGCGGGTCGGTCACGTGCATGGTGCCGAGCAGATAGGACGGGCTAAGGCCGGCCTTCTCGATCTTCCAGAAAATGCCCTTGCCGTTCGGCGTCTTTGCCGCTTCGGCGACGATCTTGTCGTAGGTGGCCGGATCGGTCTTCTGCAGGGCCGGCAACAGGTCTTCGCCCGTGCAGGCCGGCGGTTCCGCCGCTTTCGCCGAAGAGACCGAGAACAGCACGAATGCGGTGACAACCAGCAGAGCGACATGCAGTGCGGCGATCAGCCAGAGGGCGACATCGCCGGCAAAGGAAAAGGGGTTTCGCTGGCGAAGCCGGTCGAAGGGGTGCGCGATCATGGGACTGTCCGTTTCAATCGCGGCAATCTAGCGGCCCGTCCCCTCACTTTCCCTTAACGCGTGTGGTTAATGGCGCCATGCTCAGGCGCGGGGATGGGCCCGTTCGTAGACGTCGAGCAGCCGTGCGGCATCCACGCCGGTATAGACCTGCGTCGTCGAGAGGCTCGCATGACCGAGCAGTTCCTGGATGGTGCGCAGGTCGCCGCCGCTGCCGAGAAGATGGGTGGCAAAGGAGTGGCGCAGCGCGTGGGGCGTTGCCGAATCCGGCAGGCCGAGGGCCGAGCGCAGGCGCTGCATCTCGCGCTGGATGATCGCCGGCTGCAGCTTTCCGCCGCGCGCCCCGCGAAACAGGGGTTCACCGCCCTCCAGATGATATGGGCAGAGTTTGACATAGGTCGCCACCGCCTCGCCGACGACCGGCAGCAGCGGGACCAGCCGCGTCTTGGCGCCCTTGCCGGTGATGCGCAGAGAGGTCGGATTGCCGGCGAAGGCCGAAGGGGTGAGATCGAGCGCCTCGGAGATGCGAAGTCCGCAGCCGTAGAGGAGGGTCAGCACGGCGGCGTCGCGCGCGGCGATCCACGGCTCCTCATTCATCTGGGCTTCCTGGCTGACGACGGTCAGCGCCTGCTCCCCGGACAAGGGTTTCGGCAGTGATTTCGNNGGCTGTTTCGGAGACCGAATGGCACCGGCGCCGGCTGCATTGACCAAACCCTTACGCTCAAGGTGCCTGAGGAGCGAGCGTAGCCCCGCCAGATGGCGGCCGAGCGAGCGGGCGCCATCACCCTGCTTGCGGCGGAAAGCGAGGAAGGCGCGCAGGTCTGCCGGGCGAAGGGCCGCGACGTCCTTGATCGTAGCGGGGCCGCCAACATGAGTGGTGAGAAAGCGCAGGAATTGCCGGGTGTCGCGTTCATAGGCCTCCAGCGTGTTTTCGGAAAGACGTCGCTCTTCGCCGAGGCTGGCCAGCCAGGCGCCGCGCTCGGCCATCAGATCGTCGGCTGCGAGGATCAACAGTTCGTCCACGCCCGCTTCCTTTACATATCTTGAATGCTCCGCCAACATGCACCCCTAGCGTTAGGGAATGGCTAACGTCGGTTCTGTCTGTCATTCTTCGATCACATTGGACTGCAATAGGAATTGATCGAAATAGTCGGAGTCCAAGATGACGCGCCGTGATTCGATGACAGGCTTCGGGCATTTCGCCGAGGCTTTGGCGCTGGTTTCCCACGGGAAGCCCGGTCATATTGTCGACGCGCTGATCGCCGAGCGCGGCGAGAAGATTGTTCACAATCCGCTCTGGCCGGTCATGCGACCCTTCCTCTACACACTCTTGCGCTATGNNTTCGACCTTTTGAAGAACAACCGACCCGACATGATGTTCTTCGCCAACCGAGACGCGATCCGCGTTAACCCGCGTTTCGCCGAGATCATCATCCCTGTGGAATGGCGGGAGGAACACAAGACCAAGCTCAAGGCGCGCGAGACACTGCAACTCACCAACCGCGCAATACAGGAGCAGAAGGCCACTGTTCTCTTCCCGTCCGGGCGCATCGCCTATTGGGGGAACGGTCGGCTGAACGAGAGGCCCTGGAAGACATCGGCCGTAGGGCTCGCCCGTAAATATAATCTGCCGATCCTGCCGGTGCACATGTCAGCCCGCAATTCCGGCCTTTTTTACTGGTTCGCCAAATGGTCGACCGAGCTTCGCGACATGACGGTCTTCCACGAACTTCTCAACAAGAAGGGCGATCGTTTCGACTTCACGGTGGGGCCGTTGATCTAGAAGGAAAACCTCAGCGGCGAGCCGGTCGAGGTGACGGCCGCCCTGGAGCGGCACACCGTCCACGCACTCGCCGCCGATGGAAACGCGCAGTTCCGCATGGGCGGCTGAGGCTTCGCGCTTGCCGCTCGTCATTGCTCACCCTTCGGTTGCCCCTTTTCGGTTTTCTTTCGCTGCAAGCGCGGGCAAGTATGACGTCCCATGAAAGACGATTCGCCCGGACTGTTCGGCCCGCTGCCACCTTCCCGTGTCGTGCCCGTTCTGGTGCCGATGCCGGCGCCGGTTGCCTATAGTTATGCGGTGCCCAATGGCATGGCGGTGGAACCTGGTTCGATCGTTCAGGTGCCGCTCGGGCCGCGCCAGGTGATCGGCGTCGTCTGGGACGGCCCGGAGGCCGGCAGCGTCGATCCAAAGAAGCTTCGATCGATCACCAAGGTGTTCGACTGTCCGCCGCTCGACAAGCCCATGCGGACCTTCCTCGACTGGGTCGCGGCCTATACGCTTTCGCCGCCGGGCTATGTGGCACGCATGGCGCTGCGCGCACCGGCGGCCTTCGATCCCGAGCCGATGGTCGAGGGGTTCCGCTTCTCCGGCATGGAGCCGGAAAGAATGACGCCGGCCCGCCGCAAGGTACTCGAACTAGCCGGCGACGGGCTTTCCTGGACGAAGAGTGGCCTTGCCCATGCGACCGGCGTGTCGACCAGCGTGATTGACGGGCTCGCCGCCCAAGGCGTGTTCGAAACGGTCTTCCTGCCGCCGCCGCCGCTGGTTGCCAGACCCGATCCCGATTTCGCCGAGCATCGTCTCGCCGGGCCGCAGAAGCAAGCGGCTGACGAGATTCTCGATGGGATCCGAAAGGGTGGCTTCTCCGTGGCGCTGATCGACGGCGTGACGGGCTCGGGCAAGACGGAGGTCTATTTCGAGGCCATCGCCGAAACGCTGCGACAGGGACGGCAGGTACTGATCCTGTTGCCGGAAATCGCGCTCACCGCCAATTTCCTCGAACGTTTTCAGGATCGCTTCGGCGCCAAGCCCGGCGAATGGCATTCCGATCTGGCAACCCGCACCCGTGAGAAGGTCTGGAGACAGGCCGCGACCGGCGATATTCGCGTCGTCGCCGGCGCGCGCTCGGCGCTCTTCCTGCCGTTCGAGGATCTGGGGCTGACCATCGTCGACGAAGAGCATGACCCGGCCTTCAAGCAAGAGGATCGCGTCTTTTACAATGCCCGCGACATGGCCGTGGTCCGGGCGCGGATCGCCGGCTTCCCGGTCGTGCTGGTCTCCGCGACACCTTCCGTCGAAAGTCAGGTCAATTGCCTGGCCGGCCGCTACCGGCGCATCCACCTGCCGACGCGCTTTGCCGATGCGGCCATGCCCGACCTGCATCTGATCGACATGCGCCGCCATCCGCCAGAGCGGGGCGGCTTTCTTTCGCCGCTGCTGCTCAGGGCGGTCGGCAGGACGGTCGAGCGCAAGGAACAGGCGCTGCTGTTCCTCAACCGGCGTGGATATGCGCCGCTTACCCTGTGCCGCGTCTGCGGCCACCGGTTCCAGTGCCCGCAATGCTCGAGCTGGCTGGTGGAACACCGCTTCCGTGGCCAGATCCAGTGCCACCAGTGCGGCTATTCCGAACCGACGCCGCAGGCCTGTCCGGAATGCGGCACGCTCGATCATCTCGTCGCCTGTGGGCCCGGCGTCGAGCGCATTGCCGAGGAGGTCGAGAAGCATTTTCCCGATGCGCGCACGCTGGTGCTCTCCTCCGACCTCGGCGGAGTCAAGCGCCTGCGGCTGGAGCTCGAAGCGATCGCCAATGGCGAAGCCGATATCGTCATCGGCACGCAGCTCGTCGCCAAGGGGCACAATTTCCCGCTGATGACGCTGGTCGGCATCGTCGACGCGGATATAGGCCTTGCCAATGGCGATCCGCGCGCGGCGGAGCGGACCTTCCAGCTTCTCTCGCAGGTGACCGGCCGCGCCGGCCGCACGGGGCGCAAGAGCCATGGCCTGTTGCAGACCTTCCAGCCGATGCATCCGGTGATGCAGGCGCTGGTCTCCGGCGATGCCTCGGCCTTCTACGAACGCGAGATCACTGAGCGCGAACGGGCGGCTCTTCCGCCCTTCGGACGGCTGGTCTCGATCATCGTCTCCGCCGACAGCCGCGCCGAGGCGGAAACCCATGCGCGGCAATTGCGCCAGTCGGCTCCGGTCGAACGCGACATTGCCATCCTCGGCCCGGCGGAAGCCCCCTTGGCCCTGATCCGCGGCCGACATCGCTTCCGGCTTCTCGTTCACGGCCGGCGCAGCAGCGATATGCAGGGCTTCGTTCGTGCGATGCTTGCCAATGGGCCGAAGGAGCGCCGGTCGATCCAGGTCCAGGTCGATGTCGATCCACAGAGCTTCCTTTAGCGCCCTACGCAGCGTCCGCTGACAGCGACCGAAAGCTGCGGAAAATCCTGACCTGCCGATATCTCACCGTGCCGGTTTGTGCGATAAGCGCCACGTTCGATTTGCTTTCAGACGGGGATCAAGGATGGAATTCTATTTTCCGACGGAGTTCGGCGAACAGCTCGCATTCGGGGCGGCATCATTTGCCGCACTGATAGGTGCGCTGGTGATGTTTGCACCAGGTATAACCCTGAAGTTCTTTGCGCTGGAACCCCATGACTTACGACCGGAGGGTTACGGCGCGGTGCGTTCCGCAGGTGGCTTGATGGTCGGCTTTTCGGCCACTGCCCTCATGCTGGCGCAGCCGACGCTCTATCTCGCCTTCGGCGCAGCCATGGCTCTCGCCGGATTCGGGCAGATCCTGTCGATCCTGTCCGATCGGGGAAATACGATCCGCAATATTCTACTTCTGGTAGTGGAAATCGTGATTGCAGCGCTGCCGCTTTCCTATGTCTTCGGACTCGTCTGAAGAGAAAGATGATGGTGTTGGCGCATGCTCTGACCAATTTGGCGCGGATTCGGAGAAAATTGCAGCCAAGGCCTTGTCCTTAAGGCTTATTCCGTTATTACGCGTGTTGCGAGTCCACAGTACCTATGCTAGACGGACCGCGAAATTCGAAATGCACTGGCGGGAGACCGTTGTGTTTTTCAGGAAAAACCTAACGATTTCAGGAAGATGTTTATCCCGTTCAGGGGTTGCGAAAATCCTGGGTCAAAATCAGGGAATATTTTGCCCGTGGCAGACACATCCCAAGTCATTTCAGGCGTGGCGGAGCGCTATGCGTCGTCGCTCTTCGAACTCGCCCTCGAGGCTGGCTCGATCGATGCGGTGAGCGCTGATCTCAATCGTTTCCAAGCCATGATCGACTCGAGTGAAGACCTGAAGCGTTTGGTTGCTTCTCCGGTCTTTTCTGCGGAGGACCAGGCCAAGGCGGTTGTCGCCCTTTGNNAAGGCCGGTCTCGGCGGACTCGTGCCCAACTTCCTAAAGGTCGTAGCCGGAAATCGGCGCCTCTTCGCCGTCGCAGGCATGATTGCCTCCTTCCGGCAGATCGCTGCCCGTCATCGTGGTGAAGTCACCGCTGAGGTCATTTCCGCTCACGCACTTACTTCCGAACAGGAAAGAGATTTGAAGGCGGCGCTGAAGGGCGTCACCGGCAAGGACGTAACAATCGCTGTTTCGATCGACCCGTCCATTCTCGGTGGTCTGATCGTGAAGGTCGGCTCGCGCCAGATCGACACGTCTCTTCGCACCAAACTTTCCACCCTTAAGCTTGCACTGAAAGAGGTTGGCTGATGGATATCCGCGCCGCGGAAATTTCCGCAATTCTGAAAGATCAAATCAAAAACTTCGGCAAGGAGGCGGAAGTCTCCGAAGTCGGTCAGGTGCTTTCCGTCGGTGACGGCATCGCGCGCGTCTACGGTCTGGACAATGTTCAGGCCGGCGAAATGGTCGAGTTCCCGGGCGGCATCCGTGGCATGGCGCTGAACCTCGAAGCCGACAATGTCGGTGTCGTTATTTTCGGTTCGGACCGTGACATCAAGGAAGGTGACATCGTCAAGCGGACCGGCGCCATCGTTGATGTCCTGGTTGGTCCGGAACTGCTCGGCCGCGTCGTTGATGCGCTCGGCAATCCGATCGACGGCAAGGGCCCGATCAATGCGACCCGCCGTTCGCGCGTCGACATCAAGGCTCCGGGCATCATTCCGCGCAAGTCGGTTCATGAGCCAATGTCGACCGGTCTCAAGGCCATCGACGCACTGATCCCGGTCGGCCGCGGCCAGCGCGAGCTCGTTATCGGCGACCGCCAGACCGGCAAGACCGCCATCATCCTCGACACGATCCTCAACCAGAAGGCCATTCACGACAATGGTCCGGACTCGGAAAAGCTGTATTGCGTCTACGTCGCAATCGGCCAGAAGCGTTCGACGGTTGCTCAGTTTGCCAAGGTCCTCGAAGAGCGTGGCGCCCTGAAGTATTCGATCATCGTTGCCGCAACCGCCTCCGACGCTGCGCCGATGCAGTATCTCGCTCCGTTCGCAGGCTGCGCCATGGGCGAGTATTTCCGTGACAATGGCATGCACGCTCTGATCGGCTATGACGACCTGTCCAAGCAGGCTGTCGCCTATCGTCAGATGTCGCTTCTGCTGCGTCGCCCTCCGGGCCGCGAAGCCTATCCGGGCGACGTTTTCTACCTGCACTCGCGTCTGCTCGAGCGCGCTGCAAAGCTCTCCGACGAACGTGGTGCCGGCTCGTTGACGGCTCTGCCGGTCATCGAAACCCAGGGTAACGACGTTTCGGCCTTCATTCCGACCAACGTCATCTCGATCACCGACGGCCAGATCTTCCTCGAAACCGACCTGTTCTATCAGGGTATCCGTCCGGCCGTTAACGTCGGTCTGTCGGTTTCGCGCGTCGGTTCGGCCGCACAGGTCAAGGCGATGAAGCAGGTTGCCGGCTCGATCAAGGGTGAACTCGCGCAGTACCGCGAAATGGCTGCCTTCGCCCAGTTCGGTTCCGACCTTGATGCTGCAACCCAGCGACTGCTGAACCGCGGTGCCCGTCTGACCGAACTTCTGAAGCAGCCGCAGTTCTCGCCGCTGAAGACCGAAGAGCAGGTCGCCGTGATCTTCGCCGGGGTCAACGGCTACCTCGACAAGATCGCCGTCAACCAGATCGGCAAGTTCGAACAGGGCCTGCTTTCTTACCTTCGCTCGGAAGGCAAGGCCATTCTCGACGCCATCCGCACGGAGAAAGCCATCAGCGACGACACAAAGGGCAAGCTCAAGGCTGCTCTGGAAACGTTCGCCAAGTCTTTCGTGTAATCGGGGCTCAAGCCAAGGACGGATAACGGATGCCTTCACTTAAGGATCTGAAAAACCGGATCGCCTCCGTCAAGGCGACGCAGAAAATCACCAAGGCGATGAAAATGGTCGCCGCGGCGAAGCTGCGTCGTGCGCAGGAGGCGGCCGAGGCCGCACGTCCCTATTCGCAGCGTATGGGGGCAGTCCTCGCCAATATCGCCCAGGCGGTAAGCAGCGATGACAGCGCACCGCGGCTAATGAGCGGGACAGGCAGGGACGATGTGCATCTGCTCATCGTCTGCACAGCCGAGCGCGGCCTTTGCGGCGGTTTCAATTCGCAGATCGCTCGCTTTGCCCGTGATCATGCGCGCAAGCTTCTCGCCGCCGGCAAGACCGTCAAGATCTTCTGCGTCGGCAAGAAGGGCTTCGACAGCCTGCGTCGCGAATTCGGCCCGAACATCGTCGAGCGGACCGACCTTCGCGAGGTCAAGCGCGTGAGTTTCGAAAATGCCGACGCGATCGGCCGCAAGGTCATTTCGATGTTCGACAAGGGCGAATTCGACGTTGCCACGCTGTTCTATTCGGAATTCAAGTCCGTGATCAGCCAGGTGCCGACCGCGCAGCAGTTGATACCTGCTGCTGCTCCGGAGGTGGTTGCCGCAACCGGTGCAAGTGCCGTCTACGAATATGAGCCCGATGCCGGTGCGATCCTCAGCGATCTCATTCCGCGCAATATCTCGGTGCAGATCTTCCGGGCCCTGCTCGAAAATGTCGCCGGTGAAATGGGCGCCAAGATGAGCGCGATGGACAATGCGACGCGTAATGCTGGCGAGATGATCAACAAGCTTACGCTCTCGTACAACCGTCAGCGCCAGGCCCAGATCACCAAGGAACTCATTGAAATCATTTCGGGCGCGGAAGCGCTCTGAGGTTAAGGAAAGAGGGTAAGAAACATGGCTAAGGCAGCTACCCCGAAATCTACCGCGGCGAAGGCCGCAACCGGCTCGGCAGGTCGGGTTACCCAGGTCATCGGCGCTGTTGTTGACGTTGCGTTCGACGGCGAGCTGCCTGCGATCCTAAACGCGCTGGAAACCATGAACGGCGGCAACCGCCTCGTTCTTGAAGTCGCCCAGCACCTTGGCGAAAGCCGGGTTCGCACGATCGCCATGGACTCGACCGAAGGTCTGGTTCGTGGACAGCCGGTTTCTGACACTGGCGCCCCGATCACCGTTCCGGTCGGCCCCGAGACGCTCGGTCGTATCATGAACGTTATCGGCGAGCCCGTCGATGAAGCCGGCCCGCTGGTCACCGCCGGCAAGCGCGCCATTCACCAGGAAGCGCCAACCTACGTCGAGCAGTCGACGGAAGCGCAGATCCTTGTCACCGGCATCAAGGTCGTCGATCTCCTCGCGCCTTACGCCAAGGGCGGCAAGATCGGCCTGTTCGGCGGCGCCGGCGTCGGCAAGACGGTTCTCATCATGGAACTGATCAACAACGTCGCCAAGGCGCACGGCGGTTACTCGGTATTCGCCGGTGTCGGCGAGCGTACCCGCGAAGGCAACGACCTCTATCACGAAATGATCGAGTCGGGCGTTAACAAGCATGGCGGCGGCGAAGGCTCCAAGGCAGCGCTTGTCTACGGCCAGATGAACGAACCGCCGGGCGCCCGCGCTCGCGTCGCGCTGACCGGACTGACGATCGCCGAAGACTTCCGCGACAAGGGTCAGGACGTTCTGTTCTTCGTCGACAACATCTTCCGCTTCACACAGGCCGGTTCGGAAGTGTCCGCACTTCTCGGGCCGTATCCCGTCGGCCGTTGGCTATCAGCCGACGCTCGCCACCGACATGGGCCAGATGCAGGAACGCATCACCACCACGACCAAGGGTTCGATCACCTCGGTTCAGGCCATTTACGTTCCCGCCGACGACTTGACCGACCCGGCACCGGCCACATCGTTCGCCCACCTGGACGCAACGACCGTTCTGTCGCGTTCTATCGCCGAAAAGGGCATCTATCCGGCGGTTGACCCGCTCGACTC
>DBUL01000086.1:14232-24522 GCA_002307905.1 Rhizobiaceae bacterium UBA1291
CCGTTCCCGCCTCTATCGAAGAAGTGAACACCCATGGCCGACAATTTCAATTTTGAACTCGTTTCGCCCGAGCGCCTGTTGCTTTCCGAAAAGGTGAGTGAAGTTGTCATTCCGGCAACTGATGGCGAAATGACAGTCATGGCCCATCATGCGCCGACGATGACGACGATCAAGCCGGGCGTGGTTTCGGTCAAGCTGGCCTCCGGCCAGGTGACTAAGTATGTCGTGTTCGGCGGTTTTGCCGATATCGTACCTTCCGGCTGCACCCTGTTGGCCGAATCGGCGGTGGCGCTGAGCGAGCTCAACCGCGAGACCCTGACCAGGCGTATCGAGGCTGCCCGCGCCGAACTCAACGCCGTCGAAGGTCACGAGCACAAGACTCGTCTCGAGCAGTACCTTGCCGAACTCACCCATCTGAATGGCGTATTGGTCCCGGCCTGAGTCGGCGCCAACCCAGACCAGAAGCGGCCTTCGGGGCCGCTTTTTTTATGCCCGACAGGAGGCCGTCCCGGAAGTGCTGCTACGGCCGATGGCGCTGGGGTGCTCGGGCCTCCTCTCGGGCTTTGTAGGTTCGGTCGAAGACCGCTTGACGCACTGCCACATAATTGAAACGCTTACGCTCTCTAGTTGGCGGCGACGCAAGGGGAGGCATGTCCATGAAGGTTGGTATCGTCGGTGCAGGTATGGTTGGCAGTTCGGCCGGTTACGCGCTTGCCATGATGGGGATTGCCAGCGACATCGTGCTGGTCGACAAGAATGCAGCGCTGGCGGTCGCTCAAGCCGAGGACATATCGCATGCCGTGCCCTTTGTGTCGGCCACCAAGGTGGTTGCCGGCGACTACGGGTCACTGACCGGAGCCCGTGTGGTGATCATCGCGGCGGGTGTGAGCCAGAAGCCCGGCGAGAGCCGCCTAGAGCTGTTGGAGCGCAATGCCGGTGTCTTCCGCGATGTGGTGAGCCAGGTTCTACGTGCCGCGCCCGACGCGATCCTTTTGATCGCGTCCAATCCCGTTGACATCATGACCCAGATCGCCACGCACCTCTCGGGCTTGCCGCCGCAGCGGGTGATCGGTTCGGGCACCATCCTCGACACTGCCCGCTTTCGCAGCCTGCTCGGCGGCCACCTCGGCATCGCGCCGCAGTCGGTCCACGCTTATGTTCTCGGCGAACACGGCGACAGCGAAGTGCTCGCCTGGTCGAACGCCCGTGCCGGCTCGGTCGCGCTTCGCTCTTTCGCCGATCAGGTCGGCAAACCGCTCACCGACGATGTACGCCATGCAATCGATAGCGGCGTGCGCAACGCCGCCTACAAGATCATCAGCGGCAAGGGCTCGACATATTACGGCATTGGCGCGGGTTTGGCCCGCATCGTCAAGGCAATCGCTCAAGATCAATGCGATGTATTGTCGGTGTCGATCGTTACGCCACATGTGGCTGATGTCCGCGACGTGGCGCTGTCCGTACCGCGGATCATCGGAGCTGCAGGTGTTGTCGCCGATCTCTTTCCCGAACTGGATGCCGAGGAATACGCTGCACTCAACCGCAGCGCCTCCTTGCTCAAGGAGCGGATCGAGTCCGTGAACCTCAATTAGCGTGATTGCCCTTCACCCTTGCATGGACGGCGGCGACGCGCGGCCTGCGCAAAGAAATCGCTTTCGCTATGGCGCCTGTCGCGTTATTGGCAGTTTTGCCGCAATTGCGTTGCAATAGACGCTTCTCGACGATGTGTCGTGATGTCCGGATGGTTTCATGGATGTGCCGCCGATCAAGGCCGGAATGCAAAGAGAGCAACTGGAAGGCTTCATGTCGAAGGCCCGTGCCGCCAGTAAGCTTCTCAAGGCCCTGTCGCATGAGACCCGCCTGCTCATTCTGTGCATCCTGAGCCAAGGGGAAAAGACGGTCGGCGAGATCGAAGCAATCCTCGGGCTGCAGCAAGCGGTCGTCTCGCAGCAACTGGCGCGCCTGCGCCTCGAGGACATCGTCACGACGCGACGCGACGGCCGGCTGATTTTCTACAGAATTTCGGATCCTTCGCTGACGAGTCTGGTGTCGGTGCTTTATGAAATGTATTGCGGGCCGAACGCGACGCGCATCATTTCCGGCGATCCCTCTTCCGGGGAGTGAGACACTCAGCGCCCCCGCGCCCTTCCATCGGCGAGGCCGGAATGTTCGCGGGCGGCGCCCGACGCCAGTTTGCGCTTGCGACGCTCAAGGCCTAGTCTCGGGTCTGAGGAGTGCCCATGATCGACAAGCTTGAATTCTTCATTGCGCTGGCACGCGCCCAGCATTTCGGCCGAGCGGCGGAGGAATGCGGGATAACCCAGCCGACGCTCTCGGCTGGGATTCGAGCGCTGGAGGACCAACTGGGCGTGATGCTCGTGAATCGTGGCTCGCGCTACCAGGGGCTGACGCCAGAAGGCCAGCGCGTACTCGAATGGGCGCGACGCATCGTCGGCGACACGCGCACCATGCGCGAGGAAATGCGGGCAGCGCGACGGGGCCTTGCCGGCCATATCCGGATCGCCGTCATTCCCACAGCCTTGTCCATGGTCCCGCGTATCACAGGGCCATTCCAGGAGAAGCATCCCGACGTGACATTCTCGGTCAGTTCGCGCACCTCGCTGCAGGTGCTAAGTCTGCTGGAAAACCTCGAGATCGATGCCGGCATCACCTATCTCGACAACGAGCCGCTCGGCCGCGTCACCTCGGTGCCGCTCTATGCGGAGCGCTATCACTTGATTGCCGCGGCGGGAACGCCGCTCAGCGATCGCGATCAGGTGACATGGCGGGAGATCGCCGACCTTCGGCTTTGTCTATTGACTGCGGACATGCAGAACCGCCGTATCATCAACCAGCACATGGCCGACGCCGGCGTTTCCGCAAAGCCGACCCTCGAATCCAATTCTATGATTGTGCTGTTTTCCCACATCCGAACCGGCCGCTGGGCCTCGATCATGCCCCGTAACGTGGCCGATTCCTTCGGTTTTTCCGCTGAAATCCGGATGATCCCGATCATCGAGCCGGAGGCCGAACACTCGGTCGGCCTGGTCGCACAATACCGCGAGCCCTTCACCCCGCTGGTCTCTGCGCTTCTTCACGAGGCGCGCCGGCTCGCCGATCTTCAGGCGTTTCAATAGAAATTTTCTATCGTTGAACGGGACAGCTTTATTGACCACACCCCCTGCCGAAGGTCATCATTCTCACTTGATGTCAATGAGTTCGACGGGAAAGCGGNNATAAAATTGAGGACCGACTGGACATTCGCTTTCCGCGCATCAGCCTGTTGGCGAGTTCGTGTCGGTTTGGGAGGGCTGATAATGAATATACGATCATCTACGGATGACTTTGTTTCGCGCACGCATGCCATCATCGCCGAGTTCAGCGGGCTCGAAGGACCCCTGCTGCCGATCCTGCATTCCATCCAGGAGAGCTTTGGCTATGTGCCGGACGAGGTGAAGCCGGTGCTTGCTGAGGCACTGAACCTGTCGCGCGCCGAAGTGCACGGCGTCGTCAGCTTCTATCATGATTTCCGCGCCCATCCCGCCGGCCGCCATGTGCTGAAGCTCTGTCGCGCCGAGGCCTGCCAGTCGCGCGGTGGCGAGGCCTTGGCCGACCGGGTGCGCGAACTGCTCGGCATCGATTTTCACGGGACGACGCCGGACGGCGCCGTGACGCTGGAGCCGGTCTACTGCCTCGGGCTCTGTGCCTGCGCGCCCGCTGCCATGCTCGACGGCGAACTGCATGGCCGGCTCGATGCGCAGGGGCTGGAGCAGCTGGTCGGGGAGGCGCGGCGATGAGCTTGACGATCTATGTTACCCAGGATGCTGCGGCGATTGCCGTCGGTGCCGACAAGGTGGCGGTGGCGATCGAGCGGGAAGCCAAGCTTCGCGGCCTCGACGTGACGATCGTGCGCAATGGTTCCCGCGGCCTCCTGTGGCTTGAACCTCTCATTGAGGTTCGCACCGGACACGGCCGCATCGCCTACGGACCGGTGACGGTCGCCGACGTGCCGGGCCTGTTCGAGGCGGACTTTGTGGCCGGTGGCGAACATCCGCTCTGCCAGGGGCTGACGAAGGAAATTCCCTATCTCGCTCGCCAGACGCGGCTGACCTTCTCCCGTTGCGGCGTGACCGATCCTCTCTCCCTGGCTGACTATCGCCACTACGAAGGGCTCAAAGGTCTGGAAAAGGCCATTGCCATAGGCCCCGCCGACATCGTCAAGACGGTGACCGACAGCGGCCTGCGCGGTCGCGGTGGTGCGGGCTTTCCGACCGGCATCAAGTGGAAGACGGTCGCCGATGCTGCGGGTGATCGCAAGTACATCATCTGCAACGCCGACGAAGGCGACAGCGGCACCTTCTCCGACCGGATGATCATGGAGGGCGATCCCTTCGTGCTGATCGAGGGCATGATCATCGCCGGCATCGCCACCGGCGCCACCAAGGGTTATGTCTACACCCGTTCTGAATATCCGCATGCCATCAAGACCATGCGCGCGGCGATCGACATCGCCCGCGGTGCCGGCATACTCGGACCATCGGTCATGGGGTCGGCGCATGCCTTCGACATCGAGGTGCGCATGGGCGCCGGCGCCTATGTCTGCGGCGAGGAGACCTCGCTGCTCAACTCGCTCGAGGGCAAGCGCGGCATCGTTCGGGCCAAGCCACCGCTTCCGGCCTTGCAGGGCCTGTTCGGCCGGCCGACCGTTGTCAACAACGTGATCTCGCTCGCCTCCGTGCCGGTTATCCTCGACCGCGGCGCCGCCTTCTATCGCGATTACGGCGTCGGCCGTTCGCACGGCACGATCCCGATCCAGCTTGCCGGCAATATCAAGCATGGTGGCCTCTATGAGACCGCTTTCGGCCTGACGCTCGGCGAGATCATCTATGACATCGGCGGCGGCACGGCGAGCGGCCGACCGGTCAAGGCCGTGCAGGTCGGCGGGCCACTCGGTGCCTATTTCCCGCCGTCCCTGTTCGACACAGTCTTCGACTACGAGGCCTTCGCCGCGAAGGACGGGCTGATCGGCCATGCCGGGATCGTCGTCTTCGACGACACGGCCGACATGCTGAAGCAGGCGCGCTTCGCCATGGAATTCTGCGCGATCGAAAGCTGCGGCAAGTGCACGCCCTGCCGCATCGGCTCGACGCGCGGCGTCGAGACGGTCGACCGGATCGCGCGCGGCATCGAGCCGGAAAAGAACCGGGCGCTGCTCACCGACCTGTGCAACACGATGAAGTTCGGCTCGCTCTGCGCGCTCGGCGGCTTCACCCCCTATCCGGTGATGAGCGCGCTCCATCACTTCCCCGAGGATTTCGCCCCGGCACCCATGGTGGAGGCGGCGGAATGAGCGAGAGCGAAAAAGTGAAGGGCCCGGCCTCCTATTTCCCGTCCATCGAGAAGACGTATGGCCGGCCGATTTCCTACTGGCAGGAGATCATCCGGACCCAGGAAGGCAAGGCTCACATGCAGATCGTGGCGTTCCTGAAGGAAACCCATGGTCTTGGCCATGGTCATGCCAATGCGCTCGTCGCCGCGACACTGGTCGAGCGCAAGTCGTAAGCAGAATTGAACTGACCGCCTGGCTTAACGCTGTGGCGGGAACGATTTATCCGGAGGTTCGAATGCCCCTCGTTTCTGAAATCGACTACGGTACGCCCGCGTCCCGATCCACCGAGACGGTGACGCTCACCATCGACGGCCGGCAGGTCACGGTCGCGACCGGCACGTCCGTGATGCGCGCTTCGATGGAAGCCGGCATCCAGGTGCCGAAGCTCTGCGCCACCGACATGGTGGACGCCTTCGGCTCCTGCCGCCTCTGTCTCGTAGAGGTCGAGGGCCGCAACGGCACGCCGGCCTCCTGCACCACGCCTTGCGCGCCGGGCATGGTGGTCCACACCCAGACGGAGCGGCTGAAGCAGATCCGCAAAGGGGTGATGGAGCTCTATATCTCCGACCACCCGCTCGACTGTCTCACCTGTGCCGCCAATGGCGACTGCGAACTGCAGGACATGGCGGGTGCCGTCGGCCTGCGCGACGTGCGCTATGGCTACGAGGGCGACAATCACGTCAAGGCGCGCAATGATGGCGACATCAACGCCAAGTGGATGCCGAAGGACGAGTCCAACCCCTATTTCACCTATGACCCGTCGAAATGCATCGTCTGCTCGCGCTGCGTTCGCGCCTGCGAGGAGGTGCAGGGCACATTCGCGCTGACGATCGAGGGCCGTGGTTTCGATAGCCGGGTATCGCCCGGCGCGCATGAGCATTTTCTCGAATCCGAATGCGTTTCCTGCGGCGCCTGCGTGCAGGCCTGCCCAACCGCGACGCTCACCGAAAAGTCGGTGATCGCCATCGGCCAGCCGGAACACTCGGTGGTGACTACCTGCGCCTACTGCGGCGTTGGCTGCTCATTCAAGGCTGAGATGCGCGGCGAGGAACTGGTGCGCATGGTGCCCTACAAGGACGGCAAAGCCAATCGGGGCCACTCCTGCGTCAAGGGCCGGTTCGCCTATGGCTATGCTTCCCACCAGGATCGCATTCTCAATCCGATGGTGCGCGAGAAGATCACCGACCCCTGGCGTGAAGTCGGCTGGGAGGAGGCGCTTGCCCACGTCGCCTCCGAATTCCGCCGGCTCCAATACCAATACGGCAAGGATTCGATCGGCGGCATCACCTCGTCGCGTTGTACCAATGAAGAGACCTTCCTGGTGCAGAAACTGATCCGCGCCGGCTTTGGCAACAACAATGTCGATACCTGCGCCCGCGTCTGCCATTCACCGACCGGCTATGGTCTCGGCCAGGCCTTCGGCACGTCGGCCGGCACGCAGGACTTCGATTCCGTCGAGGAGTCCGACGTCATCATGGTGATCGGCGCCAACCCGTCGGCGGCGCACCCGGTCTTCGCCTCGCGCATGAAGAAGCGCATCCGCCAGGGCGCCAAGCTGATCGTGCTCGATCCGCGCGAGACCGAGACGGTTACCTCGGTCCACGCCAAGGCAGACTACCACCTGCCACTCAAGCCCGGCACCAATGTCGCGGTCATTACGGCGCTCGCGCATGTCATCGTCACGGAAGGCCTGTTCGACGAGGCCTTCATCCGCGAGCGTTGCGACTGGTCCGAATTCGAGGACTGGGCCGCCTTTGTCGCCGAGCCGCAGCATTCGCCGGAAGAGACGGAAAAGTTCACCGGCGTTGCGGCCGATCTCGTGCGCGGCGCGGCCCGGCTCTATGCCCGAGGCGGCAATGGCGCGATCTATTACGGCCTCGGCGTCACCGAGCACAGCCAGGGCTCGACGACTGTCATGGCGATCGCCAACCTTGCCATGGCGACCGGCAATATCGGCCGCAAGGGCGTCGGCGTGAACCCGCTGCGCGGCCAGAACAATGTGCAGGGCTCCTGCGACATGGGGTCCTTCCCGCACGAACTCCCGGGCTATCGCCACGTCTCCGACGACGCGACGCGTGATACGTTCGAGAAGCTCTGGGGTGTCAAGCTCGACAGCGAACCAGGCCTGCGTATTCCGAACATGCTCGACGCCGCCGTCGACGGCTCGTTCAAGGGCATCTATATCCAGGGCGAGGACATCCTGCAGTCCGACCCCGATACCAAGCATGTCTCGGCCGGCCTTGCGGCGATGGAATGCGTCGTCGTGCACGACCTCTTCCTCAACGAGACGGCCAACTATGCCCATGTCTTCCTGCCGGGCTCGACCTTCCTGGAAAAGGACGGCACCTTCACCAATGCCGAACGCCGCATCAACCGCGTGCGCAAGGTGATGAGCCCGAAGAACGGCTATGCCGACTGGGAAGTGACCCAGAAGCTCGCCCAGGCCATGGGCTTGCCGTGGAACTACAGCCATCCGTCCGAGATCATGGACGAGATCGCCGTTACCACGCCGAGCTTCGCCAGCGTGTCCTACGACCTGCTGGAAAAGATGGGCTCGGTACAGTGGCCGTGCAACGAGAAGTTCCCCGAAGGGTCGCCGATCATGCACGTCAACGGCTTCGTGCGCGGCAAGGGCAAGTTCATCCGCACGGAATATGTGGCGACTGACGAGCGCACCGGTCCGCGCTTCCCGCTGCTTTTGACCACCGGGCGCATCCTCTCGCAATACAATGTCGGCGCCCAGACGCGCCGCACCGAGAACGTCGCCTGGCATGCGGAGGATCTTCTGGAGATCCATCCGCACGATGCCGAGCAGCGGGGCATCAAGGACGGCGACTGGGTGCGTCTTGCCAGCCGGGCAGGCGAAACGACGCTTCGGGCGGAGATCACCGAACGTGTTTCGCCCGGCGTCGTCTACACGACCTTCCACCATCCCGAGACGCAGGCCAACGTCATCACCACGGACTTCTCCGACTGGGCGACCAATTGCCCGGAATACAAGGTGACCGCCGTGCAGGTCGCGCCGTCCAACGGCCCGTCCGAATGGCAGCAGGACTATGAGGACCTGTCGCGCCAGTCGCGCCGCATCGCCGGCAAGCTGGAAGCGGCGGAGTAGGGAATGGACCAGGCTTGCGGCTTCATGCCCCTCACCCCGACCCTCTCCCCGCGCGCGGGGAGAGGGAGTGGCAGCGTTGCGGCATTTCTCCTTCTCCCCGCATGCGGGGAGAAGGTGCCGGCAGGCGGATGAGGGGCTCACCCGTCATGAAGACATCCACCTCCGTTCACGCACTGCAGTTCCGTCGCGGCGCCCTGGCGACGGGCAGCCGCATCGTTCCGGATGAAGTGCCGATCGCCTTTTCCTATGGCGGTTCGACTCATGCGGTGATGATGGCGACGCCCGCCGATCTGGAGGACTTCGCCCTCGGCTTCTCTTTGTCGGAGGGCATTGTTTCCGAACCTTCCGACATCGTCTCGATCGAAACGGTGCTGGCCGGCGACGGGATCGATGTGCAGATCATCCTGGCGGACGCGACTGCGGAGGCCCTGACATCGCGCCGCCGCCATATGGCTGGTCCCGTCGGCTGCGGCCTGTGCGGCATCGAATCGATCGAGCAGGCCATGCGGCAAGTGCCATCGGTCGAGGCTGGCGATTTCAGCCTGGTTCCGGCCCAAATTGCCGAGGCGGTGAAGCTGCTCGGGGACGGGCAGAAGCTCAACCGTGAAACGCGCGCCGTGCATGGCGCCGGCTTCTTCGTGCCCGGCCAGGGTCTTGTCATGCTGCGGGAGGATGTCGGCCGTCACAATGCGCTCGACAAGCTTTCGGGCGCGGTGATCCGCGCCGGCTATTCCGGCCGGCAGGGTGTCGTCGTCGTCACCAGCCGCCTGTCGGTGGAGATGGTGCAGAAGACGGCGGCGCTGAAATGCCCCATGCTGATTGCCGTATCGGCTCCGACGGCGCTAGCCATCCGCACGGCGGATGCGGCCGGGATCACGCTTGTCGGCATTGCGCGCGGCGACGAGTTTGAAATTTTCACCAGATCAGAGCGCATCATTGCCGGAGTGAACGCCCATGTCGCATGACACCACCGAAAAGCTCGTCCGCATGGCGAACCAGATCGCCACCTTCTTCCTGTCGCAGCCGGAAGCGGTGCGCGTCGAAGGCGTCGCGAACCACATCAACAAGTTCTGGGAGCCGCGCATGCGCCGCGAACTGTTCGAGCATATCGACAAAGGTGGCGAGGGTCTTCTGCCGCTGGTCATGGAAGCCTCCAAGGTCATCAAGCGTCCGGTCGCCGCCTGAACACTAGGGGCGCCGGGTTCGCTTTGGCGTTTCGCGTCGCCTCTGTTATGCAAGACCGACGTTGAACGAGGGAGGCGGGCGACACGGTGAGGGCAGAAACGGCACGAAAGGTCCAGGCGAGCGAGCGGGATCCTGAATTCGGTCCCTGGCTGGCGCAGGCGACGATCCTCGTGGTCGACGACGAGCCCGGTATGCGCAATTTTCTCGTGCGCACGCTCAGCCCCCGCTGCAAGCGGATCGAGGAAGCGGCCGATGCCGAAGAGGCATCGCGCAAGCTCGACCAGCACCATTTCGACGTCGTCATTCTCGACAATATCATGCCGGGCAAGAACGGAGTCGACTGGCTGATCGAACAGCGGGCGATCGGCTTCTTCGCCGACGCCATCCTGATGACCGCCTATGCCGATCTCGAAACGGCGATCCGGGCGCTGCGCGCCGGCGCCGTCGATTTCGTGCTGAAGCCGTTCCGCTCCAACCAGATCCTCAATGCCGTGGCGCGCTGCCTCGACCGCATGCGATTGCAGCGGGAAAACTTCGTGCTGCGCTACGAGCTTCGCGCGACGGCCGACCATATCCTGCTGCGCGACAAGCTGATCGGCGG
>DBUL01000126.1:0-378 GCA_002307905.1 Rhizobiaceae bacterium UBA1291
CGGCATGGTTCACCCGAACGTTCTGCGCGCCGGCGGTCTCGATCCCGATGAATACCAGGGCTTTGCCTGGGGCATGGGCCTCGACCGCATCGCCATGCTGAAATACGGCATGCCGGACCTGCGCGACTTCTTCAACGCCGACGTGCGCTGGATGAGCCACTACGGTTTCCGCCCGCTCGACGTGCCGACCCTGTTCGGCGGCCTGAGCGCGTAAGGAGGATAGACCCATGAAATTCACACTCTCCTGGCTGAAGGACCACCTGGAAACCGAGGCCACGCTCGACGAGATCTGCGAGCGCCTGACCGCGATCGGCCTCGAGGTCGAGGACGTCGATGACAAGGCGGCCTACAAGCCCTTCGTCATCGCCAAGGTCCTGC
>DBUL01000126.1:433-14061 GCA_002307905.1 Rhizobiaceae bacterium UBA1291
AGATCCGCGGCGTCGAAAGCCACGGCATGATGTGCTCCGAAAAGGAGCTCAACATGTCGGACAATCACGACGGCATCATCGATCTCCCGGACGACGCGCCGGTCGGCACGTCGTTCGCGTCCTATGCCGGCCTCGACGATCCGGTCATCGAGATCAACCTCACGCCGAACCGCCCCGACTGCACGTCAGTCTTCGGCATCGCCCGCGATCTCGCCGCCTCCGGTCTCGGCAAGCTCAAGCAGCCGAAGGCGCCCGAATTCAAGACCGACGGCGAAACGCCGATCGAAGTGAAGATCGTGCTCGACGACGAGAAGCTCTGCCCGGGCTTCGCCTACCGGCTGGTGCGCGGCGTGAAGAACGGCCCGAGCCCGCGCTGGATGCAGCAGCGACTGCTGGCCATCGGCCTTCGCCCGATCTCGGCGCTGGTCGACGTCACCAACTATATGACCTTCGACCAGGGCCGGCCGATGCACGTCTTCGACGCGAGCAAGGTCAAGGGTGCGCTGATCGTTCGCCGCGCCCGCGAGGGCGAGGAAATCCTGGCGCTCGACACCCGCACCTACAAGCTCAACCCGGCCAATGTCATCATCGCCGACGACAACGGTCCGGAATCGATCGGCGGCATCATGGGTGGTGAGCATTCGGGCTGCGACGAGAACACCACCGAGGTTCTGATCGAATCCGCGCTGTGGGATCCGATCAACATCGCCAAGACCGGCCGCAGCCATGGCATCATCACCGATGCCCGCTATCGCTTCGAGCGCGGCGTCGACCCGGAATACATGATGCCTGGCCTGGAGCGCACCACCGAACTGGTTCTCTCCATGTGCGGCGGCACCGCGGCCAAAGCCAAGGTGGTCGGCTACAAGGGCTTCGACCGCAAGACCGTCGACTTCCCCTTCTCGGAAGTGAAGCGGCTGACCGGCCTCACCGTATCCAACGACGAAGCCCGTCAGATCCTGACCGGCCTCGGCTTCGAGGTCTCGGGCAAGGGCGAGACGGTCTCCGTCGCGGTGCCCTCCTGGCGTCCGGACGTCGATGGCAAGGCCGACCTGGTGGAAGAGGTCATGCGCGTGCATGGCGTCGACCAGATCAAGCCCGAGCCGCTGGCGCCGACCGGCAGCGTCAACGCCAAGATCCTCACGCCCCTGCAGATCCGCACCCGCACGGCCAAGCGGGCGCTGGCCTCACGCGGCATGCTGGAAGCGGTCACCTGGTCCTTCATCCCGGAAGAGCATGCAAAGCTTTTCGGCGGCGGAAGCCGTGCGCTGAAGCTCGCCAATCCGATCGCCGCCGACATGTCGGACATGCGCCCCTCGCTGCTGCCGGGCCTGCTGACGGCTGCCCAGCGCAATGCCGACCGCGGTTTCGGCGACGTGGCGATCTTCGAGGTCTCGGGCACCTATGAGAGCGACAAGCCGGAAGGGCAGCGTCGCGTCGCCGGCGGCATCCGCCGCGGCACGGCCTCGCTTGCCGGTTCCGGCCGCATGTGGTCGAACGCCACCAAGGGCGGCGGCAAGCCGGTCGACGTCTATGACGCCAAGGCCGACGCGCTCGCCGTCCTGGAGGCCTGCGGCCTGCCGATGTCGAACGTTCAGGTCGAGCAGGGCGGTCCGGCATGGTACCATCCGGGTCGTTCCGGCACGATCAAGATGGGTCCGAAGGTGGTGATCGGCCATTTCGGCGAATTCCATCCGAAGACGCTCGAGGCGCTCGATGTGTCCGGTGCGCTGTGCGGCTTCGAGGTCTATCTCGACGTCGTGCCGGAGCCGAAGAGGAAGGCGACCCGCACCAAGCCGGCGCTCGACCTCTCGCCCTTCCAGATGGTGAAGCGCGACTTCGCCTTCGTGGTCGAGAAGGCGGTCGAGGCGGGCGNNCGACCGCAAGCTGATCACCGGCGTCAACGTCTTCGACATCTTCGAGGGGGCCTCGCTCGGCGAGGGCCGGAAGTCGGTGGCGATCGAGGTGCTGATCCAGCCGGCCGACAAGACGCTGACCGACGAGGACTTCGACGCGCTGACCAAGAAGATCGTCGGCAATGTCGAAAAGACCACCGGCGGCAGCCTGCGCGCCTGAGTGGAGAAACTGCCCGGGAGCGTCGTCGAGGGCGCCGCTCCCGTCCGGCGCAAACTTCGACAGCGACCGGTCAATAGAGATTTAATCAATACTGAATAGTCTGTCTCGATATCCCGAGGGTCAGAAGTTCTTTTGACGCGATTTTTCTCAGGCGGGCGATACTCCAATGAGCGGTTCTGTCGACGCGAATATTTTCGAACTCGCTCCAATTGCGATGTGGATCGAAGATTTCAGCGAGGTCACGGCCCAGTTCGACGCCTGGCGTGCAGCCGGCGTGACCGACCTTCGCGCCTTCCTCAAGGAGGATCGCAGGCGCGTCGCCGAATGCTCCTCGAAGATCCGGATCCTGCAGGTCAACCGCAAGACTCTCGACCTGTTCGAGGCCGAAGACCTCAACCAGCTGATCGGCAATCTCGGCAAGGTCTTCTGCGACGATATGTGGGAGACCCACATCAACGAGCTGACAGATCTGTGGGACGGCAAGATGGAATTCGCCGGAACCGCGGTGAACTACACCCTGTCCGGCCGCAGGCTGGACATCCAGCTGCGCGGGTCGGTCCTTCCGGGACATGAGCAGACGCTCGGCCAACTGCTGGTGACGACCGAGGACGTGACGGAGCGGGAGGACGCCCGGCGCGCGGAGCTGGAGAACCGACGCTACGCAGAAGGCGTCTTCGAGCATTCCCCCGTCTCGCTGTGGATCGAGGATTTCAGCGGCATCCGCAACCTGATCGAGGATGTGCGCTCCCGCGGTATCATCGATTTCCGCGTCTTTACCGATGTGCATCCCGAGTTCGTGCGGCAGTGCATGTCGGAAATCCGGGTGATTGACGTCAACCAGGCGACGCTCGACCTGTTCGGTGCGCCCGATCGCCAGACGCTGCTGCTTCGCCAGGGCGAGATCTTCCGCGACGAGATGGAAAAGCCGTTCCGCGAACAGCTGATCGATCTCTGGGACAACCGCCTCTATCACAGCCGCGAAGTGGTGAACTACGCGCTCGACGGCAGCGTTCGGCACATCCTTCTCAATTTCGCGGTCTTCCCCGGCCACGAACACGATTGGGCGCGGGTGCAGGTTTCGCTGACCGACATCACCGCCCGCAAGAAGGCCGAGGCCTATCTCGAATATCTCGGCAAGCACGACATCCTGACCAAGCTCCACAACCGCGCCTTCTATACCGACGAATTGAACCGGCTCGAGCGCAAGTCGCTCAGGCCGGTTTCGGCCATCGTCATCGATCTCAACGGCCTGAAAGAGGCCAACGACCAGCGTGGGCACGATGCCGGTGATGCACTGCTTCGGCGTTTCGGCGAGGTCCTGAACAGCGTCGTCAAGGCGCCGCACCGTGCGACGCGCATCGGCGGCGACGAGTTTGCGGTCCTGATGCCCGGCGCGGATCGCCAGGCAGCCCAGGGCATGATCGACACGATCAACGAGATCCTGAAGATCAACAACCAGTTCTATTCCGATGCGCTGCTCAGCGTCTCGCTGGGCTCCGCAACCAGCGAGCCGGGCGAGAGCATGGAAGCGCTGATGAAGCGCGCCGACGACCTGATGTATGAAAACAAGCGCCTGCACTATGCAGCCAAGCCGATCGGCGCGGATTCACGGCGCGCCAAGGCCTGATACCCTACAGGAACAGGCGGGGCTCAGCGCCCCGCCATCTTCGCCATGCGTTCCGGATAGCGCGCCCCCGCCACCTTCTGCGGCGAGAGCATGTCGCCGAGCGTCCGGACTTCATCGGCCGACAGCGCGATGTCGGCGGCCGCGACGTTCTTTTCCAGATTGGCGATCTTGGTCGTGCCGGGGATCGGCACGATGAAATCGCCCTGGGCCAGAACCCAGGCCAGCGCCAGCTGGCCCGGCGTCACGCCCTTTTCCGCCGCCATCGCCTCCAGCGCCGAGACTAGCGCCAGATTGGCGTCGAAATTCTCCTGCGAGAAGCGCGGCAGCGAGCGGCGGAAGTCGTTCTCCGCCATGCCGTCGAGCGTCTTCAGCGCGCCGGTCAGCACGCCGCGGCCGAGCGGCGAAAAGGGGACGAAGCCGATGCCGAGTTCGCGGCAGGTATCGAGCACGCCGTTTTCTTCCGGATCGCGGGTCCACAGCGAATATTCGCTCTGGATGGCGGCGATAGGATGCACGGCATGGGCACGCCTGAGCGTTGCGGCGCTCGCCTCGGACAGACCGATCGCCTTCACCTTGCCCTGGCGGACGAGGTCGGCCATGGCGCCGACCGTGTCCTCGATCGGCACGTCCGGGTCGACGCGGTGTTGGTAGAACAGGTCGATCACCTCGACGCCGAGCCGCTTCAGCGAGGCCTCGGCGACTTCGCGCACATGTTCGGGGCGCGAATCCGTGCCACCGGCGCTCGCGTCGTTGGGATTTTCCGTGTTGATGCGAAAGCCGAACTTGGTGGCGATCTGCACCCGGTCGCGATAGGGCTTCAGGCCCTTGCCGACCAAGATCTCGTTGGTGAACGGCCCGTAGATTTCCGCGGTGTCGAACAGCGTGACGCCGAGTTCGACGGCGCGGGCAANNTAGCCGTGTGTCATACCCATGCAACCGAGGCCGAGCGAGGAAACGGTGAGGGGGCCAAGTGTGCGGTGTTTCAAGGGGCTACTCCAGTGTTCACGAACCGTCGGTCCGATTATGCAGTCAATCTGAAAGCCAAAAACAGGTCCAACTGCTCCATCAACAAATGTCGCAAACGCCAACGGTGCTGGCGATCGTCGCAGAGACCCGCCCTTTCCGCAAGGCTGACGTCAAGCTAGGCAGTGCAGGTCTGCGGTTCGTTATGCGGTGAGCGCCATCCGATAGCGCACATGCCCATCTTCCTTTGCATAGGTGTCGTAGAGCTTGCGGGCCGTCGCATTGTCGTGGTTGGTGTGCCAGTAGAGGCGGGACCAACCCTTCTGCTTCGCCAGCGTGATCAGGTCGTCGATCAGGGCCCGGCCGAGGCCCCGGCCGCGGAATGTCTCGTCGAGATAGAGGTCTTCCAGATAGCAGTCCGGGGTCAGTGCCCAGGTGGAATCGTGGAAGTGGTGGATGGCGAAGCCCGCCAACTCGCCATCGACCAGCGCCACCCGCATGGCGACGCGGGACGAGGGATCGAGGATGCGCGCCCAGGTGTGGTTGGTGATCTCGTCGGGCAGGTCGACCTTGTAGAAGGTGAGGTATCCCTTCCACAGGCGCCGCCAGGCGGCTTCGTCGGTGGGCTCGGCATAACGTATTTCGATGGTCATGGAATTCTTACGCTCCGGCTTCGGTGAGGCATGCCATCTGTGCGGCGGAAAGTTGAAGATTGCCGGCGGCAACCAGGCTTTCGATCTGGCGAAGGCTGGTGGCTGAGGCGATCGGCGCGGTGATGCCGGGGCGGGAGGCGACCCAGGCGATGGCGACGGTTGCCGGCGAGGTACCGGTCTCGGCCGCCACCTGGTCAAGCGCGGCGATGATCCTCAACCCCTTGTCGTCGAGATAGTCGCCGACGCGGTAGCTGCGCGCCGCACCTTCCGTGTCCTTCAGGCTGCGGTACTTGCCCGTGAGGAACCCAGCGGCAAGCGCGTAATAGCTGATGACGCCGATGTCTTCCTGGATGCAAAGGTCGGCGAGGGGTCCCTCGAACCTGTCGCGGGTATAGAGATTGTATTCCGGCTGTACGACGTCGTAGCGTGGCAGGTTGTTGCTTGCGGCTGCGTCGAGCGAAGCCTGCAACTGGTCGGCCTCGTAGTTCGAACAGCCGATCGCCCGGACCTTGCCCTGCTGCTTGAGCCTGGCAAAGGCCTCCAGCGTTTCCTCGATCGGCACGTCCTCGTCCGGCTTGTGGGCGAGATAGAGGTCGATATAATCGGTGCCGAGCCGCTTCAGCGAGGCCTCGGCCGCCTCGGCGATCCACTTGGCGGAAAGCCCGGTCTTTCGCCCCTGGCTGTCGAAGCCGACCTTGGTGACGATCACCGCCTTGTCGCGGGCGACATGGCCGCGCTTCAGCCACTGGCCGATGATTTCCTCGCTCTCGCCGCCCTTGTGGCCGTCGACCCAGGAGGAATAGACGTCTGCCGTGTCGATCGCATTGTAGCCGGCGTCGAAGAAGGCATCGAGCAGGTCGAACGAGGTCTTGGCGTCGGCGGTCCAGCCGAACACATTGCCGCCGAAGACGACGGGCGCGATGGAAAGGCCGGTGCGGCCAAGCGAACGCTTCTGCATGGGTAAACTCCGTGGATTCGCGGGAGGCGGCCGAAGGCGGCCGGGCTTGAGAGCCTGCAGGTTAGCAACCGCGCCTGTGATCGACCACTCAATTTCTTTGATCGGACGTGCGGTAATGGCTTGGCGGCAGGGTGTTGTGCTGCGCCCAGATGCGCCTGAGATGGCGCGGCGAGGAAAATCCCGCCCGCTCGGCCACCGTCTCCATGTCGAGGCGGGATTGGGTAAGGATGTCGCGCGCCAGCGTCACCCGCATCAGATTGACGTAAGCGATGACGGACAGTCCGGCGTGCTCGCGAAACAGCCGCGTCATGTGCCGCTCGCTCAAATGGCCGAGGTCCGCGAGCTGTGAAAGCGTCCAGTCGCGCGCCGGATCGGCCATGATCGCATCCTGGATGCGGTGGATCGCCGGGTGCAGGTGGTTGCGGCCGGATAGCCACGGTGAGAGCTGCGGATNNGAGCTTCGAGACGATGTGCAGCATCAGGTCGATGCCGGTGGAGATGCCGGCGCTGGAAAAGCGTTCGCCGTCCTCGACGAAGAGGCGGTTTTCCAGCACCTGCGCGGTCGGGGCGAAGCGCTGAAGGTCGTCGATGCAGTCCGCGTGGGTGGTGCAGGCATGGCCGTCGAGCAGACCGGCGGATGCTGCGAGCAAGGCGCCGGAACAGATGGTGACGAGCGTGATGCCGGGCACGACCACGCGACGGAGCCAGCGCGCGATCTCCGCCCGTTCGGCCGCAACCGAGGAAGGATCGGGGACCGCGCCCATGCTGCCGGATATGACCACATAGGCGCCGTCGGGCAGTCGCTCGGGCAGGGGCTCCAGATTGGCGAGCGTCAGCCCGATCGATGTCGTCTGTTCGGCATGGGCGGCGACGAAACGGCAGTCGAACAGGATTTCCGCCTGTTCGCTGTTGGCGTAGCGCAGCACCTCGACCGGGCCGGCGACATCCATCAAGAGCGTGTGCGGCGGCAGCACGACATAGACGGGAATGGTTCGGCGGTCGAGGCGGGGCGCGACTGTCATGCGGCGAGACCGATCTGGCCGAGCGCCTGTTCGACCGTCGCGATGCGGGCAAAGCGGCCAGCCAGCACCAGCTCGGTGCGGATCTTGATGTCGGCGGCGCTGAACACCTGGCCCGAGGCATGGGTCATCGGGAAGGTCAGCGTCGCCTCGGTCACGTAGTCGACGGCAAAGCCGAGATCGGCGCCGTGGCGCGTCGTCGTCTCGCAGCACTGTTCGGTGCGGATGCCCGAGACGATCAGCCGGCCGATGCCGCGCTGGCGCAGCCAGATTTCGAGCGGCGTGCCGACGAAGGCCGAGTGGCGGGTCTTGTGGATGATGACGTCCGGCTCGATGCGGAGGCCGGTGAGCGTCGTGACGAAACCGCTGTCGAGGCGGAACTCCGCATCGTCGTCGGTGTGGAAGATCTGCACGACGGCATGGCCGGCGGCCTTGGCGCCGTCGATCAGCGCCTGCTGCTTGGCGATGAAGTCGACCACGTCCTCATCGCGCCAGTAGGGGCGGTGGCGGAAGGATTCCTGGACGTCGATGACAAGGAGGGCGGTGTTGCTGGCGGTCATTTTCTGCATCCTCTGCGTTGATGGGATAGCCGAAAATACCGCACGAAAAAAAGGGAAAAAGTTCTGCTTCGGACGATCACGGGACATTTTCGGCCAATCACGGTCCGTCACGCGGTCTGCCGTTGCTTGGGTTCGTGGCCCGTTGCCAAGCGACGGATCTCTGACTAGGGTCGCGCGGCAACGTTACAGGAGGAGCCCCCATGCTGCGTTTCGGAATTCTGTCCACGGCCAAGATCGGCCGCGAGCTCGTCGTGCCGGCCATGCAGGACGCCGAGAACTGCGTCGTCACCGCGATCGCAAGCCGTGATATTTCCAAGGCGCGCGCCATGGCGGACCGCTTTTCCGTGCCGCATGCCTTCGGCTCCTACGAGGAAATGCTGGCCTCCGATGTAATCGATGCCGTCTACATTCCGCTGCCGACCGCGCAGCATGTCGAATGGACGATCAGGGCGGCGGACGCCGGCAAGCATGTGCTGTGCGAAAAACCGATTGCGCTCAAGGCCTCCGACATCGACCAGCTGATCGCCGCGCGCGACCGCAACGGCGTGCTGGTCTCCGAAGCGTTCATGGTCACTTACACCCCGGTGTGGCGAAAGGTGCGCGCGCTGCTCGCCGAAGGGGCGATCGGCCGGCTGCGCCACGTGCAGGGCGTCTTCACCTATTTCAACCGCGACCCCGGCAACATGCGCAACATCCCCGAACTCGGCGGCGGCGGACTGCCGGACATCGGTGTCTATCCGGCGATCGCCACCCGTTTCGCCACCGGCACCGAACCGTTGAAGGTGCAGGCCGTGGTCGAGCGCGATGCGGAATTCGGCACGGACATCTATTCAAGCGTCAAGGCGGATTTCGGCACCTTCGAGCTGAGCTTCTACGTCTCGACCCAGATGGCCAACCGCCAGTCCATGGTGTTCCACGGCACGGAAGGCTTCATCGAGGTTCGCTCGCCGTTCAACGCCGACCGCTGGGGCGCCGAAGAGGTCGAGCTTTCCAACCAGTCGCATAACCAGTCGCAAGTTTTCCGTTTCCAGGATAGCCGGCAGTATCGGCGCGAGGCGGAGGCTTTCGCCCGGGCGGCGCTGGGCGGCGATCGCTCCGAGGTCGTCAGCCTGGAAAGTTCGCGCGCCAACCAGCGCTTCATCGACGCGATTTATCGCGCCGGGGAAAAGGACGGCTGGGAGACGGTCTGAGGCCGAGATCAGCGGCGAAAGACGAAGCGCGAATAGCCGACGAAGGAAAAGGCCATGGCGGCGATCGAGGCGATGACCAGCGCCGCCAGCGGCTGCAGGATCGGCAGCGACAAAAGCAGCCCGCTATAGATCAGATAATTGACCACGGCCGAGGTGATGCCGACCGAGCCGTAGCGGAAGCCCTCGACCGCGAGCGAGCGGCGCGAGGCGCCGAAGGTGAAGCTGCGGTTGAGATACCAGGTGGCGACCAGAGCCACGGCAATGGCGGTGGCGCGGGCGAGGAAGGGGCCGAGCGGCGTCGTTTCGAGCAGCAGCCAGAGCAGGGCGGCATCGATGACGAACCCGGCCGTGCCGACGATGCCGAAGCGGACGAGCTTCTTCATGCCGCGTCGGCGGTTCGCGCCGGCTTACGCTTTTCGCGGTCCGTACGAGCAGCCTGCTGTGCATGGGCGAGCGCCGGCAGGCTGAGGTAGTGGATGCGCAGCTGTTCGGCACGCGAGCGGGCGAGCGAATCGAGGATCAGCCCGGCGGTGAAGGCGAGCAGCGACATCATCATCAGCGCGGTCGCGAGGATCCAGGTCGGCATGCGGCTGACGAGGCCGGTAGTGAAGTACTCGACGAGAACCGGGGCCATGAAGACGAGACTTGCCGCCATGATCGTGGCGGCGATCGCGCCGAAGAAGGCGAAGGGACGCGTCTCCTTCATCAGCATGGCGAACATCCAGAGGATCTTCGCGCCGTCCCTGAAGGTCGACAGCTTCGAATGCGAGCCCTCCGGCCGGCGTCCATAGTCGAGCTCGAGCTCGCAGACCGGCAGCTTCAGCCGCGAGGCATGCACCGACATTTCCGTCTCGATTTCGAACCCGGCGGACACAGCGGGAAAGCTCTTGACGAAGCGGCGCGAAAAGACCCGGTAGCCCGACAGGATGTCGGTGAAGTCGCTGCCGAACAGGAAGCGATAAAGTCTGTTGAACAGCCGGTTGCCGAAGGCGTGACCGTTGCGCCCGGCATCGGCATGCACGCCGCGACGCGTGCCGACTACCATGTCGGCGCGCTCCGTCAGAAGCGTGCGGATCAGTTCCTCGGCGTCGTCTGGTGCATAGGTGCCGTCGCCGTCGGCCATGACATAGACGTCGGCCTCGATGTCGCAGAACATGCGGCGCACCACATGGCCCTTGCCCTGCCGGCGCTCGCGCATGACGGTTGCGCCGGCGAGCATGGCGGTCAGCGCCGTGCCGTCGATGGAATTGTTGTCGTAGACATAGATGCGCGCCTGCGGCAGTGCTGCGCGAAAGCCCTGCACCACGGCGCCGATCGTGCCTGCTTCGTTGTAGCAGGGCAGCAGTACCGCCACGTCTAGGTTTTCGGATGCTGGCCCACGCATATCGGCTACTCGCGACAGAAGACATGCCCGACCACCATCGTGTCCGGCCCGGTTTTACTATTTCTTGAGAAGGTTAAGGCTAGGTTTCGCCCATGGATGGCAGGTCCTGTTTTTTGTCTCGCAGTGGTGCGGGAGGCCTGAATCGGGGCACGAGGCGCGCATGGCAGATCAGGGAACGAGCGACAGAACAGAATCCTGGCTCTGGAGTCGCTCATGGTTCGCCGTCTCCTTCTACGGCGTCGTAACGGTCGCTATTCTCCTGCTCATCAACCTGCCGGGTGCCACCGACTATGTCGGCGCCGACAACGATGACGTGATGCGTCTCGTCCAGGTGCGCGATCTCCTTGCCGGCCAATCGTGGTTCGACCTCACCCAGTACCGGCTCGGGCTGGACGGCGGCACGCTGATGCACTGGTCGCGCCTCGTCGACCTGCCCATTGCCGGCCTGATCTGGGCCTTTGCTCAATTACTGCCAGCGGAACGAGCCGAGGCGGCGGCGCTGCTGGTCTGGCCGCTCTTCCTCACACTGCCGCTCTTTGCTGCCGTGGCGATCGGCGCGCGCCGGATCGGCGGCTTGTCCGCCATGCCGATCGCGCTTGGACTTGCGGCGCTGCTCGTCGTGACCTCGAACCGTTTCCTGCCCGGCGCGATCGACCACCACAATGTCCAGCTCGTTCTCGTCGCCACCATTGCCGCCATGCTGGTCGATCCTCGCTACAAGCCGGCGAGTTTTGCCATTGCAGGCCTGGCGGCGGCGCTGGCGATCGCAATCGGCGCCGAGACATCGCCCGTTGTCGCAACCGCCTGTCTCGTCGTCGCCGTGCTGTGGGCCTGGCATGGTTCGGCCTTTGCGCCGGCGGCGCGCGCGTTCGCGCTGACCGTGACGATCGCCATCTCAGCCCTCTTCTTCGCCACCGTGCCGCCCCGCCTCTACACCATGGCCGCCTGCGACAGCCTTTCGATCAGCTATTATGGAATAACCGCCATCGGCGGTCTGCTGCTGCTTCTTTCGGTCCAGCTGGCAAGCCGTGCATCGCGCCCAGTTCGCTTCGCTGCGCTCGGGCTGAACGGCGTGGCCGTGCTTGGCACGGCGCTGGTGCTCGCGCCGCAATGCCTGCAAAACCCGCTCAACGACCTCGATCCGCTGTTGTTCACGCTCTGGCTCAATTCCGTCGCGGAGGCGCAGTCGATTGTGGGTCAGCTGCGCATCGAGCCGGCCAGCATCGGCGGCTTTTATGTCGTCGGAATTTTCGCCATTGCAGTCTGCATCTTTCGCATTGCCCGCAAGGATCGGACGGAGGTCCATGCGATCCTGTTGCCGCTGATCCTGGTCTCCTGGGCGGTTGCGCTCGTTCAACTGCGTGGCGCAGTCTTCGCCAACCTGCTCTCCGTCCTGCCGCTCTCGCTGCTGATTGCCGAGCTGCGCCGCAATGCCAGGGACGACCCGGAGAACCTCAGCGCGGGCTTTGCCTTCGCCGTCTCGACGCTCGTCGCCGTGCCGAGCGTCTGGGTGATCGTCGGCGTGTTTGCGACGGAAGGAACGGCTGGTATCACAAGGCGCTTCGAGGCACAGTTGACGGGTTCGGCGACGGGCGCGGATTGCGAATCCGCCGTCGCTTTGCGGCAGTTGGCCAGCCTGCCGCCGGCAACCGTGGTCGCGCCATCGAATGCGGGCTCGGAAATCCTGCGCTTTACCGCGCACCGGGTTCTATCCGCCCCCTATCACCGCAATCAGGGTGGCATGCTGACAGAACTGCATATCGGCCTTTCCCAGCCCGGGGAGGCCGAAGCCTTCCTGCGCGGCGCGGGCGCCGCTGTCATCGCCTATTGCCGCTCGGATCCGCAGACGGAGACGATCCGTGACCTCAAACCCGATGGGCTCTACGCGGCGCTCGAACGGGGCGAGGTGCCGTTCTATCTTGAAGCCCTGCCGCTCGATCCGAAGTCGGGCATGGCGCTCTACCGCACACGGTTTTGAGGTCGGTGATCGATTAGGCCACGGCCCCGGCCCGGTGCGAAAGGCCGGGAAAGGCTGCGGCCTACGGCTGAATTCGCCCGCGTTTTGCGTTAGGAAAGGGCCATGACCAGTTTCTCAAGCGATGATTCGCGCACCAATCTCGCCGAGTTCACCGTCTCGGAACTGTCGGGCTCCATCAAGCGCACGATCGAGACCGCCTTCGACCACGTGCGCGTGCGCGGCGAAATCTCCGGCTATCGCGGTCCGCATTCCTCGGGCCATGCCTATTTCAGCCTGAAGGACGACAAGTCGCGGATCGACGCGGTGATCTGGAAGGGCTCCTTTTCCAAGCTGAAATACCGGCCGGAGGAGGGCATGGAGGTGATCGCCACCGGCCGCATCACCACCTTCCCCGGTTCGTCGAAATACCAGATCGTCATCGAGCAGATGGAACCGGCGGGCGCCGGCGCGCTGATGGCGCTGATCGAGGAGCGTAAGCGCAAGCTCGGCGCCGAGGGGCTATTCGACCCCGCCGCCAAACAGCTCCTGCCCTTCATGCCTAAGGTCATCGGCGTGGTGACCTCGCCGACCGGTGCCGTCATCCGCGACATCCTGCACCGCATCGCCGACCGCTTTCCCGTCCATGTGCTGGTCTGGTCGGTCAAGGTGCAGGGCGAGGGCTCGGGCGAGGAGGTGGCCAACGCCATCCATGGCTTCAACGCGCTGACACCGGGGGGGCAAATCCCGCGCCCGGACGTGCTGATTGTCGCGCGCGGCGGCGGCAGCCTCGAGGACCTGTGGAGTTTCAACGACGAGATCGTCGTGCGCGCAGCCGCCGCGAGCGGCATTCCGCTGATCTCGGCGGTCGGTCACGAGACCGACTGGACACTGATCGACTATGCCGCCGACGTGCGCGCGCCGACTCCGACGGGGGCCGCTGAAATGGCGGTGCCGGTCAAGGCCGATCTGGTGGCGCAGGTCGCCAATATCGCCGCCCGGCTTTCCGGCGCGACCTCTCGGCAGATGGAGATCCGGCGGCAGGGTGTTCGGGCGTTGACACGAGCCTTGCCCTCGCTCGACCAGTTGCTCGCGCTGCCACGTCGCCGTTTTGACGAGGCTGCGACCGGGCTTGGCCGCGGGCTTGAGCTCAATACCATGGCCAAGCGCCGGGCCTTCGAGCGCTCCGCATCGGCGCTGCGCCCCGATATGCTGGCGCGGCGCATCGGCGAGCGGCGCCAGAG
>DBUL01000231.1 GCA_002307905.1 Rhizobiaceae bacterium UBA1291
GCACGCCCTTGGCGATCTGGCCGCGCACGCGCGCGCGATAGATCTCGCGGCTCGGCTTCGAGCGCTCGACGATGCGGTGGGTGATGGCTTCGATACGGCTGTCTGCGGACATCGGATGTCACTCCTTGAAAAAGGCGCGCGGCGGTTCAAGTCCGATCGGCGCGCTGAAGCCCGCTGCCTGCGGGCGTGTCGAGAGCCGGCCCGCGGTCGGGGCGGCAGCGGTGAGGCAACTCAGGGCGCCCAGTAGATGTCGGGCGCGGTCTTCGACCGTTCAAGCACGGCGCGGACCGGCATCTCGGCTTCGTCGGTACCGGACAGCGCCTTGTCGAGAACCGCCTTCTTCTCCGCGCCTTCGATGTGGATAACCAGCAGGCGCGAGTCGCAGAGGGCGGAGAAGGAGAGGGTGAGGCGCGTTTCGCCGGCCCCTTCCGCTTCCATCGTCATCACCCGGCGCGGGGCGCTGCGGTCCAGCGCCGCGGCCAGATGGTTGCCGCCGGGGAAGAACGAGGCGGTGTGGCCGTCATTGCCCATGCCGAGGATGGTCACGTCGAACGGTTTGCCGAAAGTGGCGATCTCTGCCGTCGCCAGGGCGGCCGCCTCTTCGGCGCTCGCCACCGGATGGTAGAGGGGAACGAAGGTAGCTTTGGCGGCGGCGTTCTGCAGCAGCTGGGTCCTCACCAGCAGATGGTTGGATCGGCCGTGATCCGGCCCGACGAAGCGCTCGTCGACCAGCGTGACCGTGACCCTGTCCCAGGCGAGCGCACGGCTGGAGAGCGTTTCGAACAATAGCGTCGGAGTTGATCCGCCGGAGACCGCCAGCGAGGCGGAGCCGCGCGAGGCGATCGCCGCCTGAAGGACGGACGAGATTCTCTCGGCCAGAGCCTCGGCAAGGGCGGTGCGGCTTTCGAACTGGTGCATCACATGGGGCATGGCGTCCGTCCTAGTCCGCTTCGTGCCAGGTCCGGCCGTCGCGCTCGATCAGCGCGATCGCCTGGCTCGGACCCCAGGTGCCGGCGGTATAGCCTTGCGTCTTCTGGCCCGTCTCCTCCCAGCTCGTGAGGATCGGGTCGACCCAGCGCCATGCGGCCTCCACTTCGTCGCGGCGCATGAACAGCGTCTGGTTCGAGCGGATGACGTCCATCAGCAGACGCTCGTAGGCGTCCGCATTGCGCACGTCGAAGGCCTGGGCGAAGCTCATGTCGAGCGACACGTGGCGAAGCCGCATGCCGCCCGGACCGGGGTCCTTGATCATCAGCCACTGCTTGACGCCCTCGTCGGGCTGCAGGCGGATGACCAGCATATTGGCTTCGATCCGTCCGGCGGCATCGTCGAAGATCGAGTGCGGAATTGGCTTGAAGGCTATGACGATCTCCGACATGCGGGCGGCGAGCCGTTTGCCGGTGCGCAGATAGAAGGGAACGCCGGCCCAGCGCCAGTTGGCGATCTCGGCCTTGATGCCGACAAAGGTCTCCGTGTCGGAAGGGCCTTCGAGTTCCTCCGCATAGCCCTTGACCGGGCCGCCCGCCGAGGCGCCGGCCTTGTACTGGCCGCGCACGGTGAGTTTTTCCACATTGGCCGGGGTGATCGGCTTCAGTGAGCGCAGCACTTTGAGCTTCTCGTCGCGCACGCTTTCCGCATCCATGGAATTGGGTGCTTCCATTGCCACCAGGCAGAGAAGCTGCAGGATGTGGTTCTGCACCATGTCCCTGAGTGCGCCGGCCTTGTCGTAATAGCTGACGCGGCCCTCAAGGCCAACGGATTCGGCGACCGTGATCTGCACATGGTCGATATGCGCGGAGTTCCACAAGGGCTCGTAGAGCGCATTGGCGAACCTGAGCGCCATCAGGTTCTGCACCGTCTCCTTGCCCAGATAGTGGTCGATGCGGAAGATCTGCTCTTCCTTGAACACCTTGCCGATCGTGTCGTTGAGGATATCAGCCGAGGCGAGGTCGCGGCCGATCGGCTTTTCGACGACGATGCGGGTCGACTGGGTGATCAGCTGGAAGTCGCGGATCTTGTCGGCGATGTCGCCGAACAGCGAGGGCGACACCGCGAGGTAGAAGGCGCGCACCAGATCCTTGCCCTCGTCGAGCAGCGTCTTCAGCTTGTCCCAGCCCTCCGGCGACTTGGCGTCGACCGAGACATAATGGATGCGGGCGCAGAACTTCGCCACCTCGTCATCGGCCCATTCGCCAGGTTTCAGGTGTTCTTTCAGCGCGTTCTTTGCGAAGTGGCAGTATTCCTCCTGCGTCATCGGCGTGCGCGAGGCGCCGATGATGCGGGTCGGCTCGGTCAGCTGGCCGGCGAGCTGGCGGTGATAAAGGGCGGGCAAGAGCTTGCGCTCCGCAAGATCGCCGGTGCCGCCGAAGACGACATAGTCAAACGGCTCGACGGGGATGATCTGGCTGCTCATTCAGGCTTCTCTCAATCGAAATCACTGAAGCCAGATGTAATCTAATCGATTTAAAAAAGCCAGTGGGCAGGTGCGAAAACCCTGCCCGCAGCGCAAAAATCAGAAGCGGTCGCGCAGCGCGTACCAGGTGAGGGCCAGGAACAGAAGCGGCGTGCGCAGGCGCGAACCGCCGGGGAAGGGCGGGATTTTCAGGTCGAGCAGATGGTCGAGCTCGCGGCCCTTGCCCGTCACCATGTCGGCATAGAGCTTGCCGCAATAGTTGGACAGCATGACGCCGTGGCCGGAATAGCCGCCGATCGAGATCACGCCGGGCATGACTTCGCGGGCGAAGGGCTTGCGCGGCATGGTGATGCCGACCGATCCGCCCCAGCCATGGGTGATCTCGATATCCTTGAGTTCCGGATAGATCTCGGCGATCTGCCTGCGGATATGGGTGGAAATGTCACGCGGCGTGTCCGAGGTATAGGCCTCGCGCCCGCCGAACAGCAGTCTTCCGTCGCGCGTACGGCGCCAGTAACGCACGACGAAGCGCGAGTCGGCGATCGATTCCTTGCCCGGGATGACGGAGGGGAACTTGTCGAGCGGCACCGTCGCGCCGATGAAGGAGCGGATCGGCATGACATGGGCGGCCGTCACAGGCTCGAGATTGCCGATATAGGCATTGGTCGCGATCAGCACCTTATTCGCGGTGATCGTGCCGGTCGGCGTGTCGATCAGGGTCTTGCCCCCGGACTGGCGGATCGACGAAGCCTTGGTCATCTCATGGATGTCCGCACCCGCAGCCTTGGCCGCCCTGGCGAGCCCGACGATCAGTTTCAGCGGATGGATATGGCCGGTGCCGCTGTCGCGCACGCCGCAGAAGAAGCGCTGCGAGCCGACGCGTTCCGCGGTTTCCTTGCCGTCCATGTAGGCGAGATGCGGATAGCCATAGCGCGTTGCGGCGATCTCCGCCGTGCGCTGGTATTCCTTGTCGTGCCCCGGCTTGTGGGAGACGTTCATCTGGCCCGGCATGAATTCCATGTCGATGCCGTTTTCCTCCGCGAAGGCCATCAGGTATTTCTTGGCGTTCTCGGCCAGGTCGAACAGCGCCTTGGAGCGCTCGTAGCCGAGTTCGGCCTCCAGTTCTTCCGGATACCAGCGCTGGCCGGTGCCCATCTGCCCGCCATTGCGGCCGGATGCGCCGTCGCCGATTCGGCAGCCCTCGATCACGACGACCGAGAGGCCGGCCTTTGCGAGGTTGTAGGCG
>DBUL01000063.1 GCA_002307905.1 Rhizobiaceae bacterium UBA1291
AGTTCTCAGCGCAAATCAACAACCATGAGTTGTGGAGTAGGCCGCAGGTAGTTTCGCGAGCCTGAGCCTCCCAGCGCAAGTGTGTCATTCCAGTTCAAGAAGCCAGATCGCCATGCAGCGCGATCTGGTAACTGAAAATAGCTAGGGGGTGCTGTCTGCTGATGGCTCCAAAATAATCAGCGCTTCGGAGCTGAGCCTCTTGTCTTGATTGCACAGCTAACGGGGGGGGCTGATGAGGTACATTCTCCGGTACAGAGCGAGGTACGCAATCACCTATAAGGTATTGATTTTTCATGAGTAAAAAAGTTTGGCTGGGGAACCTGGATTCGAACCAAGATTAACGGAGTCAGAGTCCGTCGTTCTACCGTTGAACTATTCCCCAGCAGTGGGTCGCGTCAGCGCACGACCCGTCGGTGAGGCGGGCTTATAAACAAAAGCCGGGCACTTGCAAATACCTGTTTCGAAAAAAAATAGCGAGGCGTTGAACGCCCCTTCGGGCCGACGGCGTGACCCGCTTGGGTCGAGGTGGGGGCAATCGCGGCAGGAGGTCGGGGGAGATGCGGCTTGCCCTTTCGCTGCCATCGAAAAACAGTTTGGCTAAAATGCCGGGCACTGATATTATTTCTTCAACGAAAATCGAACATGGCGCCAGCGGCATGCCCTTTTCGGGCCTTGCGCGGTGCAACGGAAAAGTTCAGTGACAGACCCCGATCGCGGCTCCAAGCCGTCAAGCGAGGGGGCGTCGACGGGTAAGCGCAAAGGCGGAGGTTCCCGCCGGCGCGGCAAGGCCAGAAAGGGCGTTCCGAAGCATTCGGGCGTCGCCGGTTCGGCTTTGGATGTGGCGGCGATCGAGCCGCCCGTGCCGCGACGTCCCGATATCGACGTGCCCGAAGGCCCGGCCCGCAAGCGAAAGCGGCGGCGTCGCGGTCGTTCAATGCAAGGAACGTCTGCTGTTCTGGCCCCTTCTGCACCAGACCATGCCCCTCAGTTGGCCGCCAGCGGTCCTGCCGCTTCGTCCGGCGATGGCAAGCCCGGCAAAAAGCGCCGGCGCAATCGCGGTGGACGCGGTCCGCAGGGACGGCCGCTGGCGCCAGCCGCTCCGGCCCAGGCGGCGAAATCTGCGGCCGCACCTCCGGCGGCGCCTTCCAGCCACAATAACCATCATGCGCAGGGTGCCCGCAGGGGGGCAAGCGGGAGCGAGCGTTTCCGCCAGCCAGGCGCCGAACCCTGGCCGGACGATCTTTATGCCGCGCTCGACCTCGGCACAAACAATTGCCGCCTGCTGGTCGCCCAGCCAACCCGTCCCGGTCAGTTCCGTGTCGTCGACGCTTTCTCGCGCATCGTAAGGCTCGGGGAAGGGCTCGGCACGCAGGGCCGCCTCTCGGCTGAGGCCATGGACCGCGCCGTCGAGGCGCTCAAGGTCTGTGCCGCCAAACTCTCCGGCCGCGACATCCGCCGCATGCGGCTGATCGCCACCGAAGCCTGTCGCTCGGCCGAAAACGGCGAGGAATTCCTCTCGCGCGTTCTGGTCGAGACCGGGCTTGAACTGGAGATCATCAACCGGGAGACCGAGGCCCGGCTCGCCGTGTCCGGCTGTTCGTCGCTGGTCGGGCGGGACGCCCGTTCCGTCGTGTTGTTCGACATCGGCGGCGGATCGTCCGAGATCGCCGTGATCTCGATCGGCGAGAACCGTTCGAGCCGGCTTGCCAATCACATTACCCACTGGACCTCTCTGCCGGTCGGCGTCGTTACGCTGTCGGAACGCCATGGTGGCCAGCATGTGACGCCAGAAATCTTCGAGGCGATGACGCAGGAAGTCGAGGCCATGCTGGCCCGCTTCGACTGCCCCCCGCTGTCGGACCTGAACGGACGTCCGCCGGAAGATTTCCATCTGATCGGCACGTCCGGCACCGTGACGACGTTGGCCGGCGTCCATCTCGATCTGCCGCGCTACGACCGACGCAAGGTCGACGGCCTCTGGCTGTCGGATGACGAGGTGTCCGCCATGCAGGCGAAGCTCCTCTCCTGGGACTTTGACGGGCGCGCCGCCAATCCTTGCATCGGGCCGGATCGTGCCGACCTGGTGCTGGCCGGCTGCGCTATTCTCGAGGCGATCCGCCGCCGCTGGCCATCCAACCGCATGCGCGTCGCCGATCGCGGGCTGCGCGAGGGACTATTGACCGACATGATGGCCGACGACGGGGTCTGGCGACGCAATCGCCGCCGCCCGTCGCACGACAGGGAGCGCTGACCATGACCAAGCCACCGATCGGAGGCAATCGCACCGGGCGCAAGCTTGGCCAGAAGGTCAAGAAGGGTAAGCTCAAAGCCTCGTCCCGACGCTGGATCGAGCGCCACATCAACGACCCTTACGTTCAGCGGGCAAAGCTGGAGGGTTACCGTGCGCGCGCTGCCTTCAAGCTGCTGGAAATCGACGAGAAGCACCAGATCCTCAAGGGTGCCAGGCGCATCATCGACCTGGGCGCAGCCCCGGGCAGTTGGTCGCAGATCGCCGCCAATGTCACCGGCTCGACCGACGACGACATCCGTGTCGCGGCGATCGACTTCCTCGAGATGACGCAGCTGCCGGGGGTCAAGATCCTGCAGCTCGACTTCCTTGATCCCGAGGCGCCGCGTCTGCTGATCGAAGCGGTCGGCGGCACGCCGGACGTGGTGATTTCCGACATGGCGGCTCCGACCACCGGGCACCAGAAGACCGACCATATTCGCACCATGCATCTGTGCGAGGTGGCCGCCCATTTCGCCATCGAGGTTCTGGCCGAGGGCGGCCATTTCCTCGCCAAGACCTTCCAGGGCGGCACGGAACGGGACCTGCTCAATCTGTTGAAGCGGAACTTTCGTCAGGTGGTGCATATCAAGCCTGCCTCGTCGCGCGCCGAATCGGTCGAAATGTTTCTGCTGGCCAAGGGCTTCAAGGGCCGCAAGCCGGTCGAGGCGGGAGAGGCCGGGGCGGACGATGCCTTGGCGCAAGATGCCGAGATTCAAGATGAGCGGGAGGCTGCGCAAGAGTAGCCCGCGCCTTACTTAACCGGCATGTTCTCCTTGATCTCGGCGTACCGGCCATGGCCGGAAACGGCCGAACCGGCATCGCGTGCCAGGCCGAGGAACGGGATCACGGCAAGCAGCGAAAGCCCCGCCACCACCGCGAAGGCGAGGTGGAAATCGCCAAGCGACAGCGCCCGGCCGTGAAAGGCCGTGCTCGACTCGAGGATGGCGGCAGCGACTGCCACGCCGAGCGCCAGGCTGATCTGCTGCAGAACCGAACTCATCGAGGTTGCCTGGCTCGCCTGATTGTCGTCAATCTCGGCATAAGCAAGAGAATTGATGCCGGTGAAGAAGAACGACCGGCAGAAGCCGGCGGCCAGCAGGAAGCCCATGATCACGACAATGGGTGTCGCCGGCGTGAAGAAGGCATTTGCCGCCGTGGTCGCGGCGCCCGTGATGGCCGCGATGATCAGGACGCTGCGGAAGCCGGCTGCGGCAAAAACCCGGCGGGCAAGCACCTTGGTGGTGATAGCGCCGATCGCGCCAATGAAGGTGACAAGACCGGAACCGAAGGGTGTCATACCGAAGCCGAGCTGCAACATCAGCGGCATCAGGAAGGGAATGGCACCGGCGGCGATGCGGAAGATCGAGCCGCTGAGCGCCGAGGTGCGGAGGGCGACATCACGAAAGAGGCCGAGATCGAGCAGCGGGGCAGGGTGTCGCCGTGCGTGGCGCAGATAGAGGGCGGCGGCCAGCAGACCGGCGACGGTCGCGCCCAAGCCAATCCCGATCGGAAGGGCCGGTAGGCTCATGACCGACAGGCCGAACACAACGCCGGAGGCGGCGATTGCGGTGTAGAGGAACCCCTTGATGTCGATCGGCGGGGTTTTGATCGGCGGCACATGAGGAAGGTAGATCGTCGCGAGCCATACGCCGAGAAAGCCGATCGGCACGTTGATCAGGAAGATCCAGTGCCACGAAAAATAAGTGGTGATGAAGCCGCCGACCGGCGGGGCGGGGGGGGGGGCGGCGGGGGCCGGGGGGGGGGGGGGGGGCGGCCGGCGCCCCTTCGTGGGGGGGGGGCCCCCCCCCCAAAAAAAAAANNGCCGGTGAGCGGGCCGACGAGAGCCGGGATGGTCAGCAGTGCCATGGCTGAGACGAGTTCGCTGCGCTTGGTGGTGCGCAGCAGCACCAGGCGCCCGACCGGGGTCATCATCGCTCCGCCCATCCCCTGCAGGAAGCGCGCGGCGACGAAGGCTGCGAGCGAGCCTGAGATCGCGCAGAGGATAGAACCGGCGACGAAGACGAGAATGGCGATGCGGAAGATCTTCTTGGCCCCGAAACGGTCGGCCATCCAGCCGCTCACCGGAATGAAGATGGCCAGCGCCACCATGTAGGAGGTGAGCGCCAGCTTCAGCGTGATCGGCTCGACGCCAAGATCGCCGGCGATGGCCGGCAGGGCGGTGGCGATCACGGTGGAATCCATCTGTTCCATGAACAGCGCCACGGCGAGGATGAGGGGCGTGATGCGGTTCATCGAGCTTCGTCTTGCTGGCCGATATGGGCGAAAGGGCACGGCGGTTGCGGCGCTGGTTTAGNNCGCGGTCCGCCCCCCCCCTGCCAATGCTGTTGGCGGCATTGCGTTTCATAGATCACGTCTTGGTGAAAGGTCTTTCCCTGGCGTTTGCTGCGTCTATCTCCACCCTCGGATATTCGCGACGGCGCGGATGCAGCGGGCAGGACAAGAGGAGATAAGGATGATCGGTATCAACAGACGGGTACTTCTGGGCGGCGCGGGCCTCGCGCTGGCGGCGCCATCGCTGATGACAAGGGCGGCCTTCGCGCAAGGCGCCGATACGGCGATGAGCATCGACCATGCCATGCCGCCGGAAACGCATCGTTTCAAGCTCGGCAGTTTCGAGGTCGTGGTGGTCAAGGACGGCGCGCGCGCTTCCGGCCAGCCGCAGGAAATCTTCGGCACGGACCAGACGCCGGAAACCGTCGGCGATCTCTTGCAGGCGAACTTCCTGCCGGCAGACAATTTCGTCAACAGCTTCGCCCCGGTACTCGTCAATACCGGCTCCGACGTCATCCTGTTCGACACTGGCCTTGGTGAAGGGGGGCGGGTCAATGGTCTCGGACGGCTGGTCGAAGGACTGACGGCGACCGGCTACAAGCGCGAGGACGTGACGATCGTCGTCATCACCCACATGCATGGCGATCATATCGGCGGCCTGATGGAAGGCGGCGAGCCGGCCTTCCCGAATGCCCGCTATGTGGCGGGTCAGGCGGAATATGATTTCTGGGTCGATCCGGCCCGCGCCGGCACCCCGGCCGAGGGTGGCCACAAGGGCGTGCTCGCCAATGTCAAGCCGTTGGCAGAGAAGATGACATTCATCGCCGACGGCGGGGACGTGGTGAGCGGCATCACCGGCATGGCCGCCTTCGGCCATTCGCCCGGCCACATGATTTATCGCCTGGAATCGGAAGGTCGCCAGTTGGTGCTCGCCGCCGACACGGCGAACCATTTCGTGCTGTCCTTGCAGCGGCCGGACTGGGAGGTGAGGTTCGACATGGACAAGGCGGCGGCGGCTGAAACCCGCAAGCGGGTGTTCGACATGATCGCCACCGACAAGCTGGCCTTCATCGGCTATCACATGCCTTTCCCCGCCGTCGGCTATGTCGAGAAACTCGATACCGGCTATCGCTACGTGCCGAAGAGCTATCAGTTCGACATCTGAGCGGTCGGGCTCCTCTCCAGAAAGGGGAGGAGCCCCGTCGCCGGCTCCCGCATCCGGCCATCGAAACGTGGACAGATCGTCTCCGGTCGTTTTTCTATTCCCTTCCCGTCATGAACGTGTTACCTGCCCTCGCCAACTTCCAAGCATTTCATGCAGGAGCGCCCGGGGAAAAATTTCCTTTTTGCCGGCGGATTCTGCCTATTCAACTGAAGGAATTGGCAATGGCACGGATTGTAATCTCGGCAACCGGCGCGGAAGCGCTCACCTTTGACGATGTTCTGCTTCAGCCGGGGCACTCGGAAATCATGCCGGGTCAGACGAATATTTCCACCCGCATCGCCAAGGACATCGACCTTTCGCTGCCGATCCTGTCGTCCGCCATGGACACGGTCACAGAAAGCCGCCTGGCCATCGCCATGGC
>DBUL01000098.1:0-791 GCA_002307905.1 Rhizobiaceae bacterium UBA1291
CGGCAGGCCAGAGGGGGCCTTTTGCGCCGCGGCAATGCGATCACCTGCTGGCGGGTCGGCTGAAAGTCCGGCGAACGTGCCTTAGTCGCTGAGCCGGCCGGCGAGAAATTCCCCGGCCAGTTCAATACCTTCCGCCGAAATCGTATGGTCGACACCCGGAAGGATCCGGCTTTCGACGTCAACGCCCAGGTCCTGTAAAAGGGCAGTGGCCTTGGCTGTCTCGGCAGCCGGGATCACCGAATCCGCCGCGCCATGCACCAGCAGGACCGGCGTCGCCCGGCCCGGCGAAAGCGGAAGCGGAAGCGGCGAGGCGGCCGGAGAAACCGACGATCGCGCCGACCGGCCAACGTCCGGATGCCAGCGCGTCGAGCGCCATGATCGTGCCTTGCGAAAAGCCGACGAAGGCGACGCGGTCGAGCTTGTCAGCAAATCCATGTGTCTCGATTATCTCACCAATGACACGGTCGAAATCGGCGCGCGCGGCCTTGATGCGGCCGGCCCGGTTATCCTCGGTCACGCCGGCAATGCTGAACCACTGATGGCCCATGCCGTAAGGAAAGGGGAAGGGCGCATCGGGTGCGGCAAAGGCCGTGCCGGGCAGGGCGTCGCGCAAGCGGCCGGCGAGGGGCAGCAGGTCCGCGCCGCTGCTGCCCACCCCGTGCAGGAAGATCACGAGGCGTGTTGCATCTTGCATGATCAGGTCCTCGGCAGCGAGACGGGATCGAGGCCGGGCAGGTCCGGACCGACCGGCACGATCCGGTTCGGATTGAGCGCCTTGATCGAGTAATAGT